>JARFQU010000036.1 GCA_029287595.1 Halioglobus sp. | reverse complement strand
ACAAACTTGGTGGCACCTTCCCCATCGCGCACCAGGGCCTGGGCCAGGGTGACGCACACCTGTTCCACCGCTTCATACAAAGCCCGATACAGGGGGCTGTTCTTATCTGTTACCGGGGCGTTACCCGCTGCCCCGGTGGCCAGCAGCACGCAGGCGTCGTTGGTGGAAGTATCTCCATCGACGGTGACCCGGTTGAATGAGGTCTCCACCAGGGCCAGTAACATCTCCTGCAACAATGCCTGTTCCACCGCGGCATCGGTGGCCAGGTAGGCCAGCATGGTGGCCATATTGGGGCGCACCATGCCGGCACCCTTGGCGATACCGGTTACCACATAGTTCGCGCCGTCGACACTGAAGCCGACGGACAGGCCCTTGGGACGGGTGTCTGTGGTGAGTATGCCCGAGGCGGCATCCGCCCAGCCGTCGCTGGCCAGGGCCGCATAGGCCTGCGGAATTGCCCTACTGATGGTGTCCACCGGCAGGGGCTCGCCAATCACTCCGGTAGAAAATGGCAGTACCTCATGAGGCGCAGTGCCCGTATGCTCCGCCACGGCGGTGGCACAGGCCCTTGCGTCACTCATCCCCGGATCACCGGTTCCCGCATTGGCATTGCCGGTATTAACCAGCAGGTAGCGCGGCTGATAACCACTGGTGCGCAGGTGTTCTCGCGCCACCGTCACTGGCGCCGCGCAGAAGGCGTTGCGGGTAAATACCGCGGCACAGTGGGTGCCGGGGCTGAGCTCAATTAACACCAGGTCCTGGCGGCCGGGTTTCTTGATACCCGCCGACACGGTTCCCAATCGCACCCCGGGAACCGCCCGCAAGGTCGGCAGGCTGTCGTCTCCTACGGCCATGTCAGCGCAACCTTCCGCTTACAGCTTGCCATGGCACTGTTTGTACTTTTTGCCGCTGCCGCAGGGGCAGGGATCGTTGCGGCCCACCTTGGGCTGCTCCCGGGTAAAGGTCTGGGGCACCATCGGCTGCTCCGGCTCCTGTGCTTCCCCGCCAGCACCCGCCAGCCCGGAAGCCTCCGCGTGCTGCAACACCAGCTTTTCGCGCTCCGCAGCCGCGCGCCGCTGGCGTTCAATCTGCTCCGCCTCGTCCTGGCGCTGGATCTGCACATGGCTGAGGAATTTAACCACCTCGTACTTCAGGCTGGTTAGCAACTCCTCAAACAGTGCAAAGGACTCGCGCTTGTACTCCTGCTTGGGATTTTTCTGCGCAGTGGCGCGCAGGTGAATACCCTGGCGCAGGTGGTCCATGGTTGCCAGATGCTCTTTCCACAAGGTGTCCAGCACCTGCAGCATGATCTGTTTCTCGATCTTGCGCATATCCGGGCCAACCTGTTCGCTCTTGGCGTCGTAGGCCGCCTGAACCGCCGCGGTAATTTTCTCCCGCAGGGCCTCTTCATGCAGCTGATCATCCGCATCCAGCCAGGCTTGCAACGGCAGTTCGACGGCAAACTCTCCCTCCAACTGCTTTTCCAGGCCGGGCACGTCCCACTGCTCTTCCACACTCATGGGCGGGATAAAGCTGTCGATAGCCTCGGCAACAACGTCCGCGCGAATCGCAGTGATCGTTTCCGAGATATCCGACTCGGTCAGCAGGTCATTGCGCTGCTGGTAGATAATCTGCCGCTGGTCATTGGCCACGTCATCGTATTCCAGCAACTGCTTGCGGATATCAAAGTTGCGCCCTTCCACCTTGCGCTGAGCCTTTTCAATGGCATTGGTCACCATGCGGTGCTCAATAGCCTCGCCCTTTTCCATACCCAGGGCCTGCATGAAATTCTTTACCCGGTCCGAGGCGAAGATACGCATCAGGTTGTCTTCCAGGGACAGGTAAAAGCGCGACACCCCGGGGTCACCCTGGCGCCCGGCCCGGCCGCGCAACTGGTTGTCGATACGCCGTGATTCGTGCCGTTCAGTACCGAGGATATGCAGACCACCCGCATCCAGCACCTGCTGGTGCCGCTGCTGCCAGGCCTCGCGCAACTGCGCTCGCTTCTCCTCACTGATATCGCCCTGTGCGCTGAGCTCAGCCTCCAGGTTGCCCCCCAGCACGATGTCGGTACCGCGACCAGCCATATTGGTGGCGATGGTCACCACACCGGGACGACCGGCCTGGGCAATGATCTCGGCCTCCTGCTCGTGGTATTTGGCATTGAGCACTTTATGCTCGATCTTGGCCGCGCGAAAGCGCTGGGACAGCGCTTCGGAGGTTTCCACCGACGCAGTACCCACCAGCACCGGAGCGCCGTTGCTCATGCACTCTTTCACATCCGCCACAATCGCGTCGAATTTCTCTTCACTGCTGAGATAGACCAGGTCGTTAAGGTCCTTGCGCAGCTGGGTCACGTTGGTGGGGATGACCAATACTTCCAGGCCGTATATCTGGCGGAATTCAAAGGCCTCAGTGTCGGCGGTGCCGGTCATGCCAGACAGTGTGTTGTACAGACGGAAATAGTTCTGGAAGGTGGTGGACGCCAGGGTCTGGCTCTCGCTCTGGATCGCCACGCCCTCTTTTGCCTCGATGGCCTGGTGCAGGCCTTCCGACAGGCGTCGCCCGGGCATGGTACGGCCGGTATGTTCATCGATCAGCACCACCTGGCCATCCTGCACGATGTACTCCACGTCGCGATGGAACAGGGCGTGAGCGCGCAGGCCGGAATACACATGATGCAGCAGGTTCAGGTTGGTGGCCGCATACAGGCTGTCACCCTCCTCCAGCAGACCATCGGAGACCAGCATTTCCTCGATATGCTCATGGCCAGCCTCGGTCATTTCAACCTGCCGCTGTTTTTCATCAACGGTGAAATGCCCATCTTCACCCTCGGTTTCCAGCCTCAGCGACGGCACCAGGCGATTGATGCGCTTGTACAGCTCCGAGCTGTCCTCGGAAGCACCGGAGATAATCAGCGGGGTGCGCGCCTCGTCGATCAGGATGGAGTCCACCTCGTCAACGATGGCAAAATTCAGCTCACCCTGCATCCTGTCCTGCAGGCTGAAGGCCATATTGTCACGCAGGTAGTCAAAACCGAATTCGTTGTTGGTGCCGTAGATGATGTCGCATTCATAAGCCTCGCGCTTCTGCTCCTGCAACTGCCCGGACTTGATCACCCCCACCGAAATCCCCAGGAAGTTATACAGGGGGCCCATCCAGTTGGCATCGCGGTTGGCCAGGTAATCGTTCACCGTAATCAGGTGCACTCCCTTGCCAGTCAACGCATTCAGATAGGCAGGCAAGGTCGCCACCAGGGTCTTACCCTCACCGGTACGCATCTCTGCAATCTTGCCCTCGTGTAGCGCCATGCCACCGATCAGCTGCACATCGAAGTGCCGCAGCCCCAGCGCCCGCTCACCGGCCTCGCGCACCACTGCAAAGGCCTCCGGCAGGAGTTGATCCAGGGTCTGGCCGTCGGCCAGGCGCTGCCTGAATTCTGGAGTCTTCGCGGCGAGCTGCTCATCGCTGAGCGCCTTGATGTCGTCAGCCAGGGCATTGATCTGCTTCACCACCTTGCCCATGCGCTTTAGTTCACGGTCATTGCGGGTGCCGAATACGTTTTTCAGTACTTTGGTAATCATTACTTTTCAACTTTTTGAATTATGCACGCCACCCGACGCTAGAGCCGGGCAAGTAAATACGACAGGGGGGGGACTGGTCTCAGCGCCGGGTGCGGCGCAAATAACTCGAGGGGTCGACCGAGCGGCCGTGCTTGTAGACTTCGTAGTGCACATGGGCACCCGTGGAACGGCCGCTGCTGCCCATCAGGGCAATCGGTTCTCCCTTGCGCACCACGTCACCCGGGGCCACCAGGTTTTGCTTGTTGTGGGCATAGCGGGTGACATAACCGTCGCCGTGGGAAACTTCCACCATCTGACCGTATCCGCTCTTACTACCGGTCCAGGTCACCACGCCGGCGGCTACCGCCAGCACATCAGAGCCTTCCTTGCCGGCAAAATCGATACCATCATGCATCGCCAGCTTGCCGGAAAACGGATCAGTGCGTTTACCGTAGGGGGAAGATATCCAGCCTTTAGCCACCGGCTGGCCGGACAACCAGCTCTGCTCATCCAGCTTGCGATTGCTCAGCAGTGACTCGAGGATATCCAGTTGGCGTTCCCGGTCGCTGAGGCGGGCTTCAAACTGGCCCAGCTCATCCACCAGGTCCAGGGACGTATAATCCACATCGAACTCACCGGCAAGGGGACCACCCATGGCGGGCGCCCGGCTGAAATCAAACTCGCCCTCTTCCAGGTCTGCCATCACCGTGAGATGCTCGCCCAGCGCATCCAGACGGGTCATGCGCGCCTGCAATTCCGCCAGGCTCTGGGTCAGGGCCTGGAGCCTGAGCTCGGCCTGCCCCTGTAATTGTGTCAATTCCGCAGATTGTTCTTCCAGTTCGTCCTGCAACCCGTCCAGTGCCGCACCTCGCACGGAACGCGCGTCGCTGTCCTGGCCTGCGATGTAGCCCACCGTCGCCATACCCAGGGGCAATCCCAGGCAACACAGGGACAGCAGGGCACGGGACCAGCGCCCCAGCTCTATGGAGCGGGAGCCGCCGTGTCTGCGGTTAATGAGAATGACTTTCATTGGCCGTTGGTTAAAGTTAAACGGCTGCGGACTATGCCATAATCGGTGGCGAAATGCCATCCATCTTCTGTGATCAGGATCCCATAGTGCGGCGCTGGATGGCGGGGGTTTTAGTGCGCCTGCGCGTAGCAGGGCGGCGCCTCGGCGGCGCTGTCATAACTGACCATTTCCCAGGCATCCGGCTGCGCCAGCAGGCATCTGACGGCCCTGTTATTCAACCCGTGTCCCGACTTGTAGGCGCGAAATTCACCCACCAGGTTGTAGCCCAGCAGGTACAGGTCACCGATGGCGTCCAGCACCTTGTGTTTCACCAGTTCATCCTCTGAACGCAAACCCTCCAGGTTCAGGACGCGGTCGTCCTCCAGTACCACCGCGTTGTCCACGCTCCCGCCCCGGGCGAACCCGCGGGAGCGCAAGTCTTCTATTTCGTGCGTGAAACCGAAAGTGCGGGAGGGGCTGATATCGTCGATGAAGGCCGCGCTGGTGAAGTCCAGCTCAATATGGGCCGAGCGGCCGCGAAAAACGGGCTGGTCAAAGTCGATGGTAAACGACACTTTGAAGCCATCAAAGGGGAGAAAGCTGGCTACCTTGTCGCCGTCTTCCACCGTGACCTTGCGTTTTACGCGTAAAAACCGCTTCGGCGCATCCTGCTCGCGCAATCCGGCTGACTGCACCAGGGACACAAAGGGGCCGGCGCTGCCGTCCATAATGGGAATCTCCGCCGCATCGACATCGATAATGGCGTTGTCGATACCCAATCCAGCCATAGTCGCCAGCAGGTGTTCCACCGTGGAGACACGCTGCCCTGACGCCACCAGACTGGTAGAGAGCACGGTGTCGCCCACATACTCGGCACGTGCGGGAATCTGCACTACCGGGGTGCAGTCAACCCGGCGAAAGACCACTCCCGCATTGACCGGCGCGGGGTGCAATACCAGGTGAACCTGTTCGCCTGAATGCAGCCCAACGCCCGTAATCCCTACCGACTTGCCCAGTGTTCGCTGACGCAGCACAACCTCTCCTCACCCGTTCCGGTGCCACTACCAAGCATAGCAGGGGCACAGGAAAAGGCGGCGCGGATTATGCTGCTAGTCCGCCTGGCGACGCAAAAATGCGGGAATATCGAAATATTCCTCACTCGCGCCGTCGGCCGCGGCTGCCATCTGTTCACTACCCGCCCGGCGTGGCTTGTTGCGCATGGCAGTGGGGCGATCGAACTCCTTGTAGTCCGGCTCGTCTGCAATCTCTACAGCGACTTCTTCTGCCTTGGGTGCTGCATCCACCACCTTCAGCACAGCCCGTGCGGCAACGCCACCCAGTCCGGTCGCCACAACGGTAACCTTGAGCTCGTCAGTCATACCCGGGTCGATCACGGTGCCAACCACCACGGTAGCTTCCTCCGAGGCGAACTCCTCGATGGTATCACCCACCTCGGAGAACTCACCCAGGGACAGATCCAGTCCGGCGGTAATGTTCACCAGGATACCGCGGGCACCCTGCAGGTCGATGTCATCCAGCAGTGGGCTGTTGATGGCCCGCTCGGCCGCCTCGCGGGCGCGGTTCTCACCCTTGGAGCTGCCGGTGCCCATCATTGCCATGCCCATTTCAGACATCACCGTGCGCACATCGGCGAAATCCACGTTGATCATACCGGGCCGGATGATCAGGTCCGCAATACCCTGCACAGCACCCAACAGGACGTCATTGGCCTCCTTGAAGGCATCCAGCAGGCTGCAGTTCTTGCCCAGCACTTCCAACAGTTTTTCGTTGGGAATGGTGATCAGGGAGTCCACGTGCTGCTGCAATTCACCCACCCCTTCGTGGGCGATCGACAGGCGCTTTTTCCCTTCGAAGGGAAACGGTCGGGTGACCACGGCCACGGTCAGGATGCCCATCTCCCGGGCAACTTCCGCCACCACCGGGGCACCACCAGTGCCTGTGCCCCCACCCATGCCGGCGGTGATAAACACCATATCGGCACCGCGCAGGGAATCGGCGATGCGTTCCCGGTCTTCCATGGCCGCCGCCCGCCCGATCTCCGGGTTGGCACCGGCACCCAGCCCCTTGGTGATCTCGCCACCAAGCTGCAGCACAGTCTTGGATTCGATATCAGAAAGGGCCTGGGCATCGGTATTGGCGCAGATAAAATCCACGCCCTCCACGTCATTTTCAATCATGTGCTTGACGGCGTTGCCACCGCCTCCGCCTATGCCTATCACCTTGATTACTGCATTTGAAGGTATGTTATCGATCAGTTCAAACATGGTCTTACTCCCCTTTTATTGAAAAGCCGCGCTCTCACACGACGTCCTACTGCTTAAAAATTTAGAAATTACTCTGTAACCAGACCTTGGCCCGGCTAAAGAATCCTTCGCTGGAACCCGCCGCTTTGGCGGCCGACGGGCCCGCCTCGTACTGGTGTTCCCGCCCGTACTGCAACAGACCGACGCTGGTGGCGTAGATCGGGTTGCGCACAATGTCATTCAAACCCTGTACCGTCTGCGGGTAACCCACCCGCACCGGCATGTGGAAGATCTCCTCGGCCAGCTCCACCACCCCTTCCATCTTGGAGGTACCACCGGTCAACACGATGCCCGCAGCTACCATGTCCTCGAAGCCGCTGCGGCGCAGTTCCGCCTGCACCAGGGTGAACAGCTCGTCATAGCGCGGCTCCACCACCTCCGCCAATGACTGACGCGACAGATCCCGCGGCGCACGATCGCCGACGCTGGGCACTTTGATAGTCTCGTCCGCGCCGGCCAGTTGGGTGAGGGCGCAGGCGTACTTGATTTTGATTTCCTCAGCATGCTGAGTGGGTGTGCGCAGGGCCATGGCGATATCGTTGGTGACCTGGTCGCCGGCAATCGGTATCACCCCGGTGTGGCGGATGGAGCCGTCGGTAAATATCGCGATATCGGTGGTTCCGCCACCCACATCCACCAGGCACACGCCCAACTCCCGCTCATCCTCGGTGAGCACGGAATAACTGGAGGCCAGTTGCTCGAGAATAATCTCCTCTACTTCCAGACCGCAGCGACGAATACATTTCTCAATGTTCTGGGCCGCGTTTACCGCGCAGGTCACCAGGTGAACCTTGGCTTCCAGGCGCACCCCGGACATGCCCAATGGCTCCTTGATGCCTTCCTGGTTATCGATCACGTATTCCTGGGGCAGGATGTGCAAAATCTTCTGGTCCGCTGGAATGGCCACCGCCTGGGCCGCGTCGATGACACGCTCCAGGTCTGGCCCATACACTTCGCCGTCCTTGATCGCCACGATGCCGTGGGAATTCAGGCTGCGGATGTGGCTGCCTGCAATACCCACGTACACCGAGTGAATCTGGCAACCGGCCATCAGCTCCGCCTCTTCAACCGCACGCTGTATGGACTGCACCGTGGACTCAATGTTGACCACCACCCCCTTCTTCATGCCCTTGGAGGGATGGGAGCCAATACCCACCACCTCAATGCTACCATCGGGCCCGATTTCCCCGACGATGGAGACAACCTTGGAAGTGCCGATATCCAGGCCGACGATCATCATTTTGTCCTGCGCGCTGCCCATGGCAGTGTCTCCCCTATACTTCTCGTTATAATTCCGACCCGGCCACCTGGACGGGTTCGCGAAATGCCACGGCAATGCCGCTGGCATAGCGCAAATCAATTCGTTGGACTTCGGCCATGCGCCCCGCCAACTCGCTGTGGTACACCGTTACCAGGCGCTGCATGCGTTCCTTGAAGTCATCGCCCCCCAGGGCCAGCTCTACCCCGCCACTCAATTGCGCATTGACCTGAGCGCGCTCATCCACCGACAACTGCTGTACTGCCAGTCCCAGTGGGCGCAGCGTATCCGCCAGGCGCTGGTAGCTGGCCACCAGCGAACGGGCCGCCCCCTCAGGCCCGCGCAAAATCGGCAGGGATTGCCACTGTTCACTGTTGCTGGAACGGAACACCTCTCCCTCGTGGTTGAGGAAACCATCTGTGCCCCAGCGCGCAATCGGCAGTTGCTCGGCGACGTTAATTTCCAGTGCATTGGGCCACTTGCGACGCACACTGACCCGGTAAATCCAGGGCAGGGCCTCAAGCTCGGTGCGAATGCGCTGCAGGTCGGCATTGAGGAAACCACCCGCCAGGGCCGGCTGCACCATGGCCTGCACTGCTTCCGCCCGGGTATGCTCCAGATCCCCGGTTACGCTGATACGCTGCACCGGAATACGCTCCAGCACCAGATAAGCCTGCACCGCGGCCGCCAGCACAACGGCGGCGCCCGACAGAATCAACACGCGGTTCAACCACGCGGCCGACCTGGGAGGCCTGCTCGAGGGGGCGACCACTTTGCGTGAAGCGCCCTTGACGGGCTGGCGTGTCCTGCCGGCCTTGCCTTTCTTGCCAACAGGGGTGCGGCCCTTTCCTGGGCGTCCCTTTCCAGGGCGGCCCTATCCTGGGCGGCCCTTGACCGGGGCACCCTTGATACGGGAGCGTACGGATGGAGCAGTATGCAGCGCCTTAACCATGCTGTACCCAGGCCTCCGCGCTCAATTGCAGTATGCGCTGTACCAGCGCGGTAATATCCATACCTGCCGCGGCTGCGGCCATGGGCACCAGGCTGTGGGAGGTCATTCCCGGGATGGTATTGACCTCCAGCACATAGAAGCTGCCGTCACTGCCGCGCATGACATCTACCCGCCCCCATACCGCGCATCCCAGGGAGCTGAATGCCTGCAAGGCCAGCTGCGCCATCTCGGCTTCTTCTGCAACCGTCAGGCCGCAGGGGCAGAGATAGCGGGTGTCGTCGGACAGGTATTTCGCCTCGTAGTCGTAAAACTCGTTATCCGTCTCCAGCCGGATGGCCGGCAAGGCATCCTCACCCAGCACCGCCACGGTGTATTCCGGACCCTCGATAAACTGTTCCGCCAGTACCGACCCGGCATAGGCCGCGGCAAATTCATAGGCTTTTTGCAAGGTGTCAGGATTATCGGCGGCGGCCATGCCAATACTGGATCCCTCACAGGCCGGCTTGACGAATACCTTGCCAAAGCGCTGAATCACCGCCTGCCAGTCCGTGTCGGCATGCAGGGTCACAAAGCCGGCGGTACTGACGCCCATGCCCTGCCACAACTGCTTGCTGCGCAACTTGTCCATAGCCAGCGCTGAACCCAGCACACCAGAACCAGTGCAGGGTATCTCCAGTGCCTGCAGTGCGCCCTGCATGGTGCCGTCCTCGCCACCAGGACCGTGCAGCGCGTTAAATGCACATGAGACGCCCTGCAGTTGCGCCACCCAGTCGGGTTCTGCGGGATCTACCGCGCGCACCTGGTAGCCAAGCGCCTGCAGTGCCGTCTGCACAGTCTGGCCACTTTGCAGTGACACCTGCCGCTCTGCGGAGTTGCCACCCAGCAGCACGGCTACCGGACCTTTCTCCGGGCTCCAGGCCATCATTGCGGCGTCCCCCGCGTTAAATCGAGCGCTGCCAGGTCCTGGGCGAGTTGCGCCACGTTGCCCGCGCCCTGGGTAATCACCACATCACCGTCGATGACTATGTCACGCAGCAGCCCGGGGACATCTTCGATGCGCTCGGCGAACACCGGCTCTATCTGCCCGCGCTGGCGAATACTGCGTGTCAGGCTGCGACTGTCCGCTCCCGGTATGGCTTCCTCCCCGGCGGGATAAACATCCAGCAGCAGCAATACATCACAGCGTGATAATACCGCTACGAAGTCCTCGTACAGATCCCGGGTACGGGTATAGCGATGCGGCTGGTACACCATCACCACACGGCGCTGGGGCCAGGCCTGTCGGGCCGACTCCAGGGTCGCTTTGACCTCTGTGGGGTGGTGCCCGTAGTCGTCCACCAACAGCGCTTTGCCATCGGGAAATGCAACTTCTCCCATCTGGGTAAAGCGCCGACCGACCCCGGAAAACTGCTGCAGGCCCTGCTGCATGGCGCTGTCCTGCAGCCCCTCATCACAGGCAACGGCCACAGCGGCGGTGGCGTTCAGTACATTGTGAGTGCCGGGCATATTCAGGGTAATGGGCAGCGCACTGGCACCGCCGGGACGGCGCACCAGGAAGCGCGTGACCAGGCCCTCTCCCTGCATGTCGCTGACGCGATAGTCGGCGTCCTCGGCAAAGCCATAAGTGATCACCTGTCGGGTAACTTCCGGCAGCAGTTCCCGAATCACCGGGTCGTCCACACACAACACAGCCACACCATAAAACGGCAGGTTGTGCAGGAATTCCAAAAAGGTGCGGCGCAATTGGCTGAAATCGCCGCCATAGGTTTCCATGTGGTCTGCTTCGATATTGGTCACTACAGTAACCATGGGCTGCAGGTGCAGGAAGGAGGCGTCGCTTTCGTCGGCCTCGGCAATCAGGAACCGGCTGGCCCCGAGTTGCGCGTTGCTGCCGGCGCTGTTAACCAGACCACCGATAACAAAAGTAGGGTCCAGACCGGCGGCGCCAAAAATTGCCGCGATCAAACTGGTGGTAGTGGTCTTACCGTGGGTGCCAGCCACTGCGATACCGTGCCGGTAGCGCATCAGCTCCGCCAACATCTCCGCACGGGGCACCACCGGCACCCGCGCCTGGCGGGCTGCCATCACCTCGGGGTTGGCTTCATCCACGGCGCTGGAGCTCACCACCACGTCCGCGCGACCTATATTTTGCGCCGCGTGGCCGATGAAAACCTCAATACCCTTGGCCTGCAGACGCCGGGTCACTGCGCTGGCGCGCAAATCCGATCCGG
Organism: Halioglobus sp.; assembly: GCA_029287595.1. Classification (GTDB taxonomy): domain Bacteria; phylum Pseudomonadota; class Gammaproteobacteria; order Pseudomonadales; family Halieaceae; genus JAACFI01. Next base: position 11,770 of record JARFQU010000036.1, on the reverse strand, counting down.
CAACCTCGTAACCGAGGTTTACCAGCACCTCGGCGATACCACTCATACCCGTGCCACCGATGCCGATCATATGAATGCGGCGCACACGGCGCATCTCCGGCACACTGTAGGTGTTTTTCACGTCAACCATGCAGCAACTCCTCGCAGCAGTCGCTGACACGTTGGGCCGCATCCGGTGTGGCAGTGGCACGGGAGGCGGCGGCCATCGCCGGCAGTCGCTGGGGATGGGCCAGGTAGCCCTGCAGCAACTGCACCAGGGACTCCACATTCATCTCACTCTGGCGCAACAGGACGGCACCGCCCCGGTCGGTCAGGGAGCGGGCATTGGCGGTCTGGTGATCGTCGATGGCCTGGGGCAGGGGCACCAGCATGGCGGGACGCCCCATGACCGCCAACTCCGCCACCGTCAGCGCGCCCGCGCGGCACAACACCAGGTCCGCCCAGGCATAGGCCGCCGCCATGTCCTCGATAAAGGGGGCAACCTGCACGCCCTTGTCCTGCAAACCGGCATAGCTCTCGCGCACCACGTCATCGTGGGCGTCGCCGGCCTGGTGCCAAACTTCCAGCGAGGCGGCATGCTCCTCGAGCAGCTTCCTGACCGCGCCGGGAATCATGTCGTTGATGGGGCGCGCACCGAGACTGCCACCCAGTACCAGCAGGCGCAGGGGGCGCTGGCCAGCGTAGTCGTAGTCACTGGCGGCCGCGGCCGTCACCAACTCTCTGCGAATCGGGTTGCCCAGCACCACATACTCCACATCACCGCGGAATGCGCCGGGAAAACCCGCGACGATCTTTGCCGCCATGGGGGCGAGCATACGGTTGGTGGTGCCCGCCACCGCGTTCTGCTCGTGAATCAGCAGGGGTTTGCGCAACAGCCAGGCCGCTACACCGCCGGGGCCGGCAACATAACCGCCCATGCCCACCACACAGCCGGGGGCCAGGCGAAACACCAACCACAGCGCCTGCAAAGAGGCCAGCAACAGGTTCAGGACAGCCAATACCTTGTGCAGAATATTCTTGCCGCGAACACCGCGCACCGGCAAACAGTGCAGGGTGATACCCGCGGCGGGCACTACCCGGTGCTCGAGACCGCGGGAAGTTCCCACCCATTCCACCCGATAGCCGCGGTCCAGCATTTCCCGCGCCACCGCCAGCGCCGGGTAGACATGTCCCCCGGTGCCACCGGCCATCATCAGTACCAGAGGTTGCGTCGCGCTCATGATCTGCGTCCCCTGGGCGAGCGGTTTTCATGGTCGACCCGCAGCACCAATGCCAGCATGGCGCAGCAGACGATGAGGCTGGTACCGCCGTAACTGACAAAGGGCAGGGTCAGGCCCTTGGTAGGCAGCAGACCGGAGCTGACGCCCATGTTGATGAACGCCTGCCCGGAAAATATCAGCGCCACGCCGTAACAGAGGTAACCACCAAAAGTATTGCCCGCTACCACACTGCGACGCCCTACCCAGAAAATGCGACCGATCAGCGCCACATACAGACTGATCACCGCGATGGCGCCAACAAAGCCGGTTTCCTCGGCCCAGATGGCGAACACAAAGTCCGTGTGCGCTTCCGGCAGATAAAAGAGTTTCTGTACACTGTTGCCCAGACCCACGCCAAACCACTCGCCGCGGCCGAAGGCGATCAGGGACTGGGTCAGCTGGAAGCCGGTGTTGTAGGGATCTGCCCAGGGGTCGGTGTAGGCGGTAAGGCGCTTGACCCGGTAGGGCTCGCTGACCACCAGCACCAGCATGGCGCCAATGGCCCCCAGCAATACCAACAGGAAGTGCCCCAGCTTGACACCCGCCAGGAACAGCATGCCGAATGCACTGGCCACGACAATTACCGTGGCGCCGAAATCGGGCTCTATCATCAGCAACAGGGTTGCGGCAAACAACACCGCCATGGGCTTCAAAAAGCCCTGCCAATGATTACGCACCTCGTGCTCGCGGCGCACCATATATCCCGCCAGGTACACCACCATAGCCAGCTTGGCGAATTCCGAGGGCTGCAGGGTAAAGGGCCCCAGGGGCAGCCAGCGCTGGCTGCCATTCACCTCGCGACCAATGCCGGGAATCAATACCAGGATCAATAACGCCAGGGCGACAAACAGCCAGACCCAACCGGTGTCCAGCCAGAATCGGGTGGGCACCCGATACACCACAATCGCACCAACGGACGCGAGTAGCAGGTACATCATGTGCCGCTGGGTGTGAAACCAGGGATTCTGGAAGTGCCAGTCGGCGTACTCGATGGAGGCCGAACTGATCGCCACCAGGCCCACCAGCATCAGCGCCGCACCCAACAGGGCCAGAGGCACATCCGGCGCGGAGGGAAACAGCGTGGCGGCCCGCGCGTTACTCACGACCCCTCCTCCTGTAAAGCCGTGACCGCGGCACAAAACACTTCTGCGCGTTGCACATACCCGCTGAACATATCGAAGCTGGCGCAAGCCGGCGACAACAGCACTGTGTCGCCGGCCTCGGCTGCATCCGCAGCTCGGGCTACGGCGTCCGCCATAGAGTTGGCGTGCACTACCGGGACGCATTGCGCCAGGGCCTGCTCCAGTTCAGCGGCATCCTCACCAATCAGCACCAGCAGTTTGCAGTGCCGGCGCACCGCACCCTGCAAACCCTTGAAGTCGGCACCCTTGGCCTGGCCGCCTGCAATCAACACAATGTCCCGCTCGCCACCCAGCCCAGCCAGGGCTGCCTGGGTCGCGCCCACATTGGTGCCCTTGGAATCATCGATGAAGCGCACGCCATTGATTTTTGCAACGAGCTGGCAGCGATGGGGCAGTCCGTGAAAGCTTTGCAGCGCGGCCGTCATCGCCGCCACCGGCAGGCCGGCCGCGCTACCAAGGGCCAGGGCGGCCAGCGCGTTGGCCACGTTGTGGCGCCCGGCGATGCCCATTTCGTCTACCGGTAACAGGCGCTCGAAACCGTGGCACAGCCACTCCCGGCCATCCAGCAGCCGCAGCCCAAAGCCGTTCAACTCGGGCTCACGCAGGCGCCAGCTGACAACCTCCACCCCGGGAGCGACCAGGGCTATGGTAAGCGGGTCATCCCGGTTTACCACGACCTTGCGACAGCCACGGAAAATGCGGTGTTTGGCCTGGTGGTAGGCCGGCATACTGCCGTGGCGATCGAGGTGGTCCGCGCTGACGTTGAGCACGGTGGCTACGGCCAGTCCCAACTCACCGGCGCGCTCCAGCTGGAAACTGGACAGCTCCAGCACATAGAGTTCACGTGCATCGTCCAGCAGGTCCAGGGCTGGCGTTCCCAGGTTGCCGCCTACGCCCACATTGAGGCCGGCGGTCTGCGCCATATGCCCTACCAGCTCGGTGACCGTAGATTTGGCATTGGAGCCGGTAATGCCGATCACTGGCGCCCGGGCTTCGCGCACGAACAGGTCGATGTCACCGACCACCTCGATACCCAGATCCCGTGCGCGACTTACCAGGGGATCGTCCATGGCGATACCGGGGCTGACGATCAGCTCGCTGGCGCCATCGATCAGGTCAGCTGGATAAACCCCGGCAAAAACGCTGACCCCTGGCATTTCGCGCTGCAACTCGGCCAGCCCCGGAGGCGCTGCACGGGTGTCTATCACCGTGAACGGCAACCCGCGCGCATAAAGGTGGCGCGCGCAGGACAAGCCGGTGACGCCCAGGCCAACCACTACCCGGTGCTCACTGCTTGCAATTACATTCTGCGCCACTGCCAATGCCACTCTCTATTTACCTAACGTAACTTCAACGTTGCCAGCCCGAACAGCACCAGCATCACCGTAATAATCCAGAAACGCACAATCACCCGGGGCTCAGGCCAGCCTTTTAACTCATAGTGATGGTGGATGGGCGCCATGCGGAAGATGCGTTTGCCGGTGAGCTTGAAAGATGCCACCTGCAACATGACCGACACCGTCTCCAGCACGAAAATACCGCCCATGATAAAAAATACGATTTCATGCCGGGTTATCACCGCCACGGTACCCAGGGCCGCCCCCAGGGCCAGCGCGCCCACATCGCCCATGAATACCTGGGCGGGGTAGGTGTTGAACCAGAGAAAGCCCAGTCCGGCACCGGCGATAGCGCCGCAGAATACCGCCAGCTCGCCGCTGCCGGCGACGTAGGGAATATGCAGGTAGTCGGCAAAATCCACGTGCCCGGTAAGGTAGGCAATAATGCCCAGCGCGGTCCCCACCATCACCGTGGGCAAAATGGCAAGGCCGTCCAGTCCGTCGGTGAGATTGACCGCATTACTGGAACCGACAATCACGAAATACGCCAATACGATAAACAGCGGGCCCATACTCCAGGCAAAGTCCTTGAAGAACGGGATATACAGTTCCGTAGTGACCGGCGTGTCGAAGGCAAAGTACAGGTACAGGGCCGCGGAGATGCCCGCCACCGACTGCCACAGGTACTTCCAGCGCGCCGGCAGACCCCGCGAATCCTTTTCCACTACCTTGCGATAGTCATCCACCCAACCCACCGCACCAAACACGGCAGTGACCAGCAGGGCGACCCATAAGTAGGCATTGCTCAGGTCTCCCCACAGCAGGGTGGAAATCGCTATTGCCACCAGGATCAACGCGCCGCCCATGGTCGGCGTACCGGATTTGCTCAGGTGGCTCTGGGGGCCGTCATCGCGCACTGCCTGCCCTACCTGGTGGAAGTTCAGCCTGCGAATCATCGCCGGCCCCACCAGCAGGGAAATCGCCAGGGCAGTGCCGGCGGCGAGGATGCCGCGCAGCGTCAGGTACTGAAATACCCCGAAGGCACTTTCGAACTGGCTGATGTACTGCGCTAAAAATAAAAGCATTCAGCCCTCCCCCGCCAGCGGTTGGTGCAACAGGGCCTGCAGCACCTGCTCCATGCCGGCACTGCGCGATCCTTTTACCAAAACCGTATCGTCGCTGCCGAATACACCATCGAGACAGGCCAGCAGCGCTGCGCGGTCATCGAAATGGCGCGCCCGGGCGCCAAAGGCCGCCACGGTTTCACGCAATTCCTGCCCCACGCCCCAGAGCTGGTCAATACCCGCAGCACGAGCATATTCACCGACCTGCGCATGCAGTGCAGCGCTTTCGCTGCCCAGCTCCTTCATTGCCCCCAGTATCAGCGTGCGGCGTCCGTCGCAGGCGGCGAGAATATCGATTGCCGCCTGCACCGAGCCCGGATTGGCGTTGTAACAATCGTCGATAATGGTGGCGCCCGTGTCCGCTTGCGCCGACAGCAGTCGACCGGGTACCGCCTGCACCGTCTCCAGCGCCCTGCAGATCTGCGCCAACGGCAACTGGCAGGCCAGTCCGACTGCGATCGCCGCCAGGGCGTTGGCCACGTTATGCACGCCGGGCAGACTCAGGCGCAATGGCATGTCCCCGGCGGGAGTGGAAGCGATAAAGCTCACCCCGGAGACACCGCGCGACTGGATCGCGGTGGCGGTGATGGCAGCGGTCTGCTGCAGGCCAAAATCAAGCACCGTCGCCGCGCCGGCGCGGCGACGCCACTGGCCGGCCCAGGGCTGATCCGCATTGATGATAGCGACATCACCGGCGCGCAAGCCGTCAAAGATCTCGCCCTTGGCAGTGGCGACATCCTCAACACTGCCAAACCCGTCTAAATGGGCGGGCATGGCATTGAGCAACAGGGCCACCGTGGGCTTACCCAACTCACATAGCCAGGCGATATCCCCGGCACCGGCAGCGCCCATTTCCACCACGGCGAAGTCAATCTCAGGTGTCAGGCGCAGCAGAGTCTGCGGAACGCCAATTTCATTATTGAAATTACCTTCGGTAGCCAGCGTGCTGCCCTGGGTGGCGAGTACTGCATGCGCCATATTTTTAACTGTGGTTTTGCCACTGCTACCGGTAATTGCCACCAGTGGTCCGCGGTATAGCTGGCGATTGTAGGCCCCCAGATGACCCAAACCACGCTGGGTGTCATCCACCATTAACTGGGGCAGGTCAATGTCGCTTGCGCGACTGACCATTGCGGCGGCGGCACCCGCTGCCGCCACCTGGGCCAGGTATTCATGACCATCGAATTGCTCCCCGCGCAAGGCGACGAACAAATCCCCGGAGCACACTGTGCGACTGTCTGTGGAGACACCATGAAATTCGCAGTCAGCACCAAGCAGTGTGGCACCCAGGGGTGCACAGATTTCCGCCAGGGTCATGGACCGCATCATGAGCGCGCCCTCTCATCGAGCCGGGCCCGGGCCTGGACAGCGTCGCTGAAATATTCCCGCCGACCCTCGATAAGCTGGTATTCCTCGTGGCCCTTGCCGGCGATCAGTACACAGTCGCCGGGCCGCGCCTCACCAATGGCATGGGCAATCGCGGCCGCACGGTCCTCAAGACAGAGATAGTCGCCACTGCAACCTGTCTCGATATCATCCATGATATCCGCCGGTGTCTCACCACGCGGGTTGTCACTGGTAATCACCACCCGGTCCGACAGCTCACAGGCCACGCGACCCATGAGCTGGCGCTTTTCCCGATCGCGATCCCCACCGCAACCGAAGACCGTTACCAGCGCACCCTCCACATGAGGCCGCAGCGCACCCAGCACCTGCTGCAGCGCATCCGGGGTATGGGCATAATCGACGATGACCTGCAGTCCCAGGGTATTGGGAATAAACTGCATGCGACCTGGCACCGGCGTGAGCCGGGCAACCGCGGCTAACACTGCTGCCAGATCCTCGCCCGCCAGGACCAGCGCAGAGATCGCGGCAGCCAGGTTGGCAAGGTTGAAATCCCCGGGCAATGGGCTGTCAAATTCGCCCTCTCCCCAGGGGCTGAAAAATTGCGCACGCACACCGCCGGAGTGAAAGCGCGGATTTTCCACGCGCACGTCTGCCGCGGCTCCGCGGGTAGAGTAAGTCACCAGGTTTGCGTGCCGGGGAACAACGGCCATCACCTGCGGCGCAAATTCGTCATCCAGGTTGACCAGCGCGTGAGCCAGGTCATCGAGCGCGAACAGCCGCAACTTGGCCCTGCCATAGGCATCCATGGATCCGTGATAATCCAGGTGGTCATGGGACAGGTTGGTATAGATAGCCGTCTCGAATGCCACGCCGTTGACGCGCCCCTGTACCAGGGCATGTGAGGAGACCTCCATGGCGACGGCGAACACTCCCTGTTGCCACCACTGGGCCAGCTGCCGCTGCAGGGATACCGGATCCGGCGTGGTATTCCCCGCCTCGCTGACCTCATCGGTCAAGCTGCAACCGAGGGTGCCGATAACCCCGCAGGACTTGTCCAGGCTGCGCCCCAGTTGCGCCAGCAGGCGACTGGTGGTGGTTTTACCATTGGTACCGGTCACGCCCACCATGTGCAGATTGCGGCTGGGATGTCGGAAAAAACGCGAGGCCAACTCACCCGCTCCCTGACGCAGCTCCGGCACCTCAACCAACGGCACCGGCAGGCTGTCTACAAACCCCGCCACAGGCGCTTCAGCGGCAACCGCGGCAGCGCCGTTGGCCACCGCCTGCTCGATAAACTGTCGCCCGTCGTGTACATCGCCGGGCATGGCCAGGAACAGGTCGCCCTGGCGGATACAGCGGCTATCCAGTTCAATGCCGGAAATCAGGGTGGCGCCACCTTCACAATTGGGACTGCCCAGCAATTGCGCCAACGGCATGGGCTGGCTGATCTCATGTGCAGCCACCTGCATCATGCGGCACCCCCGCGCGCGGCTGCGGCCTGAGCCACCGCCTCGATTTCCGTAGGCGGCACGTCAAGCAGGCGCAGCGCACCCTGGGTAACACGGGAGAACACCGGTGCTGCCGCCGAGCCACCGCCATAGGCCTCGCCCTTGGGCTCGTTGATCACTACCACCGTCACTATCCGCGGATCGTCGCTTGGCGCCACTCCCGCAAACAGGGCCACGTACTGATCATCCATATAACCGCCGGGGCCGACCTTGTGTACTGTGCCGGTTTTACCACCGACCTGGTAGCCGGGAACCCGCGCCTTGCGCGCGGTACCGTTCTCATCGGTCACCGCGTGCAGTACCTTCAGCACCTGGGCGGCTATTTCCGGTGCAATAACGCTTTCGCCCACAAGCGCCTCCCCGTCCAGAGCCAGCAGTGACACAGGCGGCTGCACCCCGCCATTGGCAAATACCGTATAGGCACTGGCCAGCTGCAACGGGGTGGTCGTTATGCCGTAGCCGAAGGCCAGTGAAACCTTTTCCGTGGCGTGCCAGCGGGGCCGGTTGGGCAGCACACCGGCGCTCTCCCCGGGAAAACCCGTGCCCGGGTGCCTGCCGATGCCGAAGCGGTTGAATACTTCCCAGATAGGTTCGTGGCCGAGATCCAGGGCAATCTTGGTAACCCCGACCTGGCTGGATTTCTGGATCACCCGGGTCACGGTGATCTCGCCGTAATTGCGCGGATCCGGGTAAACCTTGCGCCCCACCCGAATGCGTCCCGGGGAGGTATCGATCAAGGTCTCCGGGGTATAGCGGCCACTCTCCAGTGCGGCCACCAGGGTCAGGGTTTTCATAGTGGAACCGGGCTCGTAGACATCTGTCATGGCCCGGTTACGCATATGCGCAGGCTTCAGCCCCTTGCGGCTGTTGGGGTTGTATACCGGGTAGTTGACCATCGCCAGTATTTCCCCGGTATGGGCGTCCAGGGTCACGATGGAGCCAGAGGCCGCGCCCATTGCGGTGACCGCCCTGCGCAGCTCGGTGTGTTGCAGGTATTGCAGGCGCAGGTCGATACTCAGGGCCAGGTCCTTGCCGGGACTGGCCGGCTCCATGACACCGATATCGCGCACCACATCGCCATGCAAATCCTTGATGTATTTCTTCTTGCCCGGGGCACCCTGCAACCAGTCGTTGTAGGCCAGCTCCAGGCCGGCGATGCCCTCGCCGTCGACATTGGTAAATCCGACCAGCTGTGCGGCGACTTCCCCCGCGGGGTAGAAACGGCGGTATTCACGCTCCCCATAAACACCGCGAATGCGCTTATCCAGAATGTCCCGCGCATCCGCGGGAACCAGGTGCCGGCGCAGGTACATAAACTGCTTGCCCTCGTAGCGGCCCAGCTTGCTTTCCAGTTCAGGCAACTCCATACCCAGAGCGGCAGCCAGCTCCGGCAATCTCTCAGTGCCCCGCAGCACATCCGGGTTGACCCAGATAGAAACGACCGGGGTACTAACCGCCAGGGGCTCGCCGCGGCGGTCGGTAATCACGCCGCGGTAAGCGGGTATTTCGGCGGTGCGCACCGAGCGCATGGCTCCCTGGTTCTGCAGGAACTGCCTGCCGCGCTCTGTATCGAGCACCTGCAGCGATAACACCCTGCCCACCAACAGCGCGAGCAGCGAACACAACACGCCCAGCACCAGATAGAAGCGCCAGGCGGAGATGGGCTGGACCCTGGCGCTGCGCTTGCTCACTCGGACACCACTTTGAATCGCATCAGGTCCGGGGCCTGCATACCCAGCTCAGCGCGAGCCACTTTTTCCACACGGTAGTGGGACGCCCAGGTACTCTGCTCCAGCAGCAAACGGCCATAGTCTTCCTGCAGATACCACTGGGCCGATTCCAGCACCTGTAACTGCGCATACAGGGTGCGGCAGTTATGGGTGGAATGGATAACAGCGAAGGTGGAAACCAGGATGCACAGCGCAGCAGACGCACTGAACCAGGCCATGCGCACACGCCCGGGGTCATCACTGCTGCTCAACACGCCGCTCACCTTGATCTTCTTCATTCCGCCGGCCGCTGCCTCAACTGATCTTCTCCGCCACGCGCATGATGGCGCTGCGTGCGCGCACGTTCCCCTGCACTTCCTCGCTGGATGCCTTGACCGCCTTACCGATCAGTTTCATCCTGCGGTTGAGGGCGCTGTCCAGTACCGGCACCCCCGGTGGAAATTTCTCTCCGCGCGCCATGTCACGCATATAGCGTTTGACCAGACGGTCCTCCAGGGAGTGAAAGCTGATCACCACCAGGCGTCCACCCACGCGCAACATATCCAGCGCGCCAGCGAGCAGGTCCTGCAAATCGTCCAATTCGCGGTTCACCTTGATGCGTATCCCCTGGAATGAGCGGGTGGCCGGGTGCTTGTGTTTTTCCCATTTCGGATTTGCTTCGCTGACTATCTTGGCCAGACGGCCCGTCGAGGTAATCGGTGCATCCTCGCGCGCGGCGACGATGGCAGCCGCGATGCGGCGGGCGAAGCGCTCCTCGCCATACTCTTTGAGCACTTCGGCAATGTCGCCTTCATCGGCGTAGGACAGCCACTGGGCAGCCGTTTCTCCGGTGCTGGTATCCATGCGCATATCCAGGGGTCCATCCTGCAAAAAGCTGAAGCCGCGCTCGCCATCATCCAGCTGCGGACTCGAGACACCCAGATCCAGTAAAATGCCATCAACTGCGTCGATCCCCATCCTACGCAGTTGATGGGGAAGCTGGGCGAAGGATCCGTGATAAAACTCGAATCGCGGTTCACCCACTGCCAACTTTTCGGCTTCAGCGCGGGCCAGCGGATCTTTATCCACCCCCAGCAGCCGACCCTCTTCACTCAACCGGGACAGCAGGTAACGGCTGTGACCGCCGCGCCCGAAAGTACCGTCCACATAAAAACCACTGGGCGTCGTCACCAGAGCATCAACCGCCTCTCGCAACAGAACTGTCTGATGCATCCCCCGGCCCTACAGTGTGAGTGACAATAATTCGACGGGAAGTTCGGCCTCAGGACCGGAGTCCTGTAACGCCTGATCCCGTTCGGCAAGCCACAGGGCTTCCGACCAAAGCTCCAGCTTGTTGCCCTGGCCAACCAGCACCAGTTTCTTATCCAGCTGGGCGTATTCACGCAGGGGCTGGGGCAGCAGCAGGCGACCATTGCCATCCAACTCCAGGTCGGTGGCATAGCCAAGCAGCAAACGCTGGAACCGTTTCACCGCCGGATTGAGGGCCGGCAGGCCCTGAATGTCCTGCTCAATGCGCTCCCACTCCGGCAACGGATAGACCACCAGGCAGTTGGATTGGGTGTCAATGGTTACCACGATCTGGCCATCACAGCGCGACAGCAATGGCTCGCGCTGGCGTGCTGGCATGGCCAGTCGCCCCTTGGCGTCCATATTGATGTGCTGTACTCCGCGAAACACGCCAGCTTCCCCCACTCATCCGACCCTGAAACCCACAAAAAGCCAGATTTATCCACTTATTCCCACTTTTCGACACTATAGGTCTGCGCCGGAGGGGCTGTCAAGCAAGCAAAAGAGAAAAAACGTATGAATTTCAGTAAATTAGCGGGGATTTTGAGGACTTTACAGCGGATATGTCGGGCGAGTAAATCGTAAAAATTGCACTAAAACAATCCAGTAAATTCACAACTTAAGGATCTACTTTAAGTTAAATGCTAATTTTTTATTTTTAAAAACACTCTTAGCAGGAAAAAGTATAAGAGCCAGGGCGAGCAACAAAAACGCGGCGCCACTGCGCCCCATCCGCAGCGCAGCAACGCCTGAGCGCCAGCAGAGGCGCCCTCCAGGGGGTGGCCTTCACGCGCATCGAGGAACCCATAGGTCCCGGTTCGGAAAATTTGGTGAGTCGGTCGGTAAGCCGGGTTCTGTCGTGGACGATCATTCATCTGCGACAGGTGTCACCACCTGCCTGTAGCGACCTACCCGAATCCACTGCGGGCCACAGCTGACGGATTCCTATTTGGTCTTGCTCCGAGTGGGGTTTACCATCGCCACGCCTGTTACCAGCCGCGCGGTGCGCTCTTACCGCACCTTTTCACCCTTACCC
>JARFQU010000199.1 GCA_029287595.1 Halioglobus sp. | reverse complement strand
CCGTCACCGTGGTCCAGTTCGCGCTGCAGAATATAGATAAACTGCTCCATGCCCTCTTTGAACTGACCCCCATTGGTGTACTGCACCCCCAACTGGTGGCGCACGTCAAGATCTTCCGGATTATCGAGCAGGCGCTGCTCCAGGGCTTCTATCTCTGGAGATTTGGCCGCTTCGCGCTTGATTTCCAGCTGTGCGCGCAGTTGCTCATACACTTCATCCTGGTCCGCCATGCGCACGCCGTCGAGGAGTTTCTCCGCCTCATCCAGGCGCAGGCATTCGATGAGCACATGTGCCAGGGCAAGGGTAATATCGTGGCTCTGGCCGGACTCATCCCAGGCCCGGCGCAGCAAGGGCAGTGCCGCGGGGAAATCGTCCTGCGCCATCAATTCCTGCGCCTGCTGCAGCAATCCATCCCAGGGCTTGGGCAGGTACTTTTCCAGCATTTCACGCACCTGGGCCTCCGGCTGGGCACCGGCGAAACCATCCACCGGCTGGCCACCCTGGATGACCATAACGGTGGGTAGACTGCGCACCCCGAACTGCTGGGCGATCATCTGCTGCTCGTCCGCGTTGACCTTGGCCAGCAGGAAAGCACCCTGGTATTCAGCGGCGATCTTTTCCAGCAGGGGCATCAACACCTTACAGGGCTCGCACCAGTCCGCCCAAAAATCGACTACCACGGGGCGCTTGTGCGACTCCTCGATCAGCAGCGCGGCGGCGTTGGTTTCATCGATATTGACTATAAATTCGTTCAAGGTTCTCTCCCTGCTTGATCAATCCCTACAGCAGCGCACCCGGGGATAACGCCGAGGCGGACTATTTCAGGCCCAAAACATCCTGCATGTCATATAAGCCGGCATCCTGGCCCGCCGCCAGCCAACCCGCCGCGCGCGCCGCACCACGGGCAAAAGACATGCGGCTGGAAGCCTTGTGGGTAATCTCCACCCGCTCGCCATCGGCGGCGAAGGTGACAGTATGGTCACCCACGATATCCCCGGCACGCACAGTCGCAAAACCGATTGTGTCGCGCTCGCGAGCGCCGGTCTGGCCCTCGCGACCGTATACCGCCACTTTCTGCAGGTCACGACCCAGGGCGTTGGCCACCACTTCGCCCATGCTCAATGCCGTGCCCGAGGGTGCATCGATCTTGTGGCGGTGATGAGCCTCGTAGACTTCGATATCCACATCATCGCCCAGGACTCGCGCGGCCATATCCAGCAGGCGAAAGCACAGGTTCACACCGGTGCTGAAGTTGGACGCCTTACACACGGCGATTTTCTCCGCCGCGCGCTCAATCGAGGCTTGTTCTTCCGGGGTAAAACCGGTGGTACCGATAACCATGGCCACACCATGTTCAACGCACAGTGCAATATTGGCCAGGGTGGCGGCCGGTACGCTGAAGTCGATCAGCACGTCGATACGGTCCACGACTTCCGCCAGGGAACCCACCACCGGTACGCCATTTTTACCCAGGCCCGACAGTTCGCCGGAATCCGCACCCAACAGGGTGCTTTCAGGGCGCTCAATGGCCGCAGCCAGCATCATATCGCCACCGGCCAGGCGTATGGCCTCCACCAGGGTGCGACCCATACGTCCGGCGGCGCCGGTAATACCGATTCGTGTTGTCATATTTTCATGTCGTCAAAAAAGCTCTTCACACCCTCAAACCAGCTGGTCTGGCGCGGCGATTGGGCATGACCCCCCTCACCCAGGCTCTCCTGGAACTCGCGCAGCAACTCCTTCTGCTTCTTGTTCAGCTTGACCGGAGTTTCCACCGTGGCCCGGCACAGCAGGTCGCCAACGCTACCACCGCGCACGGGTTTCACCCCTTTGCCACGCAGGCGGAATAATTTACCGGTCTGGGTTTCGGCGGGAATTTTCAACTTAACGCGCCCGTCCAGGGTCGGCACTTCCAACTCCCCACCCAGTGCGGCATCGACAAAGGTGATGGGGACCTCACAATACAGGTGCTTGCCGTCGCGTTCAAAGATCGGATGCTGCTTCACCGACATCTGCACGAACAAGTCCCCGGCAGGTCCGCCGTCGGGCCCCGCCTCGCCCTCGCCGGACAGGCGGATGCGGTCACCGGTATCCACACCGGGGGGCACTTTCACCGACAGCGTCTTGGTTTTTTCTACCCGACCCTGACCGTGACAGCTACCACAGGGATCACTGATGCTTTGCCCTCGACCGCGACAGGTAGGACAGGTTTGCTGCACCTGGAAAAAGCCCTGCTGCATACGCACCTGCCCGGCACCGCCACAGGTACCACAGGTGGTGGGTTTACTGCCTTTTTTGGCCCCGGAGCCGTCACAGGTCTCACAAGCGCTCAGGGTCGGTACGCGAATCTCCACGGTGGTACCCTTGACAGCGTCCTCCAGGGAAATATCCAGGGTATAGCGCAGATCCGACCCGCGCTGCGGCCCGCCGCGGCCACGGCCGCCTCCACCACCGCCAAATATGTCGCCGAACACATCGCCGAAAATATCGCTGAAGTTGCCGCCGCCGAAACCACCGGCACCACCTCCCATATTAGGATCCACACCCGCGTGACCAAAGCGGTCATAAGCAGCCCGCTTTTCGCTGTCCATGAGAACATCGTAGGCCTCGGTGGCCTCCTTGAACTTGTTCTCTGCATCCGGGTCATCGGGATTGCGATCGGGGTGATACTTCATTGCCTCCCTGCGGTAGGACTTCTTGATTTCCTTCTCATCAGCGTCCTTGCTGACCCCGAGGATCTCGTAATAATCACGTTTTGACATAAATATTCCGGCTTTTTATCGACCTTGTTAAAACGTTAATCCCGCGAGCGCGAGAACCCGGACCGGGCTCCCACTAACGCGGGAATAACGATGAAGCTGGGTTCGACGCGGGTTTGACGGGCGGTATTGACCCGCCACACCCGCAGTCGTTTACTGCTTGTCGTCTTTCACTTCCTCGAACTCAGCATCAACCACGTCATCACCGGCTGGCTCTGCCTGCTCGCCCTCGGCGGCTTGCGCACCCTCAGCGGCAGCGGCCTGGGCCGCGTACATTTTCTGGGCCACAGGGCCTGTCGCCTCGGTCAACTTGGTGGCCGCGGCATCAATGGCTTCTTTATCGTCGCCCTTGACCGCCTCTTCCGCCTCGGTAATCGCAGCCTCGATGGCAGCTTTCTCTTCATCCGTAGCGTGCTCACCGGCTTCTTCTAGCGTCTTCTTCGACGCGTGAATCAGGCCATCACAGGTATTGCGCGAGGTAATCAGCTCCTCGAACTTGGCATCCGCTTCGGCGTTGATCTCGGCGTCCGCTACCATTTGTTCGATCTCTTCGTCGCTCAGTCCGCTGGACGCGGTGATGCGAATAGACTGCTCCTTACCGGTCGCCTTGTCCTTTGCCGCAACGTGCAGGATGCCGTTGGCATCCAGGTCAAAGGTCACCTCGATCTGTGGCATGCCACGGGGAGCTGGCGGTATATCGGCCAGGTCAAATCGACCCAGCGACTTGTTCTGCGCGGCCTGCTTGCGCTCGCCCTGCACCACGTGAATCGTAACAGCTACCTGGTTGTCGTCAGCGGTGGAGAAGATCTGCGACTTCTTGGTCGGAATCGTGGTGTTCTTCTCGATCAACGACGTAGCCACGCCACCCATGGTTTCAATGCCCAGTGTCAGCGGCGTAACGTCAAGCAACAGCACGTCTTTAACGTCTCCCGACAACACTGCACCCTGGATAGAGGCGCCCACAGCGACCGCTTCGTCAGGGTTTACGTCCTTGCGCGGCTCCTTGCCGAAATAGTCCGCTACCGCTTTTTGCACCATCGGCATACGCGTCTGGCCACCCACCAGGATAACTTCATCGATTTCACTGGGGCTAAGGCCCGCATCCTTAAGCGCGACTTTTACCGGCTCTATGGAGCGGGTAATCAAATCTTCAACCAGGGATTCCAGCTTGGAGCGGGACAGCTTCACCACCAGGTGCTTGGGCCCGGAGGCGTCAGCGGTAATGTAAGGCAGGTTGACCTCAGTCTGTTGCGAACTGGACAGTTCGATCTTGGCTTTTTCCGCGGCCTCTTTCAGGCGCTGCAATGCCAGCGGATCACTGTGCAGGTCGATTCCGCTTTCTTTCTTGAACTGCTCCGCAAGGTACTCGATCAGGCGCAGGTCAAAGTCTTCGCCGCCCAGGAATGTGTCACCATTGGTAGAGAGCACTTCAAACTGATGCTCGCCATCCACCTCGGCAATTTCGATGATGGAGATATCGAAAGTACCACCACCCAGGTCGAAAACCGCTACCGTGTGATCGCCCTTGGCCTTGTCCATGCCATAGGCCAACGCCGCCGCCGTGGGCTCATTGATAATACGCTTGACTTCCAGACCAGCGATGCGACCGGCATCCTTGGTCGCCTGGCGCTGCGAGTCATTAAAGTAGGCGGGTACCGTAATGACCGCCTCTGTTACCGGCTCGCCCAGGTATTCCTCAGCGGTCCTTTTCATTTTGCGCAGCACTTCGGCAGACACCTGGGGCGGGGCCATCTTCTCGCCCCGGGCCTCTACCCACGCATCGCCGTTATCCGCCGCAATAATCTTGTAGGGCACCATGGTGATGTCCTTCTGCACCACGTCGTCCTTGAACTTGCGGCCGATCAGACGCTTAACCGCATACAGCGTGTTATGCGGGTTGGTAACAGCCTGGCGCTTGGCGCTCTGGCCCACGAGGATTTCAGCCTCATCGGTATAACCCACGATCGAAGGAGTAGTGCGATCACCCTCCGAATTCTCTATCACCTTGGGACTACCACCTTCCATTACGGATACGCAGGAGTTGGTCGTTCCGAGGTCAATTCCAATAATCTTGCCCATTGTTTCTCTCCAGTAGTGTTGGCGGCTTGTCCCCGCCATATTCAATTACGTTGTTCTTTATATTGGCCCGATCCGGCGTATTTCAAGGCCCCGACCAGCCTAAGTCCCGCTCTTGCTGACCATCACCATCGCCGGCCGCACCAGGCGTCCATTGAGCGTGTAACCCTTCTGCATCACCGCAATAACACTATTGGGCTCGACATCGTTGTTCTCGACCATACTCATGGCCTGGTGCAGGTTGGGATCGAAGGGCTCGCCCAGGGGATCCACCACCTCGATATTGGATTTTTTCATGGCGTCGAGCAGGCTTTTGAGAGTCAATTCCACGCCTTCGGCAATCGGCTTGATAGCGTCATCATCACCCGCTGCGGACTCCAGTGCCCGCTCCAGGTTGTCGGCCACCGGCAGCAGCTCCCGGGTGAACTGCTCCAGGGCAAATTTGCGGGCTCTTTCAATATCCTGCTCGGCCCTGCGCTTGATGTTCTGGGCGTCAGCCTGAGCCCTCAAGGCGGCATCCCTGGCGGCTTCGGCCTCTTCCTGCATTTGCACCAGCAGTTCCTCCGCCGTCAGCTCGGACTCCTCGACAGGGTCTGCCTCGGTCACATTTTCACCTTCCGACATAGCGGATTCAGGGTTTGCTTCCAAGGGTTCTGCTTGATCTTCTGCTTCAGGCTGTTTGTTCTGCTCTTCGGCCACACTAACACTCCATCCTATGGCATATCTGACTAAAATCCGCTGTTACGCAAGCGGGCTTGCATTCTGCGGCGCGATCACAGCCGATATGGGGTCTCAGAGAGGTATTTCAAGGGTTGAAGTGCAGTAAATTAGGCCCTGCCGCCCAAGCCATGCAGGGCTCCCGGAGAGAGCGGGGATATTTTAGCTGGAAAGAGCCGAGCTCAGCATCCTGGCGGTCACATCCACAATAGGGATAACCCGCTCGTAGGCCATGCGGGTGGGCCCGATTACGCCCAGTACACCCAGGGTTCTAAGGCCGTCAGAATAGGGGGCGGTAACCACGCTGTAATCGCCGAACACCTCGTAGCCCGCCTCTTCACCGATAAATATCTGTACCCCGTCGGCCCGGGTGCAGCGCTCCAGCAGGTGCAGCAGGTCTTTTTTCTGCTCGAAGGCATCGAACAGTTCACGCAGCTTGAGCATCTCCTCGGCGGTGGCATTGCCCAGCAGGCGGGACTCACCCGCCACCACGTATTCGTCGACACTTTCTTCCTGGTCAAGGGCTTTGCTGGCCAGGTCCAGGGCCGCCTCGAGATAGTCATCTATCTGGCTGCGCGCCTCCTGCATTTCTGCCAGGATGCGCTGTTGCACCCGGTCCAGCGCCTGGCCGGCGAAGCGCTGATTGACCATGGCCGCCGCGTCACGCAATTGCTGCTCGGTAAAAGGTCTGCGGGTATGAATAATGCGGTTTTGCACCTCGCGTTCATTAGTGACCAGGATCACCAGCACCCTATCCCCGGACAGGGGCAGAAATTCCACCTGGCGCAGCTGGTGGGCTTCCTGGCGCGGCACCGTCACCAGCCCGGCCTGGGCGGTGATACTGGACAACAGGGAGGACGCGGTCTGCACCAGCTCAGAGGAGGATTTATCCGGGTTCAGCTGTTCGCGCAGCGCAATAACAGCACGGTCCTCCAGTGGTTGCACCTGCAGCAGCGTGTCTACGAACAATCGGTAGCCCGCTGCGGTGGGGACCCTGCCGGCGGAGGTGTGCGGGGAGTGCAAATAGCCCTGATCTTCCAGATCGGACATCACGCTGCGAATGGTGGCGGCGCTGACCGGTAGGCCCGCTTCTTTGAGCAGGGTTCCCGAGCCGACTGGCTGGCCATCTTTTATATGGCGTTCAACCAGGGTCTTTAGCAGGACCCTGGCGCGCTCTGATATATCACCTGATACCATAACTATCCATTTCTATTCCCGATAATGGTTTTATCACAGTGACCCGCAAACACAAAATACTGTGTGCGCCATGGCCGATGACGACAAGAGATGTTTATGCCGGAACGGATCTGGGTTATAACTGGGCAAACCCAGTTGACGGCACAGCATGCTAACCCATATCAGTATCAGCGATTACACCATCGTCTCCAGCCTGGAGATGGAGTTTTCCAACGCAATGACGGTGATCACAGGCGAGACCGGAGCCGGCAAGTCCATCATGCTCGATGCCCTGGGGCTGTGCCTGGGAGACAGGGCCGACCCCAAGGCAGTGCGTCACGGCTGCGAACGGGCGCAGGTCGTCGCCAGTTTCGACACCAGTGCTATTCCCCAGGCGGAAACCTGGCTGCGCGAAAGGGATTTGCATACCGGTGACGAGTGCCTGCTGCGGCGGGTGGTCACGGCCGAGGGCCGCAGTCGCGCCTACATCAACGGCAGCGCCACTACCGTGCAGGACTGTGCCGAGCTGGGCGCCCTGCTAATCGACATACACAGCCAGCACGCGCACCAATCACTGCTGCGCAAGCCCGTGCAACGGGAGCTGTTGGATGCCTTCGCGGGGCACCAGGCACTGGCACGGCAGGTGGAGCAGACCGCCTCAGACTGGCTGCGCAGCGGGCGGGAGCTGGAACTGCTCACCGGGACCCGCGACGAACACACCGCCCGTGCACAACTTCTGGCCTACCAGGTGGAGGAGTTGGACGAGCTAAACCTGCAAACGGGCGAACTGGCAGCACTTGAGCAGGAACAGAAACTGCTGGAAAACGCAGAGGGCATACTGGCCAGTGCTCACCAGGCCCTGGAACTGTGCGAGGCACAGCAAAGCGGTACCCACCAGGCACTGCAGCTGCTCGACGGTGACGTCCATGTAGCTGCAACCGTGGCCGGTGCCCGGGACCTGCTCGACTCCGCCGCTATCCAGTTAAGCGAGGCCAGGGGCGAGATACAGCATTATATCGACACCGTTGAAATTGACCCGCAACGCCTTGACCAGGTGCAACGACGACTCGAGAACATCTACGACGTGGCGCGCAAGCACCGTGTTCTGCCGGAACAAATCGGCCCCCTGCACCAGCGTTTACAGGAGGAACTGCAGGGTCTTGCAGATGGCGGCCAGCGCATAGAGCAATTACAGCAGGACATGGATAAGCTGGCACAAGCCTACCGGGACGATGCCGCGAAATTAGCCAACAAGCGCCGCACCGCGGCCCGCAAGCTGGTAAAACAGGCGAGCGAGGTTCTGGCATCACTGGCAATGGAGCAATGCCAACTGGAAATTGCCCTGCCTGCGCGGGAATCCGCGAACCCCCACCCCCACGGTAGCGAGGACATCGAATTCCTTATCAGCACCAACCCCGGAGCGCCCACCCAAGCACTGGGTAAAATCGCATCAGGGGGCGAATTGTCTCGAATAAGCCTGGCGATACAGGTGGTCACCGCGAGCACCAGCACCGTGCCGAGCATGATTTTCGATGAGGTTGACGTGGGCATAGGGGGCGCGGTGGCCGAAGTGGTAGGCAAACTGCTGCGCACGCTGGCGGAACAGACCCAGGTGCTGTGCGTTACTCACCTGCCCCAGGTGGCGGCCCAGGGCCAGCACCACATCCAGGTCAGCAAGACCAGCGACAAAAAATCCGTGGAAACCCGCCTCAGCCTGTTGCAGGAAGAGGAGAAGGTGCTGGAGATAGCGCGTATGCTCGGTGGAGTAAAAATTACGGAACAGACGCTGGCCCATGCCAGAGAAATGCTGGAGGCCTAGGCCCGGGACTTTTTGTGTCTAGACTGGAGACGCTTTCTTGCGCACGTGCAACACCAGGGAGTGGTCCACCAACTCATAGCCATGCTGCGCGGCGATCTCGCGCTGGCGCTGCTCTATCACCGGGTCGGTGAATTCAACCACCTCCCCCGAATCAACGCAGACCATGTGATCGTGATGCTCACCCCTGGCCAGTTCGAACACGGAGTGTCCGCTCTCGAAATTATGGCGTGTCACCAGCCCGGCACCCTCAAACTGGGTCAGTACCCGGTATACCGTGGCCAGGCCCACGTCCTCGCCAGCGGTGCGCAGCGCCATATAGACATCTTCGGCGCTCATGTGCCCGCTCGCCAGTTGTGATGTTTCCAGAATCTGCAGGATTTTCACGCGCGGCAAAGTAACCTTCAAACCGGCCTTGCGCAGTTCCTGGTTTTCCTCAGCCATGTTTCGGGGGTTCTCTGTCCTGTCCAGTCGGAGTATGATGCCACCCCAGTAACATAAGTGGAAGTTTTACCCCATGCGGACCCTGTTGATCTCTCTCGCCATCGCCTGCCTCAGCGCCTGCAGCTTTGTGGGTTTTCCCGGCGTCTATAAAATCGACGTCGAACAGGGCAATATCATTACCCAGGAAATGGCGGATCAACTGCAGCCCGGGATGAGCAGACGCCAGGTGCGGTTTATCCTGGGCACGCCGCTGGTAGAGGACACTTTCGACCAGGACCGCTGGGACTACCCTTACGTCAAGCGCAACGGTCAGACAGTGTTGAGTGAATCTCGCCTCACGGTGATGTTTGACGGGGATGAATTGCAGACCGTAACCGGTGACTACCTGCCTGCGGCCTGGCAGGATCCCGAGAGTACCGACGCCGCGGAGCCAACCGCCCCTGAAGCTGCAGCAGACCCCAGCTAGGCTGAGCTCTCTTTCGCCTTGCGCTCTTTGACGCGCGCCGCCCTGGCCTTGCGCACTTCCTTGGGGTCGGCGATCAGCGGGCGGTAGATCTCAACCCTGTCCCCTTCGTTCAGGACCTGGGTCGGCGACACCACTTTACCGAAAATACCAAACTTGGCATTTTCCAGGTCAACACCCTCGAACTGTTCCACCACACCCGATTGCTGCGCCGCTTGCAGTACCGTAGTCCCCGCATCCACGGTCAGCGCCAATAAAGCCTGCTTCTGGGGCAGCGCGTAAGCCACTTCTACATTGATAGCATTCATGTCACTCATCGTCCTACCCGTATCCGGTTCAGGGCCTAAACAGCGCTGCCAGCATAATCAGCACTATCGCCGGTGGCGCAATATAGCGCAACAGCAGGCGCCACAGCGAGAAAAACACATCGGATTCCCGGCGCAGTTCCACGCGCAGGATCTCCGGCCGCAGCCGCCAACCTACCAGCACCGCAGTCAATAACGATACCAGAGGGAGCAGGAAATCCGCAGTAAAGGCATCCAAAAAAGTGAACAGGTTACTATTTCCAAACCAAACGCCGCCCACGGTGGGCGACAGCGACAGCACCACCGCCGCACCCAACAGCCAGATCACGGCGCTGACTACCAGCACTGCCGTGATGCGACGCAGGCGCGCCTGTTGCATCAGGGTGCGCACCGCGGGCTCCATCATGGCTACAGCAGATCCCAGGGCCGCTATCACCACCAGCAGGAAAAACAGGGCGCCAAATAACTCCCCCTGCCCCAGGTTGCCAAAAGCATAGGGGACGCTGACAAACAGCAGACCGGGACCCATCGCCGGCTCCATATTATTAGCGAAGACCAGGGGGAAAATGGCCAGGCCCGCCAGCAGCGCGATCATGGTGTCGAACACGGCAACCGCCAGCACGGAGCGGCCAATGGGTATACGTTGCGGCGTATAGGCCCCATAGCTGATACCCGTCCCCACGCCAACACCCAGGGTAAACAGGGCATGCCCCAGAGCGACCAGCACTGCCTGGGGGGAAAAGTCGATCCATTTTACGCCGAACAGGAATTCCCGGGCAGCTTCCAGGTCACCGTTATCCAGGCTGAATTTCACCAGTCCGGCCAGAATAGTGATCAGGCAGGGTACGGCCAGCCACACCATCAAGCCCAGGCCGCGACGCACCCCGAACAGCACCACAGTGGCTGCCAGCAACAGGAACAGGCTCTGCCAATAGATTTGCCGCAACGGCTGAGCCAGAAGCTCTGAAAAATTCTCGCCCACCAGCGCTGCGCTGGCCGCGGCAAAGGCTCCCGATTGCATATAGCGGGCGTACGCCAGGCTCCAGCCAGCCACGACGATGTAATAGGCCATAATCAGCACGCCGGTAAGGCAGGCCAACCAACCTGCCACCATCCATCCTCGAGACAACAGGGAGCGGTCACTGGCCCAACGCAAGGCCGCCACGGGCCCCCCGCGACCGTGACTGCCAATGGCAACTTCCGCCACCATCAGCGGCACCGCCACCAGGAACAGGCACACGACATAGGCGATGACAAAGGGGGCCCCGCCGTGCTCTCCGGCGAGGTAGGAAAAACGCCACAGGTTACCCAGACCGACGGCCGAAGCCGATAGTGCCAGCACGAAAGTAGTGCGGCTGCGCCAGCCCGTCACCGCTCCAGCTCTTGCGACACTCACCTTGAAAAATCCAAAAATATCATGAGCTTAGAGTGCCGCAGGCAACCTGGCGTGAAAAGGGAAAGATTCACGTTTAACCAGGTTGGCTTGTCCGTATAATGCGCGCCATGACCAAGAAGAAACCCAAAAAACCCAGCAACGTCATCGCACAGAACAAGCGAGCCAGTTTTGATTATGAATTCCTGGACACGTTTGAGGCCGGTATAGCCCTGAGCGGCTGGGAAGTAAAGAGCCTGCGTATGGGCAAGGCAGACCTCGCCGACTCCTACGTCATAATGAAAAACGGTGAAGCCTGGCTGCTGGGCGCACATATCATTCCCCTGGAAACCGCCTCCACACACTATATCCCCGATCCCCAGCGCACCCGCAAACTGTTGCTACACAAAAAGGAACTGGCGACCATCCTTGCCGCCATTACCCAAAAAGGCCAGACCTGCGTGTGCACCCAGCTCTACTGGAAGGGACATCTGGTGAAAGCGCGCATCTCTCTGGCCCAGGGCAAGAAATCCCATGACAAGCGCGACACCCAAAAAGAACGGGACTGGAACCGCCAGAAACAGCGGGTAATACGCGATAACGTGAAGCAGTAAGCCCACTACTTCTTAACAACCCGGGTCTTAGAAATTCTTGTTCTAACCCCGACATTGCGTAACGGGCAATTCGATACCATAGTTATAGCGTGGGTGTGCAGCGTGTTGAACCGGGTTCTGAGTGGACCAGCCAGCAACAGCGCACATACATCACGAAATACGGTTTTATACCGCCATACTTTCCCATGGAGGAGAGTGCCGGGTGAGGGGCAATGACGCGATGCCACCCCCTCCCAGACGGCTAACCAGCAAATGGCCGCTGCAACTGGCGTTTCAGCCAGAGGCAAGCGGCCTTTTCATTGTTGCGCGCCGCGAGGCAAGCCTTTACCAGGCATAACCCAGCTTGAAATTGAAGGTCTTATCGGTATCGTCAACACCCTCGACGGCGCCACCGTCATACTCATACTTCACCTCCGCCGCCGCCTGGAAGCCAAACAGGATGGGGAAGCGTATGCCGGCAGTGGTGTTGATAATGGTGTCGCTGGGTTCATTCAGGTTCAGCACGCCGGCCTGGTCCAGGTACAGTTCCGTTTTCGGAATCAGGCCGCTGGTCAGTCGAACCTCCCAGTTGGAGCCCCAATTATCGCTGTCCTCGGCAACGTCGAACTGCTCATCTACGTACACAATACCCACCTCAGCATGCATGGTCAGGTAGTCCGTTTCGAAGAACTGCCGACCGATATAAGGGCCGGTAAGGGTGCGTAAATCGAGATCGGCAAACTCGTCGTGCTCGAAATAAATCTGGTAACCGTAATAGTTATACTCGTCAGTTTTGCTGAAACGATCGTATTTATTGCGTGACCACCAGGTGTTCTTGGTCTTGTCACCATTGGTTTTTTCTACTTCCCATAATCCCCGCATGGTGTAACGATCCGTCAGGCTGCGCCAGATACTCTCGAAATCGATATCCAGGTCGTCCGAGTCACTGTTGCCTCTTTCCGCCTCCATGGCAGCATTGGCTTGGCCATACCACTTGTAGCCCTCCCCCAGTCGCCAGGGCTCGGGGTTCACAAACTCGATATCGGTGACCGCAAATTCAACAGGCGACTCGTTCTTGTCGAGAACGATCATTTCACCTTCTTCTTCGACAATTTTCTTGTCGCGGAATACCCGGCCATCGCGCATCAACAGGGTCACACCCTCGCTGGTGACTATGGATTCAATATTTTCCTGTTTCAGCTTGATCTCGCCAGCAAACGGTGTATCGAATACCACCTCACTGTCGCTGGAACTGACCAGTGTCCCCACCAGGCGAGAGCCATTTTTCATCAATATTTCGTCTGCATTCGCTACGGCTGCACAAAGCAACAGCGCGACCAGTGTAAAGCCCTGTCTGATCGTCATTTCATTATCCTCATACTGAATTTTTGAACGCGGGGATTATACAGGCACTTGGGCAAAAAGCCTCCGCTTTGTGGCACTCTCTCGCCCTGCCATCGAGTGCACTTGGCGCGCCGGTAGCGCCACTGTTAACATGCCCCCTCTTTTGTTACGACCGCGCCCCGTGAAAAGACCAGTAATTGCCGCCACTATTCTCATCATCGTACTGCTCCTGACTATCTGGGGGGACCGTCTGGCTAGCCGCGCGCTGGACCACCAACTGGGGCCGCTGCTGACACGTGAGTTGGGCCTGCCGGTCAGCCTGGCGCCCATTCAAGCGCGCTTATTGGGCCTCAGGGCCAGCACCGCCAGGCTGGTCATGGGTGACCCCAACGACCCGGCGGTCGTGGCCACCGATGTCTCTGTGACCCTGGCCTGGTCAGACCTTTTCAACCGTGAAATTCGCCTGGTGACCGCCAGCGGCTCTGACCTGATGTTGAAAATTTCACGCTGGCCCAGCAGTGGCGGGCCCCTGCCTGAAAACTACTTTTTCCTGGACCAGTGGCTACCAAAATCCCTGACACTGGATACCGGCCGCTACATTGCCGACGACGGCTTCACCTACGCCGT
Source organism: Halioglobus sp. (assembly GCA_029287595.1). Lineage (GTDB taxonomy): Bacteria > Pseudomonadota > Gammaproteobacteria > Pseudomonadales > Halieaceae > JAACFI01. Next base: position 4,597 of record JARFQU010000199.1, on the reverse strand, counting down.
AAAAAACGCCCAATGGCGCAGGCTGGCTGACGGCGGCGCTGCGGTGCAATGGTCGCAAACATATAATCAGCGTGATATTTCCCAGAGCGCCACACTGGATTCATTACAGGGGCTACTGGGGCTCAAACCTATCAGCCTGGATATCGCACTGCAGTCAGAGGAGCAAGCGGAGTCGAAGATACAGCTGCAAACGACCATCAAGCCAGGGGCAAGCTCGGGATACGTCCTGCAAACAAACATCCAGGCCCTGGGCCTGGAGGGTAAGATCACTACCGGCAACGACACGGTGTGGCGCTTACCCGAGGAATCGGTCACCCGGATCGAAAAAATGGAGCCAGACAAGCTGGTTTCTTTGTACAAATACTACAGCGAGCCTTCCGGGAACCGGCCCTCCCTTGCTCGACTGGACAATACATTACCCCTACTTCGGCTACCCAAACACGGCGGCACGGTCGCCATCAACGAGATAAGAGTAGGCGATGAATTGGGCAAGGATACTGCCTTCACCTTCACCAGTAGTGCGCAGGGACTGCAGATTTCTGAACTCACCAGTAGCGGGCCCAGGTCAAAACTCAATGGTGGACTGAGCGTACAAAGCGACCCCCAGGGATGGCAGTTACAGGCGGATGCCGAGCTGCAGGCGACACAAACCGATTCCAGCATAGCCGCCCAGTATCTGGGCGCCGACTGGCTATGGGAAGCAGGCAACGCGCAGCTGCATGGCAAAGGCGCCACCTGGGGCGATCTGCTTTACTCCCTACACGGCAATATTGACCTTGCAGGCCATCACCAGGGCAAGCAAAAGACCCCGGTAAATATCTCGGCACAGGTAGATAATCGCCCGGGGGAGTTTTCCCTGGAGCAACTGAATATTCAACTGGGCGATGGCAACATACAGGGCAAGGTATCGCTAACAGGCAGCGGGCGTCGCCAGTTCAAGGCGAATATTTCCGCCACCGCCATGCATCTCGGCTTTCTGTTTGAGGAGCCCGTCGAGACCACGCGCGCGGGCATTGCCATACCGGAATACCTGGCATTTTTTCCCAACATGGATGTAGACGCCGATATCGTGGCCATCGATGTGCGCATGCCGGCAATGAAGCTGGCAAAAGCTGACATTAAATTCCAAAGAACAGAACAGGGCGGCCTACTCGTTATCGAAGCCGATGGCACACGCGCCGGCGAACTCGACCTGCAACTAAAAGCAGAAACACCGCCAGGCAAACCCAGCAAGGTCTCACTGACAACAAAACTGTACAAGGTTGATATTCCGGAACTGTTCCGGCAAACCACGTTATTGCATAGTCGCAGTACCGGCACCTTTGACTTCGAAAGCGAAGCCGATGGCTTGGCCAACATTTTCCGCGCCCTGCGTGGCAAGGCCCAACTGGACATAGATTTTCGCAGCGACAATAACTGGGATCGCGCGACCAGTAACGAGGAGAAGCTGAAATTCTCAGGAGATGGGGCACTGATTATTCGCGACGAGCGTATTCTGGGACTGAAAATCGACAACCTGGATATCGATTCCATCCAACAGGAAATTACCGGCAGCGTGTCTATCGAAGCGGAGCGCAAACCCTGGCTGGAGGCCGATTTTGAGGCGGAGAAACTGGACGTCAATGTCTTGCTGGCACTGATGCCGGACTCTCCGGAAGCATCTGGCGACAGCGATCTATTGGATAGCGCAAGGAAACTTGGCGCGGCAAAATTGTCATTGCAGGCAAAGGCGGTACAACTGCGCGATACCCCACTGACCGACCTGGCCCTGCAGATTTCGTCAGGGCTTGACCTGTTCAACATTGACCGTCTGGATTTTGCCATGGACGGCCAGCCGTTCCAGAGTAGCGCCAGGGTGAGCTGGAAGGGTAGCAAGGCGGCCTTTAGCGCGGAGGCTAAAGTCAGCGATTTCGACCTGGACCGCTTCCTCATCTACAACCCTGATCTCACCCACGTACCTGTTTCAGGATCATTAAGCCTCAGCAGCGAGGGCGCAACAACGGCTGATGTACTGGCCAACCTGCAAGGTCATGTCAGTTTGGCCGCGGCTAAAGCAGGCGCCGATAAATCACCGAAATCCCGCCGCCAGTTGGAGATGGAAATTACCCGCATATCCGATGGCATGCGCGCGCAGGTCGATACCCTGATCCTGGGGCATAACGAGCTGGCCGGGCGTGTTGAACTCCACCGTGGCACACCCCCTATCCTTGAGATAGAGGTCGACGATGGCGAGATTTGGCTGAATGCCTGGGAGGACAGCGCATCCGCTGCAGAGAACAAAGGGCCTGAAAAGACAGGCGACTCGACTATAGCCAACGCTGCCAACAGGAGTGCAGAGTTTGTGGGCTCTGTACTGCGCTCGCCCGCTCGCTTGCTCAGCGGCCCTGGAGAAGCGGCACCCGGGGATAAGATGTTCAGCAGCGAACCGCTGCCCCTGGCTGCAATGAAAAAGTACAACGCTACTATCAAGGGGCAACTAGATGCCATTCACAGCAACGAGGGAACTGCCAGGGACCTGAAATTATCCGCGGAGCTTAAAGACGGCAGCCTCAACGTGGATATGGCGGTAGGCAATATCAACCGCGGCAAGGGCGCGGGCACGCTCGCCCTGGATACCAGGCCGGCCACCCCCACCGCAAATCTGGAATGGTCTTTTGAAAACATCCACGGGACGCCCGACGCCCCCGGAGTCCCCAGCAGCGGCTACGTCAATATGAGCAGTTTCGGGACGAGTTCGGCAGAGCTGGCCTCGCACTTGACCGGGCAGGCTTACCTGGAGCTGGGCCGGGGACCCTTTGACTACACGCGCAACTCACTGCTGACCGCCGAAGTGGCTTCCACGATGATACAGACATTGATTCCCGGGGTGGAGAAGAAACAACCCGAACTGGAGTGCGGGGTCGCCCTGGCTGTATTCAAGGATGGGGCAGGCGTAACCCCCTATGGCTACGCCCTGCGCACTGACAGGGCAAACATGATAGGCCGTGTTGAAGTCGACCTGAAAAAAGAGCTGATCCAACTGCAGTTTGATTCACGCAGCAGGGAAGGCGTAGGCATATCAGTAAGCAGCGTGTTCTCCAATACCGTGCGCCTCAAAGGGCCGCTAACAGACCCGGAGATCGTGCCGAACACCACGGGAATTTTATGGCGGGGATGGGCTGCCTTTATGACGGCGGGACTCTCAGTGGTGGGTGAAAGTGTGATCAAACGCGCGCTGTCCAGCGAAAACCCCTGCGCGGCCGTCAAGAAGCAAATTCACCAAGACATGTGCGGCGCCGACCAGCCCCTGTCCAAGTCTGCCCTGGCTTGCCCCAAGCAGCCCCAGAAGTTGCCTTAAACCAGCGATTTAACCGTTATCGCCAGGCCTATCGCCAATAAGACCAATAGGGCGACGCGCCGATATAAGCCCGTGCCGAAGCGACGGAACAGGTAATAGCCCAGTTTGTCGCCCGCGTACATCGCTGGAAATGCCAGGACAAACATCAGGGGTGATTTCGCGGTGATAAAGCCTGCAGCCCCGTAGGACAGCAAGGCCAGAAAAGCCGAGAACAGGAAAAACGTCATCAACAGAGAACGACTGCGCGCCGGATCAGATTCGGTGGCCATGGCGTAGATAATCACTGGCGGGCCCGGGATGGCAAAGGCTCCGTTGAGCACACCCGACGCCAACCCGGTGATACCGTTAACCGCCACTCCCGCCTGCCGCCGCCGCGGTCGGTAGCGGCTCAACGCGAGACAGGCTGCAATGACCGAAATACCGATCAACAGCTGGAACTGCGGCACACTGAGGGAGCCCAGCAACAGCACACCCAGCACCGTACCCAGCAGGGCCATGGCCAGCATAGGCAACACAGGCTTCAGTGGGTAGCCGCCCCAATAGGTTTTCAGGGTCAGCAGGCTGATAGTCAATGTCAGGCTGGAGCTGAGCACCACCGCCTGGGTGGGAGCCATGACCAACGAAAATAACGGCACCGCCGCGAGCCCGAAACCGAAGCCGGTAAACGCACGCAGCAGCGCCGCCGCCAGCACGCCCAGCCACAGCAGGGCCAAATATACAGGGCTAATGTCTGCCAGTATCTCTGCAAGCATGCTAATGGGGCTATTCCCTAATCCGTCGTAACAGCCACAATAGCCCGACACAGGCACGCTAAGCCAGCACCCGAATGGAACTTTTCCGGCCATATTCTGTCTACTTGTACGGCTTCTGGTAAAAGCATTAATACCAGGGGTCAAGTTGCGCTATACTGAACAGGTACTACGCGCGTTCTAACTGGGGGCGATTTGGATTCGACGACGGTTACAAAACTTAGTGTGCATGTCGTGATGGTAGCCAATCACGTTAATCAAAAGCTGCAAACTATTAGTTGCCAATGACGACAACTACGGTGCACAACTGGCTGCGTAAGCAGTCCGTTTAACACCATCTAGTGGCTTCGGCCCTAGCGGTCTTTAACAAGGTGCCAGCCCCGCGTTACTGACTGTCATATAGAACTGGATCGCTGTGAAGCCTGCCTGAGGTGGATCTGCTAAAACTTAATCAGGATCGCCAAACACGCCCTGCCCGTCGGGCCGTATGCGGCTAAATTAATTGACGGAA
>JARFQU010000198.1 GCA_029287595.1 Halioglobus sp. | reverse complement strand
AACATCTTCTCAATGGCGCAGTCGTCAACCAGCATCGAGTAACGCCAGGAGCGCATGCCGAAGCCGATGTTGGACTTGTCCACCAGCATACCCATCTTGCGGGTGAATTCACCGTTGCCGTCGGGCAGCAGGAAGACGTTCTTGTTGCCCTGTTCCTTGCCCCACTTGAACATCACAAAGGCATCGTTTACCGAGACGCAGATGATTTCATCCACGCCCAGCGCTTTGAATTCGTCGTACAGCTCTTCGTAGCGGGGCAGGTGGTTCGAGGAACAGGTCGGTGTGAAGGCGCCGGGCAGCGAGAACACGATGACTTTCTTGCCTGCGAACAGGTCCTGGGTGGTCTTGTCTTCCCAGCGGTAAGGGTTGTCGCCCCCCACGGACTCGTCCCGCACGCGGGTTTTGAAAGTCACGTCGGGTACTCGGGTGGTAATGGTCATGTTAAAGCTCCTGTGGTTTGTTTGGTACGCGAGAGAGTATCGGGCAAATCGATCAATAACTAAAATGAATTAAAGTTATAGGCCTGATAGTTAAATGTGATGACCCATTGCCAGTTGAATTGCAGCGCACGTCAGGTACCTCTGGACTTGGCGGCGCAGCAGGCTAGGATAAAGTCCTGATTAATAAGAGTGGTAAACGAACAAATGCAACAGAATCGACTGGGTAAGAGCTCCATTGTGGTGTCGGATATCTGCATGGGGACCATGACATTCGGCAACCAGGCGGATGAAAAAACAGCGTTCCGCATCATGGATATGGCATTTGACGCGGGCGTGGATTTTTACGATACCGCGGAAATGTATCCGGTGCCGCCGGATGCCAGTTACATTGGCGACACCGAGGAGATCGTGGGGCGCTGGCTCAAGACCAGGGACCGGGATGCCATTATTTTGGCCACCAAGGTGGCGGGCCCGGGACATGGCTGGATCAAGCCACCCCTGCGGGCGGGTAAGACCGGCATGGACCGGCACCATATCATGCGCGCTGTGGAGGCTAGCCTGCGGCGCCTGCAGACCGATTATATTGACCTGTACCAGACACACTGGCCCGACCCGGATTATCCCCATGAGCAGATACTGGAGGTCATGGATGAACTGGTGCGTGCCGGTAAGGTGCGTATCATCGGGGTCAGTAATGAGACCAGCTGGGGCCTGACCCGTGGCATGTGCGCCGCCGAAACCCATGGGCTGCCACGTTATGACACCATCCAGAACAACTTCAGCCTGAATAACCGGCGTTTTGAGGACGAACTGGCGCAGGTTTGCCGCCAGGAATCCGTGAGTCTGATCCCCTATTCGCCTTTGGCCGGTGGGGTATTGAGCGGCAAGTACAATGACGGCGCCTTTCCCGAGGGTGCGCGCTTTAGCGTGTATCAACACGCGCCCGAGCGGCAACAGCGCATGCTGCGGCGTTTCGTCAATGAACGCAGTATCGAATCTACGCAGCGCTTTCAGGCGATCGCCGCCGACCTGGGAATTTCCGTGGTAACCCTGGCGGTGGCCTGGAGCAAACAGCACGATTTTGTCGCCTCCACGATTGTGGGCGCGACCACTGCAGAACAGGTGCCGGAACTGATGGCCGCCGCCGAGGTGACCCTGGACGCGGAGGCCTTAAAGCGTATTAACGCGGTCAGCAGGGAAATACTCTATCCGATGGGATAGCCCGGTGCACTTCAACTGGCGCTGATGAAAGCCATGATTTGTGCCAGGGTCTCCTCTGGATACAGGGCAAAAGCGATCACGTGACTGCCCCAGCGCTTGCGCCAGGCAAGTTCCGGATTATCCGCGGCCACTGGTGGCGCCACCCACAGACGAATATTGGGATTCGCCGCCGCCGCGTCACGCGCGTGGCTTATAACGCAGACCGGATCGCCAGGATCCTGTAACAGCAGTGTCGGCAGCTGCAAATGGCGCGCCTTGTCCAGCGCCTGTTCTCCCGCTCCCGGGAGACCGTAGGCGGCAATAGCGGCCCAGGCGGCGGGCTGGAACAGGACCGGGGGCAGGCCGGTTGCAGTCCAGGCCCCACGGGTAAAGGTCGAGGCAGTATCCAATAGCGGGTCCAGCAGTATCAGTCCATCGACTGGCAAGCCATCGCTGGCGGCCTGTATGACTGTGGCGCCCCCCATGGAAATACCCATGGCAAAGACCGGTTGAGCGGCAGCGCGTTGCCGGGCCCAGTCGATAGCCGCGCGCAGATCATGCTTCTCCGTTGTCCCGAATCCCAGGCCGCGGCCATCGTAGTCCGAGGCCCCATGATTGCGCAGGTCCAGTGACAGTACCGATACCCCGCGAGCGACCATCTCGCGGTAAAAATCCAGCGCCTTGAAAAACTGGCTGTGGCGGTTGGAGCCGCCGCCGTGGCTGAACACCAGGGTAGCTACCGCCTGGTCCGGCGCAGCAGGCATCCACCAGGCTTCCAGTTGCAGGGCTTGATCTGCGGGCGTCAGCACCACGTTTTCATAGTCCAGGCCCACATCCGCGGGACTCATGGTGATGGGCTGGTGCGCAGGGTGCAGTGCCTCGCGAGGAATCACCATACCGTAAACCACGGTGATGCTACCCAGCAGCAGCAGTGCTATCCAGGTGCGAATTTTCAGCATTGGGTCATGCGTCTGGAGGTCTTCAGCACGGCGGGTTCTCTTATGAAGATGCAGGGCGCGTGGGTACGGTATTGTAATGGTGCTATGCTGCCGGGTAAATCAAAGCGCGACATTATGAGGCGGTGTTGACAGAGTTCTGGCTGGTGCCCATTGCGTTCATGACCTCCTGCCTGACCGCGATTATCGGTATGGGTGGTGGGGTGTTGTTGATCACCCTGATGCCCGGCTTGCTGGCACCTGCTGCGATTATACCCGTTCACGCCTGTACGCAACTGGCCAGTAATGTTTCCCGGGCGGCCTTTGGCTGGCGCAATATTGACCTGGGGATTATCCCGGCCTTCCTCCTGGGCGCGCTGCTGGGCGGCTGGACGGGGAGTGCGGTATACCAGAGCCTGGACCTGCACTGGCTGCCCGCGATCATGGGTGCACTGATACTGCTTTTTACCTGGGTACCGCTGCCCCTGTT
>JARFQU010000093.1 GCA_029287595.1 Halioglobus sp. | reverse complement strand
GCGAGGGTTGTGTTTATCTATATAGCGGTCCCGGCCGGATATGTGTTTCTGAGTCGCTCCACGTTATTGGTTTGTTGATAAAATCTTTCCCATCCGCACAGTTTTTTTGTGCCTTGTGGGTGGGTCTCTATCCATGGGTCTGGGCGTCGGATGTTTTTTCACAAAGGGAATATGGTGGTGGTAGTGAAAAACCTGCTGTCGCCCGGACCCGTTGGCTAGCGCCATGCCCCACACCCCGCACAAAACCCGCCTGATATCCATATCGCAAAAGCAAAAAAGCTGGCGCATAATCGCGCTCCATTCTTGTAACAAGCCAGCCACCTGCATAAGAAAACGCCATGATTAAAAGCATTCCCCGACGCATTGCGGAAGAACTATCCGTGCGTGAGAACCAGGTTAACGCCGCGATCCAGCTGCTGGACGAGGGCGCCACCGTGCCGTTTATCTCGCGCTACCGCAAGGAGGTGACCGGGTCGCTGGACGACACCCAGATGCGCCACCTGGAAGAGCGCCTGCACTACCTGCGGGAAATGGAGCAGCGTCGCGTCAGTATTCTGGGCAGCATCGAGGAGCAGGGCAAACTCACGCCAGAGTTAAAGCAGGCGATTCTCGTTGCGGATACCAAGAACCGCCTGGAAGACCTGTACCTGCCCTATAAACAGAAGCGTCGCACCAAGGCACAGATCGCCCGGGAAGCAGGCCTGGAACCCCTGGCCGATGCACTGCTGGCAGATCCCCGGCTGGACCCCGAGACCGCCGCCGGGGGCTATCACAACAGCGAGGCCGGGATAAACGACAGCAAGGCGGCGCTGGAGGGAGCCAAACACATATTGATAGAGCGCTTTGCCGAGGATGCCGATCTGCTGGCCAGCGTAAGGCGCTTTCTTCAGCAGCATGTGTTGCTGGCATCGCGGCTGGTAGAGGGCAAAGAGCGGGAAGGCGAAAAATTCCGAGACTATTTTGAACACACCGAATTACTGAGCAAGGTACCGTCGCACCGTGCGCTGGCCATGTTTCGCGGCCGCAACGAGGGAGTGCTCAGCCTCAGTTTCATGATGGATGCGCAGGAGAAACCCACCGATGCTCACCCCTGCGAGGCGATGGTGGCCCAACACTGGCGCATCGAGGACAAGGGCAGGCCGGCGGACCGCTGGTTGCGCGAAACCGTGCGCTGGACCTGGCGGGTAAAGCTGCTCACCCACCTGCAGACGGACCTGTTGGGCCAGTTGCGCGAGCGCGCCGAGCGCGAGGCCATCGACGTGTTCGCCAACAACCTGAAGGACCTCCTGCTGGCGGCTCCCGCGGGGCCACGCGCCACCCTGGGCATGGACCCGGGGCTGCGCACCGGGGTCAAACTGGCGGTGGTAGACGCGAACGGCAAGGTGCTGGACCACGGCGCGATCTTTCCCCACGCGCCACAAAAACGCAGCCAGGAAGCGGCCGCCACACTGCTGCACATGATACGTAAATATTCGGTGGAGCTGATTGCCATCGGCAACGGCACCGCGAGTCGCGAGACAGACAGATTCGTGGGCGAACTGCTGCGCGAACACCCGGATCTGCGCACCAGCAAGGTGATGGTCAATGAGGCCGGTGCCTCAATCTATTCCGCCTCGGAATTTGCGGCCCGGGAATTTCCCGACCTGGACGTGACCATCCGGGGCGCGGTGTCCATCGCCAGACGGCTGCAGGATCCACTGGCAGAGTTGGTCAAGATCGACCCCAAGTCTATCGGGGTGGGTCAGTACCAGCACGATGTCAGCCAGGTGCAACTGGCCAGGCAGCTGGATGCGGTCGTTGAGGACTGCGTGAACGCGGTGGGCGTGGACGTTAACACCGCGTCGGCCCCGCTGATGGCGAGGGTGTCAGGCCTGAGCGAGAACATTGCCAATAATATTGTCGCCCTGCGCGACGAGCGCGGTAGCTTCAGCAACCGTCGCGAGTTGCTCAAGGTAGCGCGCTTCGGCGACAAAACCTTCGAACAGGCGGCGGGGTTCCTGCGCATTCACGGCGGTGAGAACCCGCTGGATGCCTCCGCCGTTCACCCGGAGTCCTATGCCGTGGTGGAGGCAATGGCAGCGAGCCAGGCCCGTGACATCGGCAGTATTATCGGCGACAGCATTTTCCTGCGCAGCCTGGAACCGGCGAACTACGCCGGCGAGCGCGTGGGCCTGCTAACGGTGAAAGACATCATCCAGGAACTGGACAAGCCCGGCCGGGACCCGCGACCGGAGTTTCGCATGGCCAGCTTCCAGGACGGGGTGGAAAAGCTGTCCGACCTGAAGCCCGACATGGTGCTTGAGGGGACGGTCACCAACGTCACCAACTTCGGCGCCTTTGTCGATATCGGTGTACACCAGGACGGCCTGGTGCACATTTCGGCGCTGGCAGACAAGTTCGTCAAGGATCCGAGGGATGTGGTTAAAGCCGGGGATATCGTGCGCGTCAAGGTGATGGCGGTGGATGAAGTGCGCAAACGCATAGGACTCAGTATGCGCATGGGTGACAAAGCCGGGGAGCAAGACGAGCAGCGCGGCGGCAGGCCGCGTCGCTCCAGCCAGCAGGGAGCGCCGCAAAAACCCAGTGCCAGGGAGGAAAAACCAACGGCGAATAATGCCTTTGCCGCGGCATTTGCCAATGCGCGGCAGGGCAAATGACAGGGGATATCAGAGAGGTATGGTACTCATATCAATGCCGTGAGCGTAGGGTTCAAGGCTTTTCCTGATTTCCAGTGGCAGGCCATCGGCGGCGGTTTTCTCTGTGAGTAACTCCAGGGGGCGCGGTGGCTGCAGCGCCTGTTTGTCGGCATCCAGCAGCACCAGCAACCGGGGCCGCAGGCGCCGGTTGCGATAGGCTTCCATCACCACCGCCACTTCACCTGTCGACAGCTCCACCAGGGTACCCGCTGGA
>JARFQU010000086.1 GCA_029287595.1 Halioglobus sp. | reverse complement strand
GCTGGTGTGAAAGCCGATGAAGCCGGCGGCGCCGGTTACCAAAATGTGCATTTTCTTCCCCTGGTTGCCTGTTACAGGCGTAGATCGCTGGCGGTGGTCGGCAGCACGTTTTTCAGGTCATACAATACATGGTCCGACTTGCCCAGGGCGTGCAGCTGCTGTTCACCCAGGGAGACAAACTGGTGGTGGGCCACGGCGATAATGACGCCATCATAGGCGCCATCCTCCAGCGCGTTGATAGTTTTGATATCGTATTCCTTGTTCGCCGCCTCGCTATCTACCCAGGGGTCGTAGACGTCCACGTTCATATTGTAATCGTCCAGTTCGCGCACGATATCCACGACTTTGGTATTGCGCAGGTCGGGGCAGTTCTCCTTGAAGGTCAGGCCCAGCACCAGCACCCGGGCGCCCTTGACCATGATATTGCGTTTCAGCATGGCCTTGACGAACTGTGACGCCACGTACTCACCCATATGGTCATTGATGCGCCTCCCGGCGAGGATCATTTCCGGGTGATAGCCGATGGCCTGCGCCTTGTGGGTCAGGTAGTAGGGGTCCACGCCGATACAGTGGCCGCCCACCAGTCCTGGCTTGAAGGGCAGGAAATTCCATTTGGATCCGGCCGCCTTCAGCACGTGATCGGTTTCGATACCCAGGCGATTAAAGATCATGGCCAGTTCGTTCATCAGGGCTATGTTGACATCGCGCTGGGTGTTTTCAATCACCTTGGCCGCTTCCGCCACCATGATGCTTTCCGCTCGATGGGTGCCCGCTGTAATAATTGCGCCGTACAGCTGGTCCACAAAATCAGCGGTCTCCGGCGTGGAACCCGAGGTGACCTTGATGATGGAGCTGAGGCGGTGTTCACGATCGCCGGGGTTGATGCGCTCAGGGCTGTAGCCAACGTGGAAGTCCTGGTTGAATGTGAGTCCGGAGTGCTGTTCCAGCAGCGGCACGCAGAATTCCTCGGTGAGCCCCGGGTAAACCGTTGACTCGAAGACCACCACATCCCCTTTTGCCAGGCTTTGGCCCACCGTATTACAGGCTGCCGCCACAGCGCCCAGGTCCGGGCGCTTGTGCTCGTCGATGGGAGTAGGTACGGTAACTATGTAGACGTTGGCCGGGGCGATGTCGGCTGGCTCGCAGGTAAAGGACAGCTTTGGCGTGTCCTGTAGTTCGGCAGTGTCAACTTCCAGGGTGGCGTCATGTCCTGCGCGCAATTCATCGATGCGCGGGCGGTTGATATCAAAGCCTATCGTTGTGAACTGTTTGCCGAACTCAACTGCAAGTGGCAGACCAACGTATCCCAGGCCGATAATGGCAATAGTAGGGTTTTGCAAGCGTATTTCCTTATTACTGAGCGCGGCGTCAGTCGGCCTCGCTTAGTGAACAATCATACTGGCGACAATGTTAAAAGCAAAGATGCGATACACTGGTACTGGGCCTGTAAGTGTGCGGTCCGTCGCAAATGACACATTTTAAAGGTGGTATTTGATGTCCACGACAATTCTGGTTACCGGCGGCGCCGGTTATATCGGCAGCCACGCCTGTGTTGCCCTGATTGAAGCTGGCTACTATGTGGTGGTGCTGGATAATCTCAGCGTGGGCAATGCCCAGGCCATTGACCGCGTGCAGTCGATAACGGGTACCAGGCCCGCTTTTGTCACTGGAGACGTGCGCGATCGCGCAATCCTGGAGCAGATATTCACCGACCACACTGTCAGCGCGGTAATCCACTTCGCCGGGCTCAAGGCGGTGGGCGAATCAATAAACAAGCCCCTGGAGTACTACGACAATAACGTTACCGGCACCCTGAACCTACTGCAGGTCATGGAGGAAAACTGGGTGCGCAGCCTTGTGTTTTCGTCTTCCGCCACCGTTTATGGTGATCCGGCGTCCGTGCCGATACGCGAAGATTTCCCCTTGAGCGCCACCAACCCCTATGGCCGCTCCAAGCTGATGGTGGAGGAGATACTCGCGGACTGGATCGTGGCGAATCCCGCCTGGAGTATTGCCAGGCTGCGCTATTTTAACCCGGTGGGTGCGCATATCAGCGGCCTCATCGGCGAGGACCCCCAGGGCACGCCCAACAACCTGATGCCCTACGTGGCGCAGGTAGCGGTGGGCAGGCAGAGAAAATTATTTGTCTTCGGCGATGACTACCCCACTGTCGATGGTACCGGGGTGCGCGATTACATCCACGTGATGGATCTGGTCGAGGGCCATGTCGCCGCCCTGGCACATATCTGCCGCCAGTGCGGCCTGTTTACGGTCAACCTGGGTACCGGTAATGGCGTCTCTGTGCTGAATATGGTGGCGGCTTTTGAGCAAGCCAGCGGCAAAAGCGTACCCTACGAAATTGTGGCGCGTCGACCCGGCGATATAGCCGAATGCTGGGCCGACCCGGCACTGGCGCAGGAGCTGCTGGGGTGGAAAGCCACCCGATCACTGCCGCAGATGTGCGAAGACGCCTGGCGCTGGCAGTCAAAAAACCCCAAGGGTTTCGAGTGAGGGCGTGGTGTCAGCCCCTACATCTGAATAACAATCCCCCATAACCCGGTCAATATCAGCCCCACATTCGCCAGGAATCCAATCACCATGCCGATCGCGCGCGTGGCCGGCTCTTTCATATAAGCCGTTCGATACAACAAACGTCCCAGGAAAAACGCCAGGCCCAGGACGGCTGCCACCATGGGGCTGAAATACATGCCGCTTACCCACATGGCGGGCAGGGTGATGACCATTTGTTCCAGGGTATTAAGCTGTACCCGCAGTGCGCGCTCGAAATTCTCATCCCCGCTCATCGCCGGTGCTTTAATGTCCGCCTTGGCGCGGGCCGCGCCGCACAGCATCATGAAGGTCATGTATTGGAACAGCAGTAGCAGGGTAACCAGGGCGACAAATTCCATGGAAAATCTCCGTTTTGGATTGGCTTTATTTATCTGTCTGCAAGAGTATACAGTTACTGTGCGATACGTCATGCAAACGGAGAACGGCCATTACTTTTGAATTGACCAAGCTACTGTCGCTGCTGCTTTACCCCCTGAGCCAGGGGTTGTTGCTGTGCCTGTTCGCGCTGCTGCTGTTGCTGTTTCATTTTCGTAGGACGGCGATGGCTGCGCTGCTGGTGGCCGTTGCCTGGCTTTACCTGTGTTCCACCGCCCTGGTGGCGGATTTTCTGATGGGCACACTGGAGCGTGATTTCCGCCCCCGCGCCATGTCGGTGCAGGGCACCGCAGATGCCATAGTGTTGCTGGGCGGCGCCACCCGCGGTGACACGCACCTCAGTACCTTTCCTGATCTCAACGCGCAGGCAGATCGCCTGGTCTATGCGGCGGCCCTGTACAAGGCGGGCAAGGCGCCGCTGGTGGTCCTTACCGGGGGTGCCCAGCCCGGGGCGCGGCCTGAGGCACAGTTGATGAAGGAAATTCTGGAGGTAATGGGTGTCCCGGGGCGCAGCATGCTGCTGGAGCGCAACAGCCGCAACACTTATGACAACGCCCTGTATACCGCCGTGGTACTCAACAATAAAAATATCAAGCGCATCCTGCTGGTGACGTCCGCATTTCATATGCGGCGTGCCGTAGCCCTATTCGAGAAGCAGGGCTTTGACGTGGTGCCGGCCCCCACGGATTACCAGCGCCTGGTGGCACCGCGCGTACTGCCAGGCTCGCTGCCCTCGGTGGATGTCCTGGCACGTACCACCATCGCCATCAAGGAAAAGGTGTGGTTCTGGGTCTATCGCTGGCGCGGGTGGTTGTAGCTAGGCCTGACCCCTACAGGGTTTGACCCCGGCAGGGTTGGGCGGTGGATCGGGCGCACTTGATCACGAACAGGCAGTGGGCCAGGAACAGCAGGAAATAGCACAGCAGGCTCAGGTAGGCGGGTACCGCCTCCAGCGCCAGTCCTGTGGTGGCGCACACCCCGGCCCAGGCAAACATCAGCAGCAGTGTCTGCCGGCGACCCAGCCCCATGTCCATCAGCAGGTGATGCATGTGGGAGCGGTCTGCCTCCATTAACTTGCGTCCGTGCTTGAAGCGGCGCAGCAT
>JARFQU010000067.1 GCA_029287595.1 Halioglobus sp. | reverse complement strand
TCCCAGCGCTGTTGATACTGCTTTCTCATCACGTGGATTTTTTCCTTGTCGCCGTAAAGAGTCTCTGTGTTGACCTCAACCAGGCGCCGTTCACAGATGGTTTTCGCGTCGAGATAGTTGGCGAAATCCCGGCGATCATTTACATCGGGATAGGCGTCGTCGGCGAGCATCGACGGTGTGATGCCGTGCTCAGGGTCCGGGGTTTCCCTGGCGGTGGCATATTGGGGGCTGCTTTGAAGCGGTTCCATGCAGTCTATGAACTGGGACTGGATGCGATTCGATTCGGTTGCTGCGCAGCTCGCCAGTGAGGCGATGATGATTGCCTGGAGAACGCCGCGAGCGGTCTCGATGACTGATTCTTCCTTGTCCCTCTAACTGGGTGTCACGTTTCCCTCCCAAGACCTGTGCGTAGCTGTCCTAAGCCAGTTGAAAGTATGCTTTTATGCCGATTAGCACATTGGCCACGGCGACGGCCGAGAGAATCATTCCCATCACCCGGCTTATGATGCCGGCGCCGGCGTCGCCAATAATTCGATGTACGAAGGCCGCCAGCAGCATCAGTACCAGGGCTATCATCAGCACGGCGAAAACGATTGCCACTGTGATGGCCTGTTCGGGTATCGAGTAGGTATCATTCTTTGTCAGCAATACCGCCGCCAGCATGGCGCCGGGACTGGCGAGGGAGGGCACTGCCAGAGGGAATATTGCGGTCTCGGTATGATTCCTGACCATGCGCATCTCTTCCTCTGGCTTGCTCTCACCGAAAATCATGGTGAGTGCGAACAGGAACAGCACGATACCCCCTGCGATCTGGAAGGCTTCTACCGGGATATCGATAGCGTCGAGGATCGGTTCGCCGGCCACTATAAAGAACAGCAGTACCAGAAACGCATAGAGTGCCGCCTTGACGGCAATCAGCCGCCGGGTGGACTCATCGTATGCGCGAGTTACGGCGAGATACACAGGGATCGTCCCGATCGGGTCGATCACTGCGAAAAAAAGAATGAAACTGGCAAGGACGTCTTCCACGCCGGTATTCTAACACAGAGGCATCGTACGCTGATTGCACTGTCGGCCTGTGAGCAATGCGTGATGCGCATCCCTTTGAAATCTTGCCATACACCCGTCAGGCGGGTGCTCGGGGTGTACGCCTGGCGTGCCGCTGTTGAGCCGTGAATATGTCAAAGATGTTCGGCGTTCTGGAAAACGTTCAATTTCAGTCGGCGAGATTATTCAAAGCGATCTCAGGTGTGTAAGGAACTCTGGATCGCTGCTGTAGCTACTCGGAATAGTTGCTGGATGCTCCCTATAGGCCAATCTGAGTGAGGGCTGGCAGATACAGGCCCAGCCCTGCTGGAGTAGCAACCACGAAGCGCGCGGCAGTGATGAAAAGTGGGGCTTGCTGCAAGAGCACACTGTAGCCCGGTTAACTGTGTCTGCCGGTGTGAAATGCACCCGCGACCGCACTACCACTGTGCAAGCAACTTCCTTTCTGGACGCGTGAGCAAATCCATACTAACAATATATTCGAAAGCAAAAAATTGAGATATCAAATGCACCGCACAAGTTTCCCTAGGCTCGCGCTGTTGGTTCTGATCATCGCTGTTCTCACTGCCTGCACTCGCGCTGAGCCGGTTTTTGACGTGGTCATACTCGGTGGCCGGGTGATGGATCCGGAGTCCAGGTTTGACGCCACAGCCAACGTGGGTATCCAGAACGGTCGAATTACCCGCATCACCCAGGAGCCAATTACGGGCATAGACAGTATCGACGCCACGGGCCTGGTAGTGGCCCCCGACTTTATTGATACCCACTTTCACTGGCCCCGGCCGATGGGCTACAAGCTGGCCCTGCGCGACGGTGTGACGACGCCCATGGACCTGGAGTTCGGTACCCACGGTCCGCGAGTGTCTGACTGGTGCGCCATGCACGATGGAAGGTCGCAGGTGAATTACGGTACCGCCGCCAGCCACGAAGCTGCCCGCGCGGCGGTTCTGGATGGCGTACAGGACGGGTTTGATGCCCCGGGCCCCGGTCTGAGCATTCGTGCCGGCCAGGGCTGGGCCTATGGTGTTCTGGAGGAGGATACCGGCAATCAGTCGCTCGAAATGCTGGATGAGGGGTTGCGGCAGGGCGCGTTGGGGAACATTAGGAATGCTGGACATTCTTTAGCCCTCCAGCATTTAAAAGTTACCTGAATTGACGATAAATCACATGTATGACAGTGGGTTAGAGTCCTTCTCGACGCCTATTTGAGTCGTTTAACGCAGTTTTCGGTGTCGAAAAACCCAGCTCCGCAACTGTGCTGGTTTAAAAGTTGGGCACAGTTTCACTCACGACAAGTGCATCCTCTTCCATTGCCTATACTTCCCATATCCATCTGGAAAGGGCTCCTGAATGGCTTCGGTCCAGGGAAGGAACCTACCCGCCCGGATACTCTATGTTCGTCACCGGCCAGAGCAGACGCTGCTCTACCGTATTGTGAAGGAGCACTACCCCGGATTTTGTGACTTGCTGACACAGCAGGGCAGGCCATTGCCCGTGTATGTCGCACGCGAGTTTGCTCACTTTCTCAAGTGTGGCCGCCTGGAACATGACTTACTTCGGGTTCGCTGCGATCACTGTCACCGAGAAAAGCTGGTCTGGGCGGCCCCGTAGCGTTTAGCCGCAAGCGGCGAGGATCTTGCTCGTCGTGTGGCGCCCGCCGCATGGCCAAGAGCGCAGCACTGCTGGTCGATGATGTTTTCCCCAAGCGTCCCGTTCGGCAGTGGTTACTAAGTGTCCCGTTTACCTTGCGATTCCTGTTTGCGAATCATCCGGTAATTATGGTCCGTGTACTGGGAATCGTATACCGGGCCATAGCCACGTACCTGTGCCATAAAGCCGGCTTCACAGCCAGAGAGGCCCGAACTGGCGCGGTGACGCTTGTGCAGCGCTTTGGATGGTCCGGCATCCCGGCGGCATTAAACCTGAATATTCACTTTCACATGCCTGGCCGGCCGCGCTTTACCTGGACGGTACCTACATCCAGATGCAGGATGGGAAGCTTCGTTTTCCGTAGATCGCACCGCTTACGAACGAAGAACTACAGGCGTTGTTTCATCGGATCACTCTGCGCGTGGCCGCCTTCTTGGAACGTCGCGGCCGGCCAGGCAGGGGTTGATGGAGCGCGATGTCGAGAACAGTTGCCTGAACCTGGACGACCTCGACGAAGACAATGCGAGCGCCATGCCGGACCTGTATGGTCATTCGATTACCTACCGGATTGCCTTAGGACCGCAGCGTGGCAGAAAGGTTTTCAGCTTGCAGACCCTGCCACCACACGCAACTCAGGATAGAAGCACTCGGTTGGCAAAGGCGGCCGGATTTTCCCTGCACGCAGGGGTTTCCGCACGGGCTGACCAGCGTGACAAATTGGAGCGCTCGGACGGCCATCCGTCCAACAGTACCTGGCGATCCAGGGTAACAACGGCTGGACGAGGTCGGCGGCTCCGCATGTCCGCCCCGGAGGATGCGGCAAGGACGCCGCCTGCCGAGCAGCGTGCCGCCCGGACGCGGGCCGCCCGGACGCGGGCCGCCCGGGCGCGGGCCGCCGCAACTGGAATTCTTCGCCTGAACCCTGCTCTCCAGGAAAGTTCAGCTATTCACCCGCAACACGGGTGACGGGAAAGTCTGGATTGCGTGCCCTTCGTGAGCGACAAGGATTTCAACGGCGAGGGGGGGAGGGGCTTCTTACTATCGGATGCCGGCAACTAGGTATATTCCTGGCGGTGAATTGGCACGCAGATACTCTGCCATCTGTTCTGAGCTTGTGCTTTATGATCCTCATACGCAGTCTCATTGGGTCGTACCGGATACGATAGATTGATCGGGGGGTTGGTGGTGCCCTGACCCCCTAGATCGAATCCAGCTTGTGACAGAGACTTTTACTGGGCAAGACGCACCTGTAGGCCTTGGCAGACCTGTTCCTCAGGTATGGTCCGCCAGAGCATTCCGTTCGGATATGTGTACACCACCATCGCCGTCAGGCGACGAGGTACGGCCTCACAGCTCCCTGGG
Source organism: Halioglobus sp. (assembly GCA_029287595.1). Classification (GTDB taxonomy): domain Bacteria; phylum Pseudomonadota; class Gammaproteobacteria; order Pseudomonadales; family Halieaceae; genus JAACFI01. The sequence goes on along the minus strand of JARFQU010000067.1, from coordinate 21,936 downwards.
CTACACACCACCGGCGCCACACACCAGGCAATCGGCACATAATTGGATTACCAACAGCGATGTACTAGAGTCAAAAACGCTGGCGCTCCCGATGTGCAGCAATGATCCGCAGCGTTACTCACCCCTTCCATGAATCGAACTCGCATCCACCTCGTAGGGGTTGGCATCCGGCCCTGCAGGCGCCGCCGCCGGGGCGGTGCCAGGCAGGATCTCGAAGCCTATCTCGAAGCCCACCAGGGTCTGGCCTATCTTCCCGAGGATTTCCGGGTCACCCTCCGCCGTGGCGATGCCGTCCTCGATCGCGGAAGCGAAGCTCCTCTGGCCCATCATGATGGTCTCGAGATCCACGCGATCGATTGTGATCGACAGGTCCGCGTCATCGTGCAAAAAGCCCTCGATATTGGTGAAAGTCGCGTTGGACAGCTCGATGGCAAACTTCTCGCCGTTGTCCGGCGTCACCAGGTTGATCTTGTAGCTCTCCAGCGCCTCGGCTTTCTTGCTATCCATGCGGATACCGATGAAGTCCAGAAACAGTTCGGTGGACATGGCGCCGATCATGTCCGGCCCCGATGACTTCGGGGAATCACCCTGGGGAATACCCGAGCGCAGCTCATAAGCGCCGGCCAGGAAACTGTTCCGGAGACCCGGGTTTTCCTGCTGGTAGCCGATCTGCTCCCCGACATCGGCGAGCAAATCCTTTGCCGCCTGGTTCTCGGGCTCCGCCCAGACCAGCTTGTCGAGAATCTCCTGCGCGAGGCGGTACTTGCCTTCCTTGAACAGCTTACGCCCGCGGCGCATGATCTCCTTGGCGCCGCCCATCATCTCCACGTACAGCGGCGCTGAGTCCTCCGGGCTGAGAGGGATCAGGGTAGTGGGGTTCGCGTCCCAGTAGCCGAGGAAACGGTTTATGACCCCGCGACTGTTGTGCTCCGGCGACCCGTGATAGCCGCGTGCGTACCAGGCCTTCTCGAGGCTTTCCGGCGGACTGTATACATTGTGAATCTGGTTGATAGTCACGCCCTGATTGGCGTAGTGCAGCACCTGGTTGTTTAGGTGGGCATAGGCGTCACGCTGGCCGCGCAGAACCTCCTGCACCCGCTCGTTACCGAAGCGCGGCCAGTGGTGTGACGCGAACATAACGTCGGCTTCCCTGCCATAGAGATAGAGCGCCCGGGAGATGAACTTCGACCAAGCCAGTGCGTCGCGGACCTGTGCTCCGCGTAGGGTATAGATGTTGTGTATGGTGCTGGTCACGTTTTCCGCCATCCACAGCGCTTTCTTGTCCGGCAGATACGTGTTCATCTCCGAGGGAGCCTCGGTCCCCGGCGTGTTCTGGAAAATCATGCGCACGCCGTCGACCATGCGCTCCTCGATGGCGTCCTCAACCACGTAGGTTGGGGGCAACAGTCCGACGTTGCCGGCGGCAACGTTCTGCATGAGGCCCTGACCGGCGTGGCCGAAGGGGCTGGCTGGCAGCAGCACACCGTACTGGTAAAACAGGCGTCGGTTCATGGCATTGCCCGCGTAGACGTTCTCCGATACGGCTTCCTGCATGAAACCCAGCGGTGCGATGATCTCGACTTTGCCGGCCGCCAGCCGCTCCGGGTCCACGACTCCTCGGACACCGCCAAAGTGATCGGCGTGAGAGTGCGAGTAGACCACCGCTGAGACAGGCAGCTCTTCTACCTGCTCATTGATCAGTGCCAGACCGGCCCGCGCTGTCTCGCGGGCTGTCAGCGGATCGAAGACGATCCAGCCGGTCTTGCCACGGATAAACGTGATGTTGGCAAGGTCCAGCCCCCGCACCTGGTAGATGCCGTCGGTGACCTGGTAGAGGCCGGTAATCTGGTTGAGCCAGCCCTGGCGCTTGAGCGAGGGATGCACGGAATCGAATTCCCGGTCGTCGGCAAGAAAATCGTAGCGCGCGATATCCCAGGCAACGTGTCCTGCGTCGGCCTTGATGACCTTGGCATCCAGCGGTGCGATGAAGCCCCTGCGCGCTTCCTCGAAATCCCGCTGGTCACTGAAGGGCATGCTGTTGCGGGCCGCCTCGATCACCTCGAGGGTGTACCTGGACGGGGGCTTACCCTTGGGATGGAAGTGCTTGTCCGGGTCAGCGTACTGGATTTCGGCGCCTCCCCCTCCGGCAGCCCAGGTTGCCGCAGTCAGGCCGCAGGCAGTCGTCGCGGCGATAATAATTGTGAAAAGTCTGTTCATGGTTCTTGTCCAAGCTACGTTATGACCTTATATAACGATACCAACTGGCCAGTGTTATGACCACTTCTTCCCAGCTATTGGTCAGCAGCAGCTTGCCACCTCGTGCGCGAAACGCATCGAGATCAGGATTGGGAGCATCGAGCGTCAATGACACCGGTGCTATATCATGGGCGTACGTGGAGAAGTCATAGTCCGTTTAATCCCAGTCGGGGTCATGTAGTACCAGGTACTTCATGATGGCGGTACTACAGCCAAATCCCGCATTGGGTACTCCGGGAGCCGCATGAGTGCTCGCCTCAGCCACGCTCCCCTGAAAACTCGCCGTATGCGTTCGCCCGATGCCAGCGCTTAGCCAGCGCGACCAGCCGCCCGGAGTCAGTTCCGCCCCTTTTGGAAGCCCGTGGGCTACCCGCCTGCCGTCGACCGACACATCAGAGTAGACGGCATTGACCGCTGCGAGCTCTCGCGCATTGAGGCAATCCGGGTCCGATTCCTCGACACAGGTCAGGAACACAGGATCAAATTCACACAGCAGGGGATTATTGATAGTGCCGTCGGCAAGACCATCAATGGCGTCACACTGCTCCAGTATCGCCTCGCCAAGCAGGCGCTGCTTGGCCTCCGACACGGCGGCAATAGACAGATCCTTCGGGTCCGGAAACATTTACTGGGCCAGCGTTACATTGCGAGCCACGAGCTCGCCGGTCCAGTCATAGGCCGGCGCCATGGCCACAATGCAGTCAAAATCCTCGGGGTAGCGCTGAGCCTCCATCAGGCCATGTCCGCCACCCCGCGAGCAACCCACAAAGAGCCTGCGAGAGATGCTTTCTCCGTAGTAGCCAATGGCCAGTGCTTTTGCGGTGATAGCGGTGCGGTGCACTGCCTGGTACCCAAAACTGACGATGCGCTCGAGATGATTCAGCGCCCAACTGCCGTCGATGGGATGGCCCCGATGGCCGGTTTCCGTACCGATGACACCGGTCACAGCACAATGGGGTACGGGCAGCTCCAGGCGCTCAACAGATGTATAGCGGACGTTCGGGATGGGCGGTAGCCCTTGCGGATCACAGCGCAATTCCCCCTTCGTCTCCGCGGCGGGTGAAGTGGACGTGGTGCTGTATTCCGTATTGTCGGCGCAAGCTACATCAACCAGAGTCAGGGCAGCGACAAAGTATCTGTTGAGCATCGGGGAAATTCGCTGTGGTTTGTTCAGTTGCGTATACCCTAGACATAATGATTTGACCTGCCCTACCTCAAAGTTCGTGGATTACCATGGATGTTGAGACAACTACCGTGGCAGAGCCACATTGAGGAGGGCAGGAATGGCCAACTTTACCCCAAAATCCGTCAAGAATGAGAACAAATCCGCACTGGCTAACGTGTTGAAAAGTGACCCGGCCATTGATCATCATGCGGCCTATATCGGCATGGACGTGCACAAAGACACGATCACCTACGCGGTCGCACTTCCGGGACGGGCTAACGGCCAATACCGAGGGGAGGTGGCACACAACAAAAAGACGGTCAATAAGCTGATTCAGCGGCTCAGTGACGAATTCTCAGGTGAGTTGCTATTGTTCTGCTACGAAGCAGGCCCCACGGGTTATCACCTGTATCGGCAGATCGTCGCTTCAGGGCACGACTGTGAGGTAGTGGCGCCGACGAAGATACCCCACAAACCCGGTGAAAGGGTCAAAACGGACCGGCGGGATGCCTTGAAACTGGCGCAGTACCTGCGAGGCGGTGACCTGACGGCCGTCTGGGTTCCTGGTCATGAACAGGAAGCGATGCGCGACCTCACCCGGGCCCGCTCGGACATGAAGTCACAGGAGTTGAAGGCCTGCCAGCAGTTGAACGCTTTTGTTTTACGCCAGGGCCACAACTGGCCATCGAACAAAACGCGCTGGACCTAAATTCACTACAACTGGCTGGAATCGCCAGAGTTTCCTCATGCCTGGCAGCATGTGGTGTTGCAGGAATATATCAATGCGGTCAAGGCCGCCAGTCGTCGGGTAGCGGATCTGATGGACCAGATATTGCTGGCGCTGCCATCGTGGTCACTGGCGCCGGTGGTGGATTCCCTGGTGGCGTTGCGAGGTATTGATAAGTTGGCGGTCATTACACTGCTGTCGGAACTGGGTGATATCAGTCGCTTCGACAATCCCAAACAGTTGATGGCCTTTCTTGGCCTGGTGCCCAGTGAACACAGCACGGGAAAACGTCGTCGACAGGGAGCAATCACTCTGACGGGTAATGGCTACGCCCGTCGAATACTGGTGGAGTCGGCCTGGAGTTACCGCTTCCAGGCCCGCCAGACCATGCACTTGAAGCGCAAGGCGGTCAATGCCAGCGATGACGCCTGGCGAGCCCAGAGGCGCTTATGTGGGCGTTACCGCCGATTGATTGAATCGGGCAAGAACCAGAAATTGGTGTGTGTGGCGATTGCCCGGGAGCTGGTTGGGTTTATCTGGCATATCGTGTGCATTGAAATGGCACGGCTGCCTGAACGCCAGGTCACGCAGGCCGCTTAACGAACGCTACAACCCTAAAAACACAGTAAACAGGAGGATTGAGGCAGCTTAACTCAGGGCACAGTCAGCCGGTGTGGAGAACCCTTGTTCGGGCTATATCGGTGTCGGCAGGTGAAAAATCCCCAATGGGCATTCCCGGTCGATGATCCCTGCTACTAGAGAAAGGCCAGCTCCGCGATGCAGTGAAGTCTGGAGGTAACCAACCCTCGCATATCAGCATGATCCACCATCGCAAACTGCTGGCTGTGTTCTGAGCTAAGCTGCCTGAATGAAAGGAACCATGAAAAAATATTGAGCCAATACTGGACAGGTCAAAACATATCAGCCCGGCTAGTCTGGCTTTATCTGGCATAGAGCGATAGCATTCTGTGCCAATCAATGTAGTTTTAGACATTGATGCGGTCGATCCTGCTCAATCTGGCCTCCCTAATCGGCTCACCCTTCTTCGGGCAATTCACCAATGCCGCCGTAATGACTCTGGTGGCAATCATCATTGCCGAGAAACGGGGACAGCCATTTGGACGTCGCAGTAGTCGCAGCCGCCATGGCGATTGCTGATTCCTGGATCAATGACAAGGCGCCCAATGAACAACGAGGCAGGATTCTGGCCGTCTACTCCGTGTTCCTGGGGCTGGCTTCCTTCCTGAGTCAGGTGTTTTTCCTGACCATAGACTCGCGGGAAGATGGCTTCATTCTCACGTTCGCGCTCACAATGAATCTCGCCGTTGTACTGGTGGCGCTGGGTACCACGAAACAGCCTACCCTGGGCGAAAGCGCGCCCAGTTACATTCGACCGCTGACCTTCGTTTCTGCGCCAGCCACAGCCGCCGCCTTCACCGCCGGGTTTTGCACCACAAGCCTGATTTCCATACTGCCGTTCTACCTCGCAGAACACGACACCCATGAAGATATCGTCGCACTGGCAGTCGGGACGATTTACCTGGACCGCCTACTGTGCCAGTGGCCACTGTGGATGCTCTCGGACCATATGGAACGGCGCAGCCTGCTGCTCACCATCTCTGCCGTTGTGATGGCCGTACTAATGATCGGTATGCTGTTCAAGGGTGGAGATGGGCAGAACATCGGCGGCGACAGAGGTGTTATCGTTCAGGTGGCAGCATTTCTGATGTTGTTCATACTGGGCGGATCGCTTTACCCCATGTACTCGGTAGGAGCAGCTCTCGCGTTTGATCGGGCTGAAGGGCACTCCCTCATGGATATATCCACCACTATGCTGATCATGAACTCCATCTGCGCTATTCTTGGCGCACTGGTAGTGATGCTGCCGGGCGGTACATTCGGAGACCAGGCACTTAGCGCAGCCGTAATCACCGGCTGCGCAGCAGTTGCAGCCACCTGTGTCATGGGCAAGGCCATACGACCACCGGCAGAGACACCCACTGCAGCCGTAAACGTAATGGCGGGACAGAGTGTGGAAATGGCTGAATCCGCAGCGGAGATAGCTGAAGAAGAACTCTCGGAATCACAACTGGAATTGCAGGAGAATTTGGAAGAGACTGATTCCGAAACACGGGGACGAGCATGGAAAAACCGGAACCGAGCGGCCTGAACAGGCTACACAATGCACTATACCGTCCCTAAGACGGTTATCACCCCTCACTGAGAGAGAGCTCCCTGGCATGTTAAAAACCATACTGAGCAAGAGTAGAAACCTCACGTACATCGCAGTGATTGCTATTCTCGTCTGCGCCATCTCTCTCTATTTGCTAACCACCATTGCAGCCATCGTTACGGTCTTCAATGCAGTGACCAGTGATGGCTGGGATGTTTACTCGATCAGGGAGGTAGCTGCGAGTTTTCTGAAAGTTGTAGATTTCTTCTTGCTGAGCGTCGGCCTGCACATCATCGCGGTTGGTGTATACAAGCTCTTCGTCGACGATTCGATAGAGCTGCCAGAGGCCATGAACTCGCGCAGCTTTGTGGATTTGAAGATCACATTGGTGAAGCTGGCGACTATCGTTCTGCTGCTGGACTTTGTTGAACAGGCACTGAGCAGTCACGACTCCCGAGAACTACTGGAGTTCGGAGCCGCTATTGCCATTGTTCTGGCCGCCGTTTCCTGGGGAGCGAGGCAGTTGGCGGCGGCGTCGGCCGAGCACCGCCATTGAACAAGAAAACTAGTTTGACCGTACCCCTTTAATTCGAGCCATGCGGGATGTGGGGTTTCCTTCGGGGAAATGGGGTCAGAGTAAGATTTTCGGGTAGGTGCGATCATCGATCACCCTTTCCTTTTAGTGAAATATTACTCCGAACCCAAGTTTCCAATTTTCCGACCCCAATTTTCAGGCACGTTTTAAAGGCACTTGCACCGACCTTTCATGCGGCGGAAGACTTCCTCGGTCGTGAGGTCGCGTTCTTTTTTGTCTGTCGAGGTCAGGTTTTGGTGGCAATTTTTGCTTTCGCAGAAGCCTTGCGTTTTTTCGTGTTCCTGGAGTTATTTGACGAGACGCCGGTAAGCGCTTCAGCCGTAACCTTCATGCCCAGAGCCCTCATGACGGCCAACAGGCTCTTGAGGGTGGGGTTCCCGTTCGCGCTGAACGAACGATAGAGTTGTTCGCGGGACAGGCCGGATTCCCTGGCGATATCGCTCATCCCGCGTGCACGGGCGACTACGCCGACCGCATCAGCTATAAAGGCTGCGTCTTCGGTTTCGAAAGCCGCTGCCATGTATTCGGCGATCGCCTCGTCAGAGTCGAGGACGGCCGCTGCGTCGAATTTGAGAGCTTGTTTAGCCATTGCAGTATTCCTCCTTCAATTTCCTAGCCCTGGTGATGTCTCGTTTCTGGCTGGATTTATCGCCGCCGCACAGTAGCAGGATTACCCTTTTACCTTGAAAGGCGAAGTAGACACGGTAGCCAGGTCCATAAACCAGGCGAATTTCGTGTACTCCACCGCCCACGGCTTTCCAGTCAGCAATGAGGCCCATGCTCAGTCGTTGAACGGTGGCAGCTACCCGGGCTGCGGCTTTCCGGTCACGGAGCTTGCCGAGCCAGGCTTCGAACTCTTCCGTTTGCTCGACTTCATACATGGCGCAATCGTAGTTTAAAAACTACACTTTGGCAAGATTAGCTGGATGACCCATGAAACACTTAGAGCGCATGGGTTGGGAGTCTCCCAGCTGCTCTGTTTCTTGCATTTGCCGCGGATTACGACATCGAAAACACCAGTCGGAAACTCGCGGGTGGAACGTCGGGCAAAATTTCAAATAGAGCTGGAATTTTGACAGAGAACCCATTGCGGGTGGGATGGCATCATTAACCGGGTTTAGTGAATATCGGCCCATCCCCCCTTAATGGGGGAGAGCCAAAATCAGATAGATATATGGCGGAGAGCGAGGGATTCGAACCCTCGATAGGGTATTAGCCTATACACCCTTAGCAGGGGTGCGCCTTCAGCCACTCGGCCAGCTCTCCAAAAACTTGTGTTGATGTTTTCAGCGTTTGCACGCAGGTGACCGTTCAGACGCGCCCGGTCACAGGCGCGGCATAATACCAACTAACAGTGCAAAATCAAAGTCATACAAAGGGGTTGGAGGGATTTATTCCGGTTCTTCGGGACTGCTTTCGTCGTCGTCCTGAATACGGTTATAGATCTCTTCGCGGTGCACGGACACATCGCGGGGCGCGTTGACGCCTATGCGCACCTGGTTGCCTTTTACGCCTAGTACGGTGACGGTTATATCGTCACCCAGAATGAGCGACTCTCCAACACGGCGAGTTAAAATCAGCATACTTTTCCTACTCCAGCCTTGTGTCTGCAGGGCGGCCCTGCAGGCACGCGACAATCCACTTCCGAGTGCTCTTGCATTCGGTTAAGTGCACTCCCTCTTTGATCATTTTAGCCCAGATTGCCAAAAACATAATGATATGAAGTATGGCTTTATATCATTCCTTGCGCACTGCCCGTCGCTCTCTACCTCTTATCAGGCAGCGTTTTCGTCCAGAGGTTCCTTTTCCAGTTCGAACGAGGAATGCAGCGAACGCACCGCCAGCTCCAGGAACTTCTCTTCGATAATAACGGATATCTTGATCTCGGAGGTAGTAATCATCTGGATATTGATCCCCTCCTCGGCCAGCGCCGCAAACATCTGGCTGGCCACACCGGCGTGGGAGCGCATACCTACGCCCACCACAGAGACCTTGGCGATCTTGTTATCGCTGGTGACTTTGCGGGCGTTGATTTCACTCGCCACCTTGTTCAGCACTTCCTCAGCGCGCGCCAACTCGCTGCGGGAGACGGTAAAGGTAAAGTCTGTCGTCTTGTCGTGCGCCACGTTCTGCACGATAACGTCCACCTCGATATTGGCTTCACCAATCGGGCCCAGGATACGGTAGGCCACGCCGGGCATGTCCGGCACGCCCTCGATAGTCAATTTCGCCTCGTCGCGATTGAAGGCGATGCCTGCAATAGTGGGCGTTTCCATTTTGCTGTCATCCTCTATTGTAATCAGTGTTCCGGGGCCGTCCTTGACGCTGTGAAGCACGCGCAGGGGCACCTGGTACTTCCCGGCGAACTCCACCGCTCTAATCTGTAACACCTTGGAGCCCATGCTGGCCATTTCCAGCATCTCCTCGAAGGTAATGTGGGACAGGCGACGGGCGCCGTCCACCACCCGGGGGTCGGTGGTATAGACACCATCGACATCCGTATATATCTGGCACTCATCGGCTTTCAGGGCCGCCGCCAACGCCACTGCAGTGGTGTCGGAACCGCCCCGCCCCAGGGTAGTGATATTGCCGTTTTCGTCCACACCCTGGAAGCCGGCCACCACGATGACGTAGCCCTGATCCAGGTCGGCGTGCAGGCGCGCGTCGTCGATTTCACGAATCCGCGCCTTGGTGTGCGCATCATCGGTAAGAATGCGCACCTGGCTGCCGTTATAGGATCTGGCTTTCACCCCGCGCTTGTTCAGGGCCATGCTCAACAGTGCCGTGGTCACCTGCTCGCCCGTGGAGATCAGTACGTCCATTTCCCGCGCCACGGGGCGCTCCTGCACCTCATGGGCCAGGGCGATCAGGCGATTGGTTTCTCCGCTCATGGCAGACACCACAACCACGATGCTGTGGCCGTCCGCGCGAAAGCCGGCGACCTTCTCAGCCACCTGCTCAATACGCTCGATACTGCCTACCGAGGTGCCACCAAATTTCTGGACTATCAGACTCATGAATACTCGCGGTGCTGCCGGCTCGCACACCCCATCAAAAAAGGGGCGCTATTAAACACTAAAGCGGACAACAATTAAACAGGAACGGGCGCCCGAAAGCGCCCCACTATTCACATCAACCCAGCTGTTCGGAAACCCAGTCGGGCACGGTTTTGAGTACTTCCGGCAGTGCCTGCACGTCGCTGCCGCCGCCCTGGGCCATATCCGGACGACCGCCCCCTTTACCACCCAGGCGCTGGGCGTATTCACGCATCAGGTCACCGGCTTTCACCCGGTCGGTAAGATCCTTGGTCACGCCGGCGGCCAGGGCCACCTTGTCGTCAGTCACCGCCGAGAGCAGGATCACCGCGCTGCCCAGCTTGTTTTTGCACTGGTCCAGCGTATCGCGCAATGATTTGGCATCGGCGCCGTCCACGTTGGCCGCCAGCACCTTGATACCCTGCACGTCCACTGCACCCGAGGTGAGGTCACCCCCGGCGGAGGTGGCCAGCTTTTGCTTGAGGCGGGCAATTTCCTTTTCCAGTTCGCGGTTTTCACTGCGCAGGGCAGCCACCTTGTCCGCCACCGAGTCCACGGTGCCTTTCACCACATCGCACACCGCGGCAAGGCGCTGCTCCGCCTGGTCCCCCAGGGCCAGGGCGCCGGCGCCGGTGACGCCCTCGATGCGGCGCACACCGGAGGCGATGCCGGATTCCGATACGATGCGCAGCAGGCCGATGTCACCAGTGCGGCTAACGTGGGTTCCGCCACACAGCTCCACCGAGAAATCGTCCTCTCCCATGGACAGCACGCGCACCTCGTCACCATATTTTTCGCCAAACAGTGCCATGGCCCCGGCCTCGACCGCCTGGTCCATATTCATCAGGCGCGTGGTCACCTCGGTATTCGCGCGAATCTGCTCGTTGACCATATTCTCTATGGTCTTAAGCTCCTGCGGGGCGACCGCCTCGAAGTGAGAGAAGTCAAAGCGCAGGCGCTCAGCGTCCACCAGGGAGCCTTTTTGCTGCACATGATCGCCCAGCACGGTGCGCAGGGCGGCGTGCAACAGGTGGGTCGCGGAGTGATTGAGACGGGTGCGCTGGCGCAGGGAATCATCTACCCGGGCGTCCAGGATATCGCCGGTACTGACACTGCCTTCCAGTACCTTCACATGGTGCAGATGCTGGTCAGATGTCTTGGTGGTATTGGTCACCTGCAGGCGCACACCCCTGGCACTGAGGTAACCGGTATCGCCCACCTGGCCGCCGGACTCGCCGTAAAAGGGCGTATTACTCAACACCACCACGCCGGACTCATCAGTCCCCAGGCTGGTGACCTGTTCACCGTCGCGCAGCAGGGCCGTTACCGTACCCTCCCCGTGCAGGTTCTCGTAGCCGGTGAACTCGGTATGGCCGTCCAGCTTGAGTACCTCGTTGTAATCGACCTTGAAGCTGCCGCTTTCCTGGGAACGGGAACGCTGCTGTGCCATGGCGGCATCGTAACCCTGCATATCCAGGGACAGGCCGCGCTCCCGGGCGATATCGTTGGTGAGATCCACCGGGAAGCCGTAGGTATCGTAGAGCTTGAACACCACTTCGCCGGGAATCTCACCGCCGGATACTTCAGCCAGCGCTTCCTCCAGGATCTGCATACCGTGGTCCAGGGTTTTGGCGAACTGCTCTTCCTCATTTAATAGTGCTTTTTCCACCTGGGCCTGCACCTTTACCAACTCCGGGTAGGCGTCACCCATCTGCTGCGCCAGGGTTCCTACCAGGCGATGGAAAAAAGGCCGGGTTGCACCCAGCTTGTTGCCGTGGCGAATGGCGCGACGGATGATACGGCGCAGCACGTAGCCGCGGCCTTCATTCCCCGGCAGTACGCCGTCCGCCACCAGGAAGGCGCAGGAGCGGATGTGGTCGGCGATGACCCGCAGTGAGCTGTTGTCCAGATCGCTGACCTCCAGTATCTGCGCCGCTTTTTTGATCAGCGCCTGGAACAGGTCGATCTCGTAGTTGCTGTGCACCCCCTGCATGACCGCGGCGATACGCTCCAGCCCCATACCGGTATCCACCGAGGGCGCGGGCAGTGGGTTCATGGTGCCGCTGGCATCGCGGTTGTACTGCATGAACACCAGGTTCCAGATTTCGACATAGCGATCCAGGTCGTCATCGGGCGAGCCGGGAGGTCCCCCCGGCACATCGGGGCCGTGGTCGTAAAAGATTTCCGAACAAGGGCCGCAGGGGCCGGTGTCACCCATCTGCCAGAAGTTGTCCTCGTCCAGGCGGGAGATTCGCTCCTTGGGGAAGCCGATGTCATTGATCCAGATCTGTTCCGCTTCATCATCGCTGATATGCACGGTCACCCACAGGCGCTCCGGCGGCAGTGCCAGTGTCCCGGTAAGGAAGTTCCAGGCGAACTGTATCGCCTCGCGCTTGAAGTAATCGCCGAAACTGAAGTTGCCCAGCATCTCGAAAAAGGTGTGGTGGCGCGCGGTGTAGCCCACGTTTTCCAGGTCATTGTGCTTGCCGCCGGCACGCACGCAGCGCTGACTGCTGGTGGCCCGGTGATAAGAGCGCGGGTCGGCACCCAGGAAGGTATCCTTGAACTGGTTCATGCCGGCGTTGGTGAACAGCAGCGTCGGGTCATTGCCCGGCACCAGGGAGCTGCTATCCACCCGGGTGTGCTGGTGCTGCTCAAAAAAATTCAGGAACGCTTCGCGTATCTCTACGGTTTTCATAGTTGTTCTCAGTTAGAAATGATGGCCAGCCGGCGGTCAGCCGGCCATATGTCCCTCGGCAAATTCACGACCCGCGATGATATGCAGGTGCAGGTGAAATACCGTCTGGCCCGCGCCGGAGCCGTTGTTGATAATCAGGCGGAAAGCCTCAGCCACACCCAGTTGCTCGGCGATGTTGCCGGCAGCCAGCAGCAGGTGACCGAGCAGGTCCTGGTCTTCGATCTGCGCATCCACCAACCGGGGGATGCCCTTTTTCGGGATCACCAGTACATGCACCGGCGCCTGGGGGCTGATGTCGTTGATGGCCACACAGTGTTCATCCTCGTAGAGGAATTCGCTGGGGATTTCACCGCTGACAATCTTGCCGAAAATAGTGTCTGACATTACGCTTTCCCTAGCCCAGTTTCTCGTCGGCGGTGAGCTGTCGTGCCTCGCTTTCCAGCATCACCGGAATGCCGTCGCGCACCGGGTAAGCCAGGCCGCTGGCCTTGCAGATCAGCTCGTCCTTGTCCTTGTCGTATTCCAGGGGCGCCTTGCTTACCGGGCACACCAGGATGCTGAGTAACTTCTTGTCTATCATTACCGTGCCACCCATTGCCGTATCACGATCCAAAAGAGGGGCGGTATTATACGGCCTTTTTCAGGGCTTGGGCATGGGTGGCACGAGCAATTGTGGGTCAATGCGCTGGCTGCGCCAGCTCATACGCCAGTCCAGGTGCGGCCCGGTGGCGCGTCCGCTGGCGCCGATCTCGCCGATCACGTCCCCGGCCCGCACTTCCTGGCCCACTTCCACCGACACTTTGCTCAGGTGCAGGAAAGAGGAAGACAGGCGATAACCGTGATCCAGGATGATGGTGCCGCCGGAGTAAAACAGGTCCGGCTCGGCCAGGGTGATCACCCCCGCAGCGGGTGCCAGCACCGGGGTGCCGGTGGGCATGGCCACATCCACACCGTAGTGGGGACTGCGGGGCTCGCCGTTATACACCCGCTGGCTGCCATAGACCCCGGATATCGGGCCCACTGCTGGCCACTGGAAACCCGCCAGGGCAGCCTGCAGTAGATCGGGCCGGCGCAGGGTCTGGATTTTGGCATTGCGCACCAGTTCGCGCTCTCTGCGGATGCGCTCCAGCTGTTCCGGCGGCGGTGTCACGGTTTCCTGGGGCACGCCCTCCACCCGCTGGATATTGTATTCGCGGCGCGCAATCTGCAGCGCCTGGGTACAACTGCCCTGCCCTGTCACCACCAGTTCCGCACCGGGCGCCGCATCGCGGCCAAAACCGGCGATAAAGGTGCCATCTGACAGCACATCCAGAGGGTTTTTATCCAGGGTAACCCGGCTACCCGGCGCCGCCTGGCCCCATACCAGGCCACCCTGAACCAGCTGGCCCTGCAGCGACACACACTGCGCGGCGGCGGCCATAGGGGGTGCGAGCAGCAGCGCGCCCAGCAGGGCGCAATGGGGTTTCAGTCGGCGGGGCGCGAGGGCCATAGCAGTCTCCGTGATCTGGTTTTGCGGCGCTTATTTCTAACAGTGAACCCCCGGGTAGTCCAGCGGCATTTTGTTGCGGCGACGCAAGCGCTAGAATGGCGTCCATGAGCAGATACCGACCACCGCGCCGACGCGGCTCCAAATACATCACCCCCGAGGGCGAGCAGGCCCTGCGCGAAGAACTGCACCAGTTGTGGAAAGTGGAGCGGCCGGTGGTGACCAACGCTGTGCACGAGGCCGCCAAAAACGGGGATCGCTCGGAAAATGGCGACTACATCTACGGCAAGCGCCGTCTGCGGGAGATCGATTCCCGGGTGCGCTTCCTCAACAAGCGACTGGATGAACTGGAAGTGGTGCAGCGCACCCCGGATGATCCCGGCAAGATTTTCTTCGGTGCCAGGGTGACACTGGAGGATGAGAACGGCGAGGAACATCGCTGGCGCATCGTCGGGCCCGATGAATTTGACCTGGCGGCCGGCAAGTTGAGTATGGATTCGCCCATGGCGCGATCGCTACTGGGCAAAACCCTGGACGACGAGGTTGTCGTCCAGAGTCCGTCCGGGGACAAGACCTACTTCGTGGTTGAGGTCAGCTATTAGCGGTGCGCGTGGCCGGCCCGTATGTCAGAAGCGGTATTCCACACCCAGTGACGCGGTGCGCGGCTTGTTCGGGCGCGCACCGTCGGGCTGGCGGGAGACGATATCCTGCTGGTCGAACAGGTTCTGCACTTTCAGGAATACCAGGGCCGCGTCGTTGATGGCGTAGCGGCTGATGTAATCCACCACGAAAATGTCTTCGCTGCGGTCGAATCGGGTGCCGCCATTGTTACAACCCACGTTCATGCACATCTCGTCGGTATACTTGGCCACCATGTAGTTGTTCCAGCCCATCGCAGTTTCCAGACCCAGGCGCAGGCTGAAGGTGTTCTCCGGAATCGCCGCGAGCTTGTCGCCGTCCCGAACACCCTGTTCCAGGTTGTCCTCGCTCACGGTGGCGTCGGTATAGGTATACATCAGGTCCACCGGCACCACGAAATCAGCGAGCTGCAGCTGGCTTCCCGCCTGCACTTCCACACCGTAGATCTCTGCCTTGCCGGTGTTGAAGGTACCCGTGGTAGAGCCGTCGCTACAGGGGCTGGCATCGGAGCAATTTTCAGTCTTGTTATCGAAATCGCTGTAGAAACCGATGGCCTCCACAAACCAGCTGCCGCGATAGCGAATGCCCGCCTCCCAATTGGTACTGGTCTCCGGGTCCTCGTTTTCCCTGGCGCCGCCACCCAGGGGAGAAAAACCCTCGTGCACGCCGGCCAGTAGCTGCCAGCTGTCGCCCAGGTCATAGGTGAAGGATGCCCCGGGCAGCAATTCGTCGTTGTCATTGTCACGGCGGCCGCCCAGCTCGGTACGCTGCGGATTGGCCCACTCTTTACGCTGGGACTCCACGTCCTCGTAGCGCATGGCCAGGTTGAGGTTGAACGCATCGGTCACCTGCCAGCTGTCCACTGCCCACAGGCTCACGGCGTCCGCTTTCTCTTCCCGGTTGTTACTCCCGGTGGGTGCGGTGGTACTCACGTAAAACAGCTCACCGTCGACCTGGTCGTAGTAATCTCGCCGCTGAAAGCGGTCCATCTCGTCCCGATGGACCCGCCCACCCAGCGCCAGCTGGTGCTTGCCAAAGGCCATATCGAAGTTGAGTTCAACACCTTTTGACTCGTAGTCCCGGTTGTTATGCTTGTATTCCAGGCCCTCGATATCCTGGCTTCCGTCCAGTACACCCCGGGCGAAATCGTCCCCCGCGTTGGCAGCGTCGACAAACTTGCCACCGCCATTGAGCTTGAACCAGTTGCGAGAAAATTCGTTGTAATAGCCGGTGACGCTCATATCGATGCTGTCACTGAACTCCCGCCGGTACACCAGGTTGTAACCATGGTGGTCATTGTCCATCTCATCGGGTTCGCTGAGCCCGTAACGGCGGTCCTCGTCGCGATTAAAATCGTCATCGGTAAGACCCAGGTAGGTCTCGTCTGACGTCTCCTGCGAGTACTGGCCCTTGAACAGCAGACTCTGCCGCGCTCCTTCCCAGCTCAGTTTCACCAGGTAATCCTCGATGTCGTAACCCGTATCGGAACCACTGCGGTCAATGTCTTTGAAACCATCACTGCGGCGCTGGGCAGTCTCCACCAGGTAACCAAAGGCGCCGGCGCGGCCACCGTAATTGGCCAGCGTATCCACCTCGGCATTCTCGCCATAGGCGAAATTCACCGCGCCAGTGTTTTCATCGGGAATGGGTGTAGACACCATATTAATCACCCCACCCGTCGTCTGGGGCCCATAGCGCAGCAGGGGAGCGCCCTTGAGCACTTCAATACTGTGCATGCGCATGGCGGTGGGGAAGTAGTAAGCCGCAGGGTTGGAGTACGGCGCCGGGGCGATCAGCACACCGTCTTCCATCAGGGTAATTTTGGAGGAGCGCTCGGAGGTAGCCGCGCGAATACCGATATTGGGGCGCAGGCCGTAGCCGTCCTCCTCCAGGATGTATATTCCGGGAACGGTTTTCAGCAACTGGTTGATGTCATTGGCGGACTCGATCTGGATTTGCTCGAAATCCACTACCGATCCGGAGCCCGCCAGGTTCTGCGCCGCCTCGCGGCTGCCAATGATGGTGACCTCTTCCAGACTCTCATTATTGGCCTGGACGGCGGTGCTCAGAGCCGCAGCCATGGCCGCGGCGAGAATACAGCGCTGCATAACTTCCCCTCAACTTTTTTACTGCACGCACTTCAGGTCGCGGCAGATCAGATGGAAGGGATCTTAATGCTAATCATTCTCATTTACAACCACAAATGGGAAGTATTCCCATTGGAAGGATGCGGGCATGGAGAGTCCGCAGGGCACCCATTACGGACCAGGCCACCCTTATTCCAGCGCGGCGTAGATAATATTCTCCAGTTGTCCCCTGAAATTGAAGGTGCTGGAAGGCATCAACTGGGTCATGAATACCACGACCAGTTCCTCCGCCGGGTCCACCCAGAACAGGGTGCTGGCCAGTCCGCCCCAGAAATAGCTGCCCGCAGAGGCAGGATAGCCATTGCTCACGGGGTCCAGCTTGCTGGCAAAACCCAGGCCGAAACCCACGCCCTGGTACGCCGATTCGCTGAAACCGCCGGTGGCAAAGGCCGACATATCGGCACCCCCGGGCAGGTGATTACGGGTCATGAAGGCCAGGGTGCGCGGCCCGATAATACGCTGCCCCTCCAGGGAGCCGCCGTTCAGCAGCATCTGGCAGAAGCGATAGTAGTCGTGCACCGTGGATATCAGCCCTCCCCCACCGGAATAAAAGCTGCAGCTGGTATAGCGGCTGTCCTGGCCGTCGTCATTGAGCACCATTTCCTTGTTCATATTGCGCTCGTAACAGGAGGCAAAGCGCTGCACCTTGTCCGGGCTGATCACGAAACTGGTGTCGACCATGCCCAGCGGTTGGAAAATCGCCGAGCGCAGGTAATCAGGAAAGCTCTGTCCGCTGATGATTTCCACCAGGTAACCCAGCACATCCGTGGCCACAGAGTAGTTCCAACGCTCCCCGGGAGAGAACTCCAGCGGCAGTTGCGCCAACTGGTCGATCATATCCTGCAGGGTGTAGTCCGGCTTTGGCCACCCCAGATTCAACTTGCGGTAGGCCGCGTCCACGTTGGTGGCGCGCATGAAATCGTAGGTCAGGCCGGAGGTGTGCATGAACAGGTCGCGGATCGTCATATGCCGCGCCGGGCGCTCGCTGGCGAACAGCGGGTAGGAGCCCGCCGTCCACACCCGCAACCCGCGCCAGGCCGGGATATAGCGATGTACCGGGTCGTCCAGTGAAAACAGGCCCTGCTCGTGCAGGGTCATAAGTGCCAGGGAGGTAATCGGCTTGGTCATGGAGTAGATGCGCAGGATGCTATCCTCGGTCATCGGCGTACCGCGCTCCATGTCGCGCATGCCCTGCACGTCCAGGTAACAGGCCTGGCCGCGCCTGGCCACCAGGGTAATGCTGCCGGGTATCTTGCCCGGCTCCACATAGCGCTGCCGCAGGTGCTGCGCCACGCGCTGCAACTGCCCACTGTTCATACCCACGGTTTCCGGTGCAACCAGTTCCAGCATTGATTCAGCCCTTATCATCCCAAAAAGGTTGCCAGTGATACCGCCCCGCCCGGAAAAAGGCAAGCACCCGGGTAACATCAAGCCATAACCGGCGGCACCCGACCGCGTTGGTCATTAGCTGTACACTTATTGCCCGCACCAGCGCTCTCTTGCTACTATCGCGCCTCTGGATCACCACCACGAAACACCCCTTCCCAGTCGCCGTCGGAGCCCCCATGAGCCGCCAGTCCCTGTTTGACCTTGAAAACCACTCGGACTTTATCCAGCGCCATATAGGCCCCACGGTAAAACAGCAAAACGAGATGGCCAGGACCATCGGCTACGACAGCCTGGACGCATTGATTGACGATACCGTGCCCAGCGCCATTCGCCGCGAGCGGCCGATGAATTTGCCCGCTGCCCGGACCGAGCAGGACGTCATCGACCGCCTGCGAAAAATGGCACAGCTGAACGTCGTCAATAAGTCCTTTATCGGTACCGGCTACCACGATACCTATACGCCGCCGGTGATACAGCGCAACGTGCTGGAAAACCCGGGCTGGTACACTGCTTACACCCCCTATCAACCGGAGATTTCCCAGGGCCGCCTGGAAGCGCTGCTGACCTACCAGCAGATGATCCTGGACCTCACCGGCATGGAGCTGGCCAATGGTTCCATGCTGGATGAGGCCACCGCCGCGGCCGAGGCCATGACCCTGCTGCACCGGGTGAACAAGAAGAACCGCAGCCACACCTTCCTGGTGGCCCGGGACTGCCACCCCCAGACCATCGCCGTGGTGAAGACCCGGGCGGAGGTACTGGATATCGAAGTGGTGGTGGGCGACCCGACGGAACTCGTTGGCAATACTGAGGCCTTCGGGCTGTTACTGCAGTACCCCGGGACCTACGGTCACCTGGAGGATATCTCACCACTGATAGATACGGCCCATGAGGCGAAAACCCTGGTGTGCGTGGCCACCGATATCATGTCCCTGCTGCTGGTAAAATCTCCCGGCGCCCTGGGGGCCGATGTGGTGGTGGGCAACAGCCAGCGCTTTGGTGTGCCCATGGGCTTTGGCGGTCCCCACGCCGCCTTCTTTGCCACCCGCGACGCCTTCAAACGTTCCACCCCGGGTCGCATTATCGGCGTCTCCATCGACCGCCGCGGCAACCAGGCGCTGCGCATGGCAATGCAGACCCGCGAACAGCACATACGTCGGGAAAAGGCCACGAGCAACATCTGTACCGCCCAGGCGCTGTTGGCGATTATGGCCGCGTTCTATGCCATGTATCACGGGCCCGACGGCCTACGGCGCATCGCCACCCGTATCCAGCGGCTCACCTGTATCCTGCACAGGGGCCTGGAAGACGCGGGTTTCCAGGCCGATAACGAGACCTTCTTTGACACCCTGACCTACACCGTAGGTGACCGGCAGCAGACCATTGTCGAGCGCGCCCTGGCCAGCGGTATGAACCTGCGCATTATCGGCGACGATCGCCTGGGTATCGCCCTGGATGAAACCACGTCCGGTGCAGATATCGAGGCGCTGTGGGCAGCGTTTACCGACGACGCCACCGTGGCGCGCGCGGCAAGTGTGGATACCGATGTACAGGAAAATGCCGGCATACCGGACAGCCTGCTGCGGCCCCTCGACTACCTGCAGCACCCACTGTTCAACGACTACCACTCGGAAACCGAAATGCTGCGCTACATGCGCTACCTGGAAGACAAGGACATCGCCCTGAATCGGGCCATGATTCCACTGGGCAGCTGCACCATGAAGCTCAATGCCACCACCGAGATGCTACCGGTAACCTGGCCGGAATTTGCCGGCCTGCACCCCTTCGCTCCGGCGCAGCAGACCCGGGGTTACCAGGCGATGCTGCAGGAACTGGACCATATGTTATTGGAGTGCACCGGCTACGACGCCATCTCCATGCAGCCCAACGCCGGTTCACAGGGAGAATACGCCGGCCTGCTGGCGATTCGCCGCTACCATGAGAGCCGCGGTGACACCCAGCGCAAGGTCTGCATGATCCCCTCCTCCGCCCATGGCACCAACCCCGCCAGTGCGGCGCTGGCCGGTATGAAGATAGTGATCGTGGAATGCGATGAGCGGGGCAACGTGGACATGGGTGACCTGCGCGACAAGGCTCAGCGCCACAGCGAGGACCTGTCCTGCATCATGGTCACCTACCCCTCCACCCACGGGGTCTTCGAAGAATCGATTATCGAACTGTGCGAGGTGGTACACCAGCACGGCGGCCAGGTGTACGTGGATGGCGCCAACCTCAATGCGCTGGTGGGCATCGCGGCACCGGGCAAATTTGGCGCAGACGTCTCCCATCTTAACCTGCACAAGACCTTCTGTATCCCGCACGGTGGCGGTGGCCCGGGCATGGGTCCCATCGGCGTGGGCGCGCACCTGCAACCCTTCCTGCCCAGCAATCCGGTGAGCCCGGTACCCGGAGTGGACGCTGGCAACGATGTGGTATCCGCCGCGCCCTACGGCAGCGCCTCTATCCTGCCGATTTCCTGGGCCTATATCGCGCTGATGGGCGGCGAAGGACTGGCACAGGCCACCAGGGTGGCTATTTTGAGTGCCAACTACATTGCCCACCGACTCAGGGATCACTATCCCATTCTCTACACGGGCAGCAGCGGCAACGTCGCGCACGAGTGCATCATAGATATCCGGCCGCTCAAGGAAGCCAGTGGCGTCAGCGAGGAAGATATCGCCAAGCGTCTGATAGATTATGGCTTTCACGCGCCTACCATGTCCTTCCCGGTGGCGGGCACATTGATGATAGAGCCCACAGAATCCGAATCCCTGGCAGAGCTGGATCGCTTCTGTGACGCCCTGATCGCAATTCGACAGGAGATACGGCAGATACAGGAGGGCGCACTGGACGCGACCGACAACCCGCTGGCCAATTCTCCCCATACTCTCGCTGATATCGCCGCCGATACCTGGGAGCACGCCTACAGTCGCGAACAGGCCGCCTATCCCGTAGATTCACTGCGCCGTTACAAGTACTGGCCACCAGTGAACCGGGTTGATAATGTGTACGGTGACCGCAACCTGTTCTGCGCCTGCCCGGCTATCGACAGTTACCGGGAAGAAGAGGCCTGAATGGCCTACACCCAACAGCTACTAGCAATGGAGCACCAATGATTTCCGACGCCATGGAAAAATCACTGTTCAAACAGTTGAACGACGAGTTTTACTCCTCCTATCTATACCTGGCCATGTCGGCCTACTGCAACCACCTGGACTTCAACGGTGCCGCCAACTGGCTGAAACTGCAGTACGAGGAAGAACAGGGTCACGCCACCCGCATCTATAACTACCTGATTGAACAGGGCGCCCACGTCGAGCTGCAGGCTATTCCCCAGCCTCCCAGCTCCTTCGGCACCATTCTGGAAGTGTTCAACAGCTCGCTGCACCATGAGCAGAAGATGACGGAAAAACTCAACAATCTGTCTGACCAGGCCCTGAAAGAAAAAGATCACGCGACCTACAACCTGCTGCAATGGTTCGTCAATGAGCAGGTGGAAGAAGAATCCACCGTTGGCGACATTATCTCCAAACTGAAGCTGGTGAAGGAAGACGGCTACGGCCTGCTGATGATCGACAACGAACTGGGTAACCGCACTCTGGTTTAGGCCGCCTCCCGGCGTCGTA
>JARFQU010000040.1 GCA_029287595.1 Halioglobus sp. | reverse complement strand
GCGGCCAGCGTGTTGTGTTGGCCCTGCCCCATTTCAATCCAGTTTAGTGAGCAGGCTCACCATCTCAAGGGCTGACATGGCTGCTTCCTCACCCTTGTTGCCGGCCTTGGTGCCGGAGCGCTCAACGGCCTGCTCAATGGTATCCACGGTGAGTACCCCGAAGGCGACGGGGATACCGTATTCCATGTTAACCATGGCCAGGCCCTTGGTGCACTCACCGGCCACATACTCGAAGTGCGGCGTGCCACCGCGGATGACAGCCCCGAGGGCGATAATGGCATCCGTATCGCCCCTCGCGGCGACTTTCTTACAGACCAGGGGAATTTCGAAGGCGCCCGGTGCGCGCACGATAGTGATGTGCTTTTCAGGTACGCCGTGGCGCTTCAGGGTATCGAGGGCGCCCGCCAGCAGGTGCTCCACCACAAAGCTGTTCCAGCGGCCCACCACCACGGTGTAAGTACCCTTGCCACCAGTGAAATCGCCTTCAATTGTCTTGATGTCGCTCATAGTGTTTTCCTTTTCTTTCTTCTCTTTCTTCTGACACGGGAATGCGTTCTAGGAGGCGGGATCCACGAAATCCAGCACTTCCAGGTCAAACCCGGAAATCGCATTGTACTTGATCGGGGCGCCCATCAGGTGGATTTTTCCCACCCCCAGATCCTTGAGAATCTGCGAGCCCAGGCCCACCGTGGTGTAGGAATCGGGGGTCATCAGTCCCGAGGGTACTCCCTCCCCCATGGCCATATCGATACTGCCCAGCAGCTGCTCGGCGGTTTCCGCGCGCGCCAGCAGCACGATAACCCCGCGGCCATTCTCGGCCACGGTGTGCAGACACTTGGCGATGTTCCAGGTAGGCTTTCCTGGAATCTCACTGCCTACCATATCGCGCAGGGTGGACTGCACATGCACCCGCACCAGGGTCGGCTCATGGGGCACGATCTCTCCCCGGGACAGGGCCAGGTGAACCTCGCCGGCGGTCTGGTCGCGATAGGCCGTCAACTGGAATTCCCCTTGGGCGGTGTTCACAGTGCCTTCGCGCACCCGCCGGATGGTGCGCTCGTTCACCATGCGAAAATGAATCAGGTCGGCCACGGTGCCTATTTTCAGCTTGTGCCGGGCGGCGAACTCCACCAGCGCCGGGCCGTCGGCCACAATGCCATCGGGAGTCAGGATATCGGCAATCACCGCCGAGGGCAGCAGACCCGCCAGGCGCGCGTAATCGGTGGCCGCCTCGGTGTGGCCGGCACGGGTCAACACCCCGCCGGGCACGGCAGTTAACGGGAAGATATGCCCCGGTTGCACGATATCCGACGGCTTGGCGTAGGGCGCTACCGCGGCCTGCACGGTGCGGGCCCGGTCTGCGGCGGAGATACCTGTGTCGATGCCCACGGTGGCCTCAATGGACAGGGTAAAATTGGATTTTTCCCCCGCCGCGCCCTCCACCATGGGTGGCAGGTCCAGCTGGCGGCAGCGCTCCTCGGTGAGGGTCAGGCACACCAGGCCACGGGCCTGGCGCGCCATGAAGTTCACATGACCGGCATCGCAGTGCTCTGCGGCCACCATCACCACGCCTTCATTGTGATTGTCCGCATCGTCGTCCAGCAACACCACCATACGGCCCTGGCGGAGGTCGGAGATCAATTCGTCTACAGTATTTACTTGCATACACTTTCCGTGATCGTCATCCCCTGCGCGGGCACGACGGGTGTCTAGTTTAAGTAGCCGTTTTCCGCCAGCGTGGCCATGGACAGATTACCCGCCCCCGGCTTCGCGGCATCGTCGCCCTGCATCAGGCGCTCGAGGTAGCGGGCGATCACATCCACCTCCAGGTTGACCCGGCTGCCGGGTTGGTACTCCCCGAATACGGTTTCGGCCATGGTCTGGGGAATGATATTCAGCTCGAACTCCGCGCCGTGCACCGCATTAACCGTCAGACTGGTGCCATCGATACAGATGCTGCCCTTGTGGGCGATGTATTTGGCCAACTCATCCGGGGCGCGCAGCACGAAACGCCAGGAGCGGGCATCCTCCTGCAGGCTCACCACTTCGCCCACACCATCGACATGGCCGCTGACAATATGGCCGCCCAGGCGGCTGGCCGGGGTCAGGGCCTTCTCCAGGTTCACCCTGGAGCCGGGCTTGAGGTCACCCAGGGTGGTGAAATTCAGGGTCTCCACCGACACATCCGCCCAGTAACCATCACCCGGCAGCTCAATCACGGTCAGACAGGTGCCATTGGTGCAGATGCTGTCGCCCAACGCCACATCGCCAAGGTCCAACTTGCCGCTATGGATGCGCAAGCGCAGGTCGCCACCGGAGGGCTGCATGGCGGCCACCTCGCCGACGGCCTGGATTATGCCTGTGAACATTGTTTTCCTCTTCTGCCGCAGCTCAGGCGGGTGTCACGGTAAAGCGCCAGTCGCTGCCCACCCTGCGCACGTCTTCGATTTGCAGCGGCACCTGTTGCGCCATGGTATCCAGCGGCAGTTGCAGCAGCGGCCGCGCCCGGTCTCCCATCAGGGTGGGAGCCATATATACGATCAATTCATCCAACAGGCCCGCCTGCAACAGGGCGCCCGCCAAACGGGGGCCAGATTCTACCAGAATTTCGTTGCATTGCCGCGCGCTGAGGTAGTCCATCAGGGCCTGCAGATCCAGGCCACTGTCACCGCGCGCCAGGGGCAGACGGTCCACTGCGCTGGCGATGATGTCAGCGGGCACCTCCACGGACTCATCGTGGCACAATAGCGTGGGAGCACTGCCATCCAGAATTTTGGCCCCAGCGGGTGTTTGCAAGCTGGAGTCCAGGGCCACACGCAGGGGCTGGCGCCGGGCCGCGAGCTGCGCAGCTGCCGGGTCCATGCCCAGTTCATCGGGCCTGACCGTCAGCGAGCAATCATCCGAGCGCACCGTACCCACCCCGGTCACCACGGCGCAGCTCATGGCCCGCAGGCGCTGCACGTCCTGGCGCGCCGCTGGCCCGGTAATCCACTGACTTTCGCCCGAGGCCATGGCGGTACGTCCATCCAAAGACATGGCCAGCTTGGCCCGCACCCTGCCCCGGCCGCGGCTCATGCGCGCGATAAAGCCCGGAATCACCTGCCGCGCCTGGCTTTCCAGCAGGCCGCAGTCCACCGCAATACCGGCGCTGCGCAATTTCTCCAGGCCCTGGCCGCCCACCCGGGGGTTGGGGTCCTGCAAGGCTGCCACCACCCGGCTAACCCCGGCGGCGATCAAGGCGTCTGCACAGGGGCCGGTTTTACCCTGGTGACTGCAGGGCTCCAGAGTGACATAGGCGGTGGCGCCGCTGGCACCGTTAACACAACCGGCGGCCGCCCGCAGGGCCTCAATTTCAGCGTGGTTACCACCGGCCGGCTGGGTAAACCCCTCCCCTATCACATGCCCGTCACGCACCAGCACGCAACCCACATGGGGATTGGGCATGACGGAATACTTGCCGCGACGCGCCAGTTGCAGGGCGCGCGCCATCATGCGGGTGTCGAAATGGGGGTCCATGGGAGTAAAGCCAGCCTAGCTGGCGGAAGGCTCCGCCTCGAGGCGCTCGAGCTCATCGCGGAATTCCGAGAGATCCTGGAAGCTGCGGTACACCGAAGCAAAACGCACATAGGCCACCTGGTCCAGTTGCTTGAGATGCTCCATCACCAGTTCCCCCACCACCAGGGATTTCACTTCCCGCTCCCCGGTGGCCCGCAGGGCGTTCTTGATCTGGTTGATCACCGCCTCGATACGCTCCACGGAGACCGGGCGCTTCTCCAGTGCCCGCAGGAAACCGGCACGCAGTTTGTTCTCGTCAAAGGGCTCCCGGCTGCCGTCCTGCTTGATCATGCGCGGCATTACCAGTTCCGCCACTTCGTAGGTGGTGAAGCGCTCGCTGCAGCTCAGGCATTCCCGCCGCCTGCGGATCTGGTCGCCCTCGGCGACCAGGCGCGAGTCGATAACCTTGGTGTCGTCAGCGGCGCAAAAGGGACAATGCATCAGGGTCTTCCTTCATTCTAAGTGGCTGAAGGGTAACATATTTTGGATCTATGGACGCTGGACTCGCAATGGCGGATCCCCGCCTTGGCGGGGATGCCTGAGGCAACTAGCCGTAGACAGGAAAACGGGCGCAGATCTCGAGCACCTTGCCCTTAACCTCGCCAATCACCTGCTCCGAGGTGCCGTTTTCCAGGGATTCCAGCACATCGCACATCCAGCCGGTCAACTCGATAGTCTCTGCTTCACCAAAACCACGGGTAGTGATCGCCGGGGTACCCACACGCAAGCCCGAGGTAATGAAGGGCGAGCGAGGATCGTTGGGCACCGCGTTCTTGTTCACCGTGATATTCGCCTCACCCAGGGCCGCGTCCGCGTCCTTACCGGTGTAGGGCTTGCCGATCAGGTCCACCAGCATCAGGTGATTTTCGGTGCCGCCGGAGACGATATTGATACCGCGCTCCAGGAAGGTCGCCGCCATGGCCTTGGCATTCTTTACCACCTGCTTCTGGTACTCCACGAACTCCGGGCTCTGGGCTTCCAGGAAGCCCACCGCCTTGGCGGCGATCACGTGCATCAGGGGGCCGCCCTGGCTGCCGGGGAAGACCGCGGAATTGAATTTCTTCTCCAGCTCCTCGTTGGCTTTTGCCAGGATGATGCCACCGCGGGGGCCGCGCAGGGTCTTGTGGGTGGTGGATGTCACCACATCGGCATAGGGCACCGGGTTGGGGTAAACGCCCGCGGCGATCAGGCCCGCCACGTGAGCCATGTCTACCATCAGGTAGGCGCCCACCTTGTCGGCGATCTCGCGAAAGCGCGCCCAGTCCATGACCTGGGAATAGGCGGAAAATCCGGCGATGATCATTTTCGGCTTGTGCTCCAGGGCCAGGGCCTCCACTTCGTCGTAATCGACCTCGCCGGTCTCGGGATTCAGGCCGTACTGCACCGGGTTGTATAGCTTGCCGGAAAAATTGGGCTTCGCGCCGTGGGTCAGGTGGCCGCCGTCCGCCAGGCTCATGCCCAGCACGGTGTCACCGCCGGACAACAGGGCCAGAAATACCGCTGCATTGGCCTGGGAACCCGAGTGGGGCTGCACATTGGCGTAGTCGGCGCCGAACAGGGCCTTGGCCCGCTCAATGGCCAGCACCTCGGCCTTGTCCACGTACTCACAGCCGCCGTAGTAGCGTTTGCCAGGATAACCCTCGGCATATTTGTTGGTCAGCACCGTCCCCTGGGCCTGCATGACACGCGGGCTGGCGTAGTTTTCCGAGGCGATGAGCTCGATATGCTCTTCCTGGCGACGTTCTTCCTCGCCGATAGCGGCAAAAATCTCCTCGTCAAACCCCTCGATGGTCATGTTTTTGTCGAACATGCGGTTCCCCTGGCTGCGGTGACAGGGCGGGCGAAGCCGCCCCCTGTGGAAAGCGGCGCATTTTACCCAAAAAGACAGCCACAAAGAAGCGCGATTACGGGAAATAGTCGGACGCCGTTGCTACACTCACAACTGCATGGCACAGTGAGTGGCACGGGGTTTGCTTTCACCCCGGGATACAGCCAATGGAAATTTGGCGCACAGCCGGCTGATCGGCTCGTGCATAACAACCGCAGGCAGACATGAACAAAAGCTGGAAGTCCTACGACACGGGTGCTTTTTTTGACGAGCTGATCACCCCTGCTGGCAGACCGCGGGTGGTAGCACGTCGAGCGGTCAACCTGCTGCAGAGCCTGGCGGAAGAGGATATGGTGGCGCGCCGGGAGGCGGCGGAGCTGGCTATCAGGGAGATGGGCATCTCCTTCACCATTTACAGTGAAGGCAAAAACATCGACCGGGCCTGGCCCTTCGATATCATTCCCCGGGTAATTACCAGCCGCGACTGGAGCAAGGTAAGCCGCGGACTGGTACAGCGCACCCGGGCGCTGAACTGTTTTATCGATGACATCTACAACAAACAGAAGATTCTGTCAGACGGCATCATGCCCGCTGACATTGTGCTTGAATCCGGCAACTACAAACCCCAGTGTGCGGGCATATCGCCCCGATATGGTGCATGGGCCCATATCTGTGGCTCCGATCTGGTGCGCGACAAGGACGGCAAGTTTTATGTCCTGGAAGATAACCTGCGGGTGCCCTCCGGGGTCTCCTACATGCTGGAAAACCGCGAGATCACCAAGCGGGTGCTGCCTGAGCTGTTTGAGAATTACAGCATCCAGCCGGTAGACGATTACCCCTCGAAGCTCTACAGCACCCTGGCCTCGCTATCTCCCCGGGAGCGACGCCGGCCCTGCATCGTGGTACTGACACCAGGCATTTACAATTCCGCCTATTTCGAACACGCCTTTCTGGCCCAGGGCATGGGCGCGGAACTGGTGGAGGGCTCCGACCTTTTCGTTGACGAGGACGACTGCCTGTATATGCGCACCGTGGACGGCCCCGAGCGGGTGGACGTGGTGTACCGGCGCATCGATGACGATTTCCTGGATCCGGAGGCCTTCCGCGAAGATTCCGCCCTGGGTGTGCCGGGTATCATGCGCGCCTGGAAAGAGGGCAACGTGGCCATCGCCAACGCCCCGGGCAGCGGCGTGGCTGACGACAAGGTGGTATATGCCTTCGTGCCGGACATGATCCGCTACTACCTCAAGGAAGAACCGGCCCTGGCCAGCGTCAAAACCTACCTGTGCATGCACGAGGAAGACCGGGACTATGTGCTGGCCAACCTGGACAAACTGGTGGTCAAGCCTGCCAATGAGTCCGGGGGCTACGGCCTGATGGTGGGGCCACACGCCACCAAAGCCCAGCGAGCCAAGTTCGCCAAGCTGATCGAGGCCAACCCGCGCAACTATATCGCCCAGCCCACCCTGTCCCTGTCCACTGCGCCCACCTACATCGATAACACCGTGGCCCCGCGGCACCTGGACCTGCGCCCCTTTATACTCAGTGGCAAGGACACCTGGGTCACCCCCGGCGGCCTGACCCGGGTGGCACTGGTAAAAGGCTCCCTGGTGGTCAACTCATCCCAGGGTGGCGGCAGTAAGGACACCTGGATCGTGGAGCGCAGTCGCTGATGAGAATGCTCTCGCGCGTGGCCGATCGCCTGTACTGGATGGCGCGCTACCTGGAGCGGGCCGAAGACACCGCCCGCCTCACCCAGTCTTATACCCACCTGATCATGGATATCCCCGAGGGGGCGGAGCCCGGCTGGGAAATTCTGGTGCAGATCCTGGATGCGCAGCCCACCTTTGGTGCCCGCGCCCGCGCCTATAACGAGCAGAACGTGCTGCGCTTTTTGATCGCCGACGAAGAGAACTTCAGCAGCATCAGCCAGTGCATCAGGGCGGCGCGGGAGAACGTGCGCACCACCCGCGACGTACTGCCCGACGAGGTGTGGGAGCATGTCAATGAACTGCATCTGTACTCTCAGGAGTGGGCGGAAAAATCCGTGGGCAGGCGCAACCGCCATCGCTTCCTGGAACAGGTCATAGGCCGCTGCCAGATGATCAACGGCCTGATGATGTCCACCCTGTGCCGCGACCACGCCTACCGCTTTATCAAGTTGGGTGCCCTGTTGGAACGCGCTGATATGACCACCCGGGTGATCGACGTGGGCGCCGGTGCCCTGCTGGGTGACGAGCGCCACCACAGCTCTGTCGATCCGCTGATCTGGGCCAGCGTGCTGCAGTCGCTGTCCGCCATGGGCACCTATAGACGCACCATCGGCCCTCTGGTGGAGGTAAACGAGGTGGTGGATTTCGTGTTTCGCGAAGAGGCTCTGCCCCGCTCGGTAAAATTCTGCCTCAACGGCATCCGCAAGGAATTGCTGCCGCTGAAGCACAATCGGGAGGCACTCAAGGTATTGGACCGCTCGCGCCGCAGTCTGTCGCGCTTCCACCCCGAGAGCTCCACCCGCGAAGAACTGCACGCATTTATCGACGCCTTCCAGGCCAACCTCATTACCCTGGGCTCGGTCATCGACGAAACCTGGTTTTCACTGGACAAAACGTAATGCCAACACTACGCCATCAAGGCCAAGGACAGTAAACCCCAATGACCATTCGCGTCGCCATTAACCACCGCACCTCCTACAAGTTCGACCGCCCGGTGAGCCTGTCGCCCCATACCGTGCGACTGCGGCCCGCGCCCCACTCGCGCACGCCAATCCACAGCTACAGCCTGAAGGTCAAGCCGGACACGCATTTCATCAACTGGCAGCAGGATGCCTTCGGTAATTACCTGGCGCGTCTGGTATTCCCGGAAAAGTGCACCGAGTTCGAGGTAGACGTGGAAGTGATCGCCGATATGACGGTGATCAATCCCTTCGACTTTTTCGTGGAAGATTACGCCGACGATTACCCCTTCGAGTATCCGGAGCAGTTGAAGAAAGAGCTGCTGCCCTACCTGGAGAAGCAGCCAGGGGGCGAGCTGTTCGACAAGTTCCTGGAGCGTGTGAACCTGAAGAAACGGCCCATCAACGACTTCCTGGTAGAGATCAACCAGCTGGTGCAGGGGGAGATCGAGTACCTGGTGCGCCTGGAACCCGGGGTGCAGACACCCGAGGAAACCCTGGAGCTGGAACGCGGCTCCTGCCGCGACTCCGCCTGGCTGCTGGCGCAGTTGTTACGCCACGTGGGGCTGGCCAGCCGCTTCGCCTCGGGCTATCTGGTACAGCTCAAGGCCGATGAAAAATCCCTGGACGGCCCCTCGGGTACCGAGCAGGACTTTACCGACCTGCACGCCTGGTGCGAGGTGTACCTGCCCGGCGCAGGCTGGGTGGGGATGGACCCCACCTCGGGGCTGTTCGCCAGCGAGGGGCATATCCCCCTGGCCTGCACCCCCCACCCGGTATCGGCCGCTCCGATTGTCGGGGCCACCGACAAGTGCGAGGTGGAGTTCGATTTCAGCAACACCGTGGAGCGCATCCTGGAGGATCCCCGGGTCACCAAACCCTACAGCGACGAGGCCTGGGAGCAGGTACTGGCCCTGGGCAGGGCGGTGGACAAGGAATTCGCGGACAACGACGTGCGCCTCACCATGGGTGGCGAGCCGACCTTCGTTTCCGTCGACGACATGGAATCGGACCAGTGGAATACCGACGCCCTGGGGGACGACAAACTCAGCCTGGCCAAGACTCTGCTGTTGCGTCTGAGGGATCGCTTCGCCCCCAAGGGGCTGCTGCACTACGGCCAGGGCAAGTGGTACCCGGGTGAAGAGGTACCGCGATGGGCCCTGGGTGTGTTCTGGCGCAAGGACGGCGAGCCCCTGTGGATGAAGAAAAAGCTGCTGGGGCGAGTAGATAAGGATTACGGTTTTGAGCTGGAGGACGCCGAGCGCTTCGGGCACCACCTGGCGGGACTGCTGGGATTACCGGAAGCCTGCGCCCAGCCGGCTTTTGAGGACGGACTGCACTACCTGCTGCAGGAACAGAACCTGCCCAAGAACCTGGATGTGCTGGCCCACAAACTCAAGGGCGACCTGGACCGCCGACGCCTGGCGCGCCTGATCGAACGCAGCTTCGGCGTGTCAGCGGGCGTGGTGATTCCACTGGCCCGCAGTGCCGGCTGGCCGCTGGCGGAGGCCGACAAGCACTGGCACAGCAGCCTTTGGCCGATGAAGCGCGAGCGCATCACCCTGATCCCCGGGGACTCTCCCATGGGCCTGCGCCTGCCATTGAACGACCTGCCGGAGCGCGCGAAAAAGGCCGACCGGGTCACGCCACAACGCGATCCTTTCGAGCCCCGCGATGAACTGGCAAAACGCGCCGACATACACTTCGCCACGCCCGGGGAGGCCAGCGCGAGCGACCTGCCGGATCCGGATGACTACGAGGCGGTGGTGCGCACCGCCCTGTGTGTGGAAGCGCGAGCGGGCCGGTTGTACGTGTTCATGCCACCACTGGAGTACCTGGAAGATTACGTGGAGTTGATCGCCGCCATCGAGGAAACCGCGGGGGCGCTGGATATGCCGGTGATCGTGGAGGGCTATGAGCCACCCCGTGACCCACGCTTACAGAAGCTGCTGGTGACCCCGGACCCTGGGGTCATAGAGGTCAACGTGCACCCCTCCAACAACTGGGACGAACTGGTGGCCACCACCACCGCCCTGTACGAGGAGGCCCGCCTGTCCCGCCTGTCCACCGAGAAGTTCATGCTCGACGGGCGCCATACCGGCACCGGCGGCGGCAACCATATCACCCTGGGCGGGGCCACCCCCGAGGACAGCCCACTGCTGCGCCGGCCGGACCTGCTGCGCAGCCTGATCACCTTCTGGCAGCACCACCCCAGCCTGTCCTACCTGTTTTCCGGTATGTTCATCGGCCCCACCAGCCAGGCGCCGCGGGTGGATGAGGGCCGCGACGAGATGCTGTACGAACTGGAGGTGGCTTTTGCGCTGATGTCCGAGGGCGATGCGCCGGCGCCATGGCTGGTGGACCGCCTGCTGCGCAACCTGCTGATCGATATCACCGGCAACACCCACCGGGCGGAGTTCTGCATAGACAAGCTGTACTCCCCCGACAGCGCCACCGGGCGCCTGGGTATCCTGGAATTCCGGGGTTTCGAGATGCCGCCCCACCACCGCATGGCCCTGGTACAGGCGCTACTGCTGCGCTGCCTGGTGGCGCGTTTCTGGAAAACCCCCTATCAGAAACCGCTGGTGCGCTGGGGTACCGAGCTGCACGACCGGTTCATGCTGCCCCACTACATCTGGCAGGACATGAAATTCGTGGTGCAAGACCTGCAGGCCCACGGTTATCCCTTCGAGCTGGAATGGCTCGCGGCATTCGAGGAATTCCGTTTCCCCCACTACGGCCGCGTCAAACTGGACGACATCGAGCTGGAACTGCGCTGGGCCATAGAACCCTGGCATGTACTGGGTGAAGAGAGCAGCAGCTTCGGCACCGCGCGCTACGTGGACTCCTCGGTGGAGCGCCTGCAGATCCGCGCCACCGGGCTCACCGAGGGCCGCTATGTGCTGTCCTGCAACGGCCGCCGGGTGCCGCTGCGCAATACCGGCCGCCAGGACGAGTTCGTGGGCGGGGTGCGCTACCGCGCCTGGCAACCGCCATCGGCCCTGCACCCTACCATCGGCGTGCACGTGCCACTGACCTTCGACCTCATCGACACCTGGAACGGACGCTCCATCGGCGGCTGCAGCTACCACGTTTCCCATCCCGGGGGGCGCAGTTACGAGACCTTCCCGGTAAACTCTTTCGAGGCGGAGTCCCGCCGCATCAACCGTTTTGACACGCTCAGCCACACCCAGGGCACATTCACACCCCGGCCCGAGGTGGACGCCCTGCGTGAATTTTTCCCCAGCCGGGAAGTGCCGCGCCCGATGGAGCCGCCGCCCGAGGAAGCACCCGGAGAATACCCCTATATTCTGGATATGCGCAGCCCGAGGGGCTAGTGTAGCCAGAGGTCCACAAGTGCTTAGCTAATCCGGGCCCAGTGAGTATAATGCGGCGATCATAAGCAACGGATAAGGCGCTGCGCCCCTGCCGCGCAGCCGTGAATCCGCTACAGGTGGAACAGTGCCCAACCCGATACCCGCCACACCCCTGAGCCAGGCACAGTCCCAGGGCACCGCAGCGCAGCAGGAACCGCTGGCCTACCGCGGCCGTGACGATCTGCTGGACGACGCACGCACGCCCGGCGGCACCATCAACCCACAGTGGGAGTACCTGCTGCGCAGCATCGGTGACCTGGGGCCCCAGGTACTGCACGAGCGCGAGCTGAAGGCCAGGCGCATCCTGCGCGACGACGGCGCCACCTACAACATTTACAGCCAGGACGGCATTCCCACCAGCAGCTGGGAGCTGGACCCGGTACCCTATGTCATCGGCAGCGACGACTGGGCCGTAATCGAGGCCGGTCTGCTGGAGCGCGCGGAGCTGTTCAACCTGGTACTGCGTGATCTCTACGGCCCGCGCACGCTGCTGCGCCACGGGGTACTGCCGCCGGAGGCGTTGTTCAGCCACGGTGGCTTCCTGCGCGCCTGTCAGGGCATCCAGATTCCCGGGGAGCACGAGCTGATCATGCACGCGGCGGACATGGTGCGCCAGCGCGACGGCAGCATGTGCGTACTGTCCGATCGCACCCAGGCTCCCAGCGGCGCCGGCTACGTACTGGAAAACCGCACGGTCATGTCGCGGGTATTCCCCAGCCTGTACCGGGACAGCCACGTGCACCGTATCGCCAGTTACTACCAGCGCTTGCGCCTGAAGCTGCTATCGCTATCGCCCTCCGACGAACCGCCGCGCGTCGCCCTGCTCAGCCCGGGCGGGCAACACGAGAACTATTTCGAGCACGCCTACCTGGCCAACTACCTGGGTTTTTCCCTGGTGCAGAGTGGCGACCTGGTGGTGCGCAATGGTTTCCTGTGGATGAAGTCACTGGACGGCCTGACCCGGGTGGATGTGCTGTTGCGCCGGGTGGACGACATTTTCTGTGACCCGGTGGAGCTGCGCAGCGACTCCCAGCTGGGGGTACCGGGATTGCTGGAGGTGGTGCGCACCGGTCGGGTGGTCATCGCCAACCCGCTGGGTTCGGGGGTGCTGGAAAACCCCATCCTGCTTAAATACCTTCCGGAGATCGGCCGGTGCCTGCTGGGACGCGAGCCGCGCCTGGCCTCAGTAAAGACCTACTGGTGTGGCGACGACGCCGATCTGGCCCACATTTCCGCGAACATCCGCAGTTTGATCGTCAAGCCAGCCTACCGCGGCAGCGGCCTCAAGAGCGTGTGGGGCGGTGACCTGGACGCGACGCAGCTGGAGCAGTTACTGGCGGCCATCAACAAGAGGCGCTACCAGTTTGTGGCACAGGAGCGCCTGGAAAAAGCCCATATCCCCGCCTTCGCCAACGGTGCCCTGGAACCCAGGCCCACAATATTGCGCACCTTTGCCGTGGCCGGTGACAACTCCTACCTGGTGATGCCCGGTGGCCTGAGCCGAATCGGCACAGAGATCAAGGGCGGCTTTATCAGCATGGAGTCCGGCAGCCCCAGCAAGGACACCTGGGTCACCGCCTCCGAACCGGAGCGCACCGACGAGCCCGACGCGGCCCCCGAGCAACTGCGCAGCGGCATGGACTCCTCGCTGATCAGCCTGCCCAGCCGGGTGGTGGAAAACCTGTACTGGATGGGTCGCTATGGCGAGCGCGCCGAGGCCTCTCTGCGCCTGTTGCGCACAGTGTTCGTACTGCTAAACGGCGAGGAACCGATCTCCCCCGGCGCCAGGAAAATCCTGCTGCAGGCCGTGAGCCAGCTGACCCGTACCCTGCCCGGCTTCATGGAGGCCTCCCCCGAGCTGCTGGCCAACCCCGAAACGGAGCTGCTCAAGGTCATCGGGGATGCCACCCGCGCGGGTAGTGTGCACTCTACCCTCAACGCCATGTTGTCCAATGCCGAGCAGTCCAAGGAACTGCTGTCCACCGATACCATGCGTGTAATCAACGACCTGCGCGATGCCCTGGAGGAACTGGACAAGTCCCTGGCCAGGGATCTGGCCTCCGCCCCGGAAGAGGCGCTGGACCCACTGGTCACCGCGCTGTCGGCCCTGTCCGGGCTGATGCAGGAAAGTATGGTGCGCGGCGTGGGCTGGCGTTTTATGGAGCTGGGCAAGCGCATGGAGCGCGCGCTGCAGATTATCAACATCGTGCGCTCCCTGGTCATCCCGGTCACCTCTGAAAACGACCAGTCCACCCTGCTTAGCGCCCTGCTCACGGCGATGGAAGTACTGATCACCTACCGCCGTCGCAATCGCGATCAGCGCGGGGTTGAGCTGGGCCTGGAGCTGGTCATGCTGGACGCCACTAACCCCCGCTCGCTGTTGTTCCAAATGGAGCGACTGCAGCAACACCTGGCGGAGCTGCCCAAGGCGGATGCCGCCGGCAGCGAACTGGAAGAAGAAGAGCGCGCCCTGCTGGAGGCCATCACCAGCCTGCAGTTGTCGCGCCTGCCACGCCTGCTGAAAGCCACCGCCGGCAAGCGCGAAGAAATGGATAACCTGTTGCAACAGCTGGAGAAGCTGCTGGAGGACTTCAATCGCTTTATCAGCGACAAGCACTTCGACCACCGGGTGGATCCACAGCAGTTGGTGACCACTTTCTGGGGTGATCAATAATGCGTTTTCGTATCAGGCACAGCACCCGATATGCCTACGCCCATAGGGTGACCCAGTGCTATAACCTGGCCAACGTGGTGCCCCGAAATACTGCGCGCCAGCGCTGCATCAGCAACCGCATAGTGGTATCGCCGCACCCGGCGGTTACCCGCAAGCGCACAGATTACTTCGGTAACGAGGCCTATCATTTCGAGATCCAGAAGACGCACAAAGAACTGGTGATCACCTCAGAGAGCGAAATCCAGATCGACGACCTCGACAGGGAGTTGAATCTCGACCTGGGCGTATCCTACCAGGAGGCACTGGACTATCTGGCCACAACTTTGAATCCGGAAACCATAGAGGCCCGGGAATTCCTGCTCAACTCGCCGATGGTCGAGTGCAGCGAGGCCCTGGCTGACTATGCCCGGCCGTCCTTCGAGCCAGATCGCTCCCTCAAGTCCTGCGTCAGTGACCTCACCAGCCGTATCTTTACCGACTTCGCCTACGACCCGCATTTCACCACGGTCGCCACCCCGTTGGCTGAAGTATTGGAGCACAAACGCGGCGTGTGCCAGGATTTCGCCCACCTGCAGGTGGGCTGCCTGCGCAGCATCGGCATCCCGGCGAAGTACGTCTCGGGTTATATCGAAACGCTGCCTGCGCCGGGGGAAAAAAAGCTGGTGGGGGCCGATGCCACCCACGCCTGGATCGCCTATTTTTCCCCCAATGAGGGCTGGGTGGAATTCGATCCCACCAATGACAAGCCGGCCAACAGCCAGCATATCGTCACCGCCCTGGGTCGCGATTACTACGATGTCACCCCGGTCAAAGGCGTTATCTTCGGCGGCGGTGAATCGCCGATCCTGAGCGTGTCGGTAGATGTCAGCAG
>JARFQU010000020.1 GCA_029287595.1 Halioglobus sp. | reverse complement strand
AGATGTGTATAAGAGACAGGGCCTGTGCGCCACTGGTGGCGACGCTCAGAGCGTAGTCCGCGGACAGCACGCTGGCGAGAATGTTGATGTTGCCCGGTTCGTCATCGACGATGAGCACCCGGTTCTTTTCTGTAGAGGTCGCATTCATGGCGGCTAAGGTAACTTACAGGTCACTGTCGATGCACTTCTGTTCTATACTTCCGTCGCACTGCGTGGCATGGACCATCGAAGTTATACCAACAAAATAAATCGACAATAAGAGGCAGGTTTCCAACGTGGCAAATCCAGGCGATCCACTGAGCATTGAATCCCAGCAGTTTTCTACCATTACCCTGGTGACCGTGCTGCTGTTTTTGACCGTCGGTTCAATAGCCACGGGACTCAGCTTTTTCTTCGACAGCCCGGTCGCCAGGGGGCTGGGTGTTGTCATTATGCTGGTGCTGGTGCCGCTGTCTGTGGTGGCGCATTTGCAGGTGAAGAAGGACAACCTGGATCGTGCAGTGGCGCTGGTAGCGACGGTCTGGTACATCATTTCTTTTGGCATGATCATCGTGGGAGACCGCCTCTACGGGATACTCATCGTGACCGCCACGTTGCCGGTGCTGATGGTATTGCCGTTCGTGTCCCAGTCGATGTTCCGCATGCTGATTATTGCCTCAATCCTGTTGATTTTGGTGGGCAGTATTACCCGACTTACGGTCACCTTTTACACCTCTGCCGTTCCTGACCATATTATCGCGGACGTGGAATCCTTTTCGGTTACCACCCTCTCGTTGGTGGTGATGCTGTCGCTGTGGCAGTCCGGCGGCAAACTGAAGATGGCGGCAGCGGGTATGCGCAAGGCGATTGCCGCTTTGCAGGAGTCGGAAAAATCCCTGGAGAGAAAGGTAGAGGAGCGCACCGGGGAACTCGAAAGAGCATTCCAGGAGATTTCGGACATTAACGAAATCGCCACCATTGTGAATTCAACGCTGGACGTGAATGAGGTCAAGGACACCATCTACGAAGGCCTGCAAACCATGTTCACCTTCGACCAGATGGGGGTGTTCCTGGTGGACCCGGAGGACAACCGCCTGAGATTGAAGTTACAGTCCGGCCGGCTGTTTCCGGAGGAACTTGACGAGCTGCTGAGCCAGACGGGTTTGCCCCTGGAGGCCGATGACAGTGCCGCGGCGGCAGCCGTCCTGAGCAAGACCTCGATCTTTCTGGACCAGATCACCCCGGAGGGTCTGGCCAGTGCCGGGAAAAATGATCGTTATATCGTTGAGCACAATCCGCTGAAATCGATTCTGCTGTGCCCGTTGAAGATAGAAAACCGGGCTATCGGCTGTATTTTCTTTTCCGCACAGGAGCGGGCCTTTCAGTTGTCAGAGCGGGAGATCAAGTCGATAGAGCGCTATGTCACCCAGATGGGCACCGCGATCCGCAACGCCCAGTTGTTCCAGGCGGCGGAGGAATCACGCCATGAGGCGGAGGCGGCCAATGAGACCAAGGGTACCTTCCTGGCCAACATGAGCCATGAAATTCGCACCCCCATGAACGCGATCATTGGCCTGACCGGGCTGTGCCTGGAAACCGAGCTGAGTACGAAGCAGGAAGACTATCTGACCAAGGTGGACAGTGCCGCCAATGCGCTGCGCACTATCATCGATGACATCCTGGATTTTTCCAAGCTGGAGGCAGGCAAGTTCGAGTTCGAGAATATTCCATTTTCCCTCAACGGTGTGCT
Organism: Halioglobus sp.; assembly: GCA_029287595.1. Lineage (GTDB taxonomy): Bacteria > Pseudomonadota > Gammaproteobacteria > Pseudomonadales > Halieaceae > JAACFI01. The sequence goes on along the minus strand of JARFQU010000020.1, from coordinate 15,014 downwards.
GGATAATCTCGCGACCATCTGCATGGTGCGCTGCCAGGACAAGCACCTGGAGCTGGTGTTCCAGCGTGACCCCCAGTTGCCCGATACCCTCTGCGGTGACCCCACCCGTCTGGGCCAGATTCTGATCAACCTCGCGGGCAATGCCATCAAGTTCACCGAAGAAGGGCAGATCGTGGTTGAGGTGCGCCAGACCGCCCTGGTCGATGACCGCGTTACCGTCCACTTTGATGTGCGCGACAGCGGTATCGGCATGAACGAAGAGCAGCTGGCGCGCTTGTTCCAGTCCTTTTCCCAGGCCGACAGCACCATCAGTCGCCAGTATGGCGGCACCGGCCTGGGGCTGGCGATCTCGCAGCAGCTGACCGAAATGATGGGCGGCGAGATTGAAGTCACCAGTGCGCCCGGTAAGGGCAGCAGCTTCCATTTCACCCTGACCTTTGATGCCGCCGAACAGCCCGAGCTTGCCGATATCACGGAAGAAGCGCCCCAGGGACTCAATGTACTGGTGGTGGACGACAATGAGCCCTCCCGGGATATCCTGCAGGAATACCTGCTCTCTTTCGGCTATACGGTAACCCTGGCAGAGAGTGGCGAGCAGGCGCTGGCGATCATGGCGGAGGATGACAGCTTCGACCTGGTGCTGCTGGACTGGATGATGCCGGGCATGACCGGGCTGGACGTGGCCCTGGCAATCCGGGATTTCAAGGAACCGCCCAAGATTGTGCTGTTGTCCTCCTGGAATATGCCCAGTAGTGAGCACCAGGCCATGGTGGATGCCTTCATGGCGAAACCGGTCAAGCCCTCTGCGCTGCTGGACACCATTATGCTGGCCTATGGCAAGCAGGTGGTGCGCCGGGTGCGCAAGCTGGGTACCAGCGTCGGGCCGCAGGACCTGGCAGGCATCCGCGGGGCACGCGTGCTGGTGGTGGATGATTCCGATATCAACCTGCAGATTGCCTGTGAGTTGCTGGAGAAGGTGCCGCTGGTGCTGGATACCGCCAGCGATGGCGAGGAGGCGGTGGCCAGCGCCCGGGCGAATCAGTACGACTGCATCCTGATGGATATCCAGATGCCCGGCATGGATGGCTACACCGCCACCGGCCTGTTGCGCGAGGACTATCCCTATGAGGAGTTGCCCATTCTGGCGATGACCGCCAACGTGATGGCAGAGGACCGCACACGCACCCGCGAAGCGGGCATGAATGGACACGTGGCAAAACCGGTGGATCCGGCGGACCTCTACCAGGCCCTGTTGGAAGCGATTCCCGAGGGGGACTACAGCGCGAACCTGGCAGATGTCTGGGCCGGGGAAATCGTGGTGGAGCTTGAGCCGCAGTTGGAGCCCCTGCCGGATGCACTGCCGGGTCTGGAGATAAAAAGGAGCCTGGGACGACTGGCAAATAACGAAAAACTGTTTCTGCAGTTACTCGGCGACCTGCTGGGCGAATACGGTGATGCCGCTGATTCCATGGCGCAGCTGGTGGCCGCGGGCGACCCGGACCCGGTGCGCAGTGCCGCCCATAAAATTCGCGGTATAGCCAATAACCTGGGGGCCAGCGATGTTGGCGCCAGTGCCGAGGCGATAGAGAGCGCGGTGCTGGCCGGGGAAGCTGTCAGCGATGAGCAGGTTGCAGCTCTGGGTGCTGCGCTGCAGGCATTGGCCGAATCCCACGCGAAACTCATGCAGCTGCGCCAGCCGGTGGCGTCGGTCAATGGCGCCAGCGACGTGGATGTCGCCGGGGTGCTTGCCAGCCTGAAAACGGCGGTGGCCACCTCTGACCCCGGCGCCTCCGACCTGGTGGAGGAACTGCTCAGCGCCCAGCAGGCTGATAGTACCGTGGCGCAGCAGTTGTCCCAGGCCCGGGAGATGCTGGATAATTTCAACTTTGGCGATGTGGAGCCCCTGCTGCTGGCCATAGAGCAGGAGTTGCAGGTAACGTCATGAAAACCGCGGTGCGCTGTGCCGCATTCCTGGTCCTGCTGGCACTGAGTACACTGTCGGCTCGAGCCAGCGTGCTGGTCAGCGACCTGGCCCAGCCGTTCCCGCTGCAGGGGCAGTGGCAGTTTCGCCTGGGAGATGATCCGGCCTGGGCCGCCACGGAGCTTGCGCAGGACGCTGCAGGTGCATGGCTGACCACGGCTGTACCGGCTGCGTTTCCTGTCGGTAATCCCGCCTACTCGGGCATGCTCTGGTACCGCCTGGTGCTGCAGCTTGATCTTAACCAGCCCTCGGTACGCGATAATCTAGGTGCTTTGGCAATCACCCTTGGCAAGGTAGCGAGCGCCTACGAGCTCTACATCAATGGCGAGAAGCTGGGTGGCGTGGGCGCGCTGCCACCGCAACCAGACCCCATGTTAGATCGTGTGGAGACCTGGGTGATTCCGCCTGCGGTCGTCAGTGCAGACGGCAAGCTGGTGCTCGCACTGCGCGTATGGCGCGACCCCGCAATGCCCGCCTCGTGGCAGAGCGGGCCCTATGACGGCGATTTCCTGCTGGGTAATGTCGGTGACCTGCGGGTAAAAATGTTGGGCAAGGCATTGCTGCCCTATACGGTGCTGGCGGTGCTGTACCTGGTGATTGGCCTGTACCATCTGCTGATTGCGCGCCGTAACCCGGAGCTCAGGGAGTTTTTCTGGTTTGGCCTGTTTTGTATCGGGCTGGCCGGCTATACCTTCGAGACCAGCCAGGCCAAATTCTTTATCGATATCCCCCACTTCTGGCATAAAAAGATCGAATACCTGCTGTTGTATATTAATCCATTCCTGTTCAGCAGTGCATTGCTCGCGGTTACCCGCACGCCCGGTAATCTATTAACACGCGGCTTTCACCTGGTTTTTATACTGTATTTTCTGCTCAGTTTGTTGCTGCCCGGCAACGCTCTGATGTACAGCCTGCTCCCTTCTTTTCAGTACCTCGCTGCCGCGTGGGGCTTGTTTCTCGCCTGCATGATGGGCTGGCGGGCGTATCAGGGGGTGCGTTCGGCGCGGGTTATGGTGGTCCTGCTGGTACTGATGTTAGGGGCGATCATCAATGATGTGTTTCTTGAAACCGCCCTGGTGGGCTCGGGTAATGTCTTGTATATCGTGTTCGGGCTTTTGCTGTTTGTCATGGCGCTGATGATGGCGGAACGCTATACCGAAATTCTCAGGCGCCTGGAATCCACGGTGGAGCGACGCACTGCGGACCTGGTTACGGCGAACCGGGAGCTGACTGCCGCGGTGGAGACCAAGGGCCAGTTCCTGGCCAAGATGAGCCACGAGATGCGCACCCCCATGAACGCCATCCTCGGGCTCACGCACCTGGGCCTGAAGACAGAACTGGACGACCAGCAGCGCGATTATTTCAGCAAGGTGGAGCAGTCCGCCGAAGGGCTGCGGGACATCATCGACAGCATTCTCGATTTTACCAAGCTCGAAGACGGGCAGTTGCAATGTGAGTTGCAGCCGTTTCGACCCGGCGAGCTGGCGCAGTCTGTCACACGCAGCTGGCAGGAGCCGGCAGAACAGGCCGGCCTGGAGCTGCTGGTGGAGCTTGCACCTGATATCCCGGAAGTGCTGGTAGGTGACGCCAGGCGTCTGAAGCAGGTGCTGGACGTTCTGGTGAGCAATGCCGTCAAATTTACCGAACAGGGACAGGTGCGACTGTCACTGGATGCGGTGGCAGTGACCGGACAAGTGGCGCGCCTGCGCTGCACCGTGGCGGATACCGGTGTGGGCATCGATGAGAGCCAGCGCGAGCACCTGTTTGAGGCCTTTTCCCAGGCGGACAACACCATGACCAGGGAATACGGCGGCACCGGCCTGGGCTTGTCCGTGGCCCAGCGTCTGCTGGCATTGATGGACAGCAGCATCACCGTGGACAGTACTCCCGGGGAGGGCAGCTGCTTCAGTTTTGAACTCGACCTGCCGGTCTCGGATGTTGAGCTGGAACCCGAGGTGCACGCGGGCGAGATCGACCTGCGACCGATCCGGGGTGCGCGCATTCTGCTGGTGGATGACTCGGACCTTAATCTCCAGGTGGCGGGTGAATTGTTGCGCCAGGCGCAACTGTACGTGGATCTGGCTCACGATGGTCAGGAGGCGGTTGATAAGGTCAATGCAAACACATACGACTGCATATTGATGGATGTGCAGATGCCGGTCATGGATGGCTATACCGCCACCGAGCAGATTCGCGACAAACCACAATTCAGCGATTTGCCGGTGCTGGCCATGACGGCCAATGCCATGCCCCAGGACAGGGTGCGGGGAGCCGAGGCGGGCATGAACGCCTATATTCCCAAGCCCATTGACCCCGACGAGCTCTATCGCGCCCTGTTGCAATGGATAGCGCCCGGCAACCGCGACTACGATGAAGAAAGCTTTGCAGTGGAGCAAGACGGTGAAGTCGCCAGTGATGATCTGCCGGACGCACTGCCGGGCATCAATATCAGCGAGGGCCTGGCTCGTGTGGGGGGCAATGCAACACTCTATCGCAGCCTGATGAAAGACCTGTGCAGGGACTATGCCGACGCGGCGCAGCGTATAGAAGCCATGCTTGCCGACGATGATAGCGACGGCGCGGTACAGCTGGCGCATAAATTGCGCGGCATTGCCCGCAATCTCGGTGCCTATGCCCTGGGAGACTGCGCCGAGGAGATTGAGTTGCCCCTTAAATCCGGTGCCACCCTGGCCGCCGATGCGCTGCCGCAACTGGAGCAGGCGATATTGCAGACCAGGGAATCGCAGGCCGCACTGCTACCTGCCGCGTCAGGCGATGGCACAGGTGGCGAGCTGGACGCTGCCCAACGCAAAGAGATTTTTAGCGCCTTGTCGCAGGCAGTGGCCGAAAACAATCCCGAGGCCGCTGAACTGGTAGAGCAGTTGATCGCCGGGATGAATGACGGTGATGCGGGATATGATGAACTTGTCGCGGTAAGCGAAGCGCTGGATATGTACGATTTCGCCACCGCCGGCGGCAGCCTGGAGAAGGCCCTTAGCTCGCTCGCATAGCCTGTACGCCGCGTACCACAAAGTGCACGAATGCGATCCACAGGCAGATGTAGGCCAGGGTGTAGCCCCAGTCCGCCAGAAAGTAACCTATCGCAATGCCGGCTACCGGCAGCATGGCCAGCCAATGGCCGGGCACCCAGGCGTCGCTGCGCCAGGAGATGGCGATAGCACTCACCGCCGACAGAATCATCAGTGCCGAGAATACCGGCAAGGCCCATGCATAGAAATACATCAGTGCACCCATAAGCAGGCAAATAATTCCCGCGCTGGAATGGATAATGGCACCGATATCCAGAGTCTGTCCCGCAGCATCGGGGGAGTTTTTATTGCTCATTTGCACATCCGGGATATAGTGAATTTATTGTATTGGCATCAGTTTATCTGCTACATGCGTGCACATAAACTATCTTGCAGTGCGGATACTAGTATTAGCGCTGTTGTTGCTGCTACCGCGGGTGCGGTCACCGGCAATTATGGCTTTGGGCTTTGTCTTTTCCCGGCAGGGCCCCGGCAATAGCCTCACGCAGGGCATCCATCGCCACAGGCTTGCTCAACAAAGTGATAGCTGCCTCGTTCGCCTCGCGCAGTCGGTCGGGCCCGGTATCACCGCTGATGATGATGGCAGGTAAGTCGGGGTATATTTCCCTGAGTCCGTTGATGGTATCCAGACCACTTTCGCCATGGGCCAGGCGATAGTCCACCAGCGCAATGTCCGGTGCTTCATTTCGGGCGAATTCAAGTGCGCTCAGGGTATCGTGGGTGGCTGTCACCCGGCAGCCAAGTGCGCTCAACAGCACATTCATGCCTTCGCGCACCGCTGGTTCGTCATCAACTACAAGGATTTTCAGTCCCAGGAGTGACGCCTGCGCCTCCTCGGGCTCTTTCCGGGAAATGGCACTGGTCTCAGCGACCGGGATAAAAAAGGTAAAATGCGTACCTCTATCGGGTGCAGACTCGAACTTCATATCCAGCTCAAGGAGTTTGGCAAGGCGAGCAACAATGGACAGGCCAAGGCCTATTCCCTTGCTGCGATCCCGCCCGGGGTTGTCTACCTGGTAGAATTCCTCAAAAATATATTTGTGCTCCGAGGCGGGAATGCCCGACCCCGTGTCCGCAATGTGTAACTCCCAATAACCGTCAACCAGTTTTACATCGGCAGTTAGTACGCAATTGGCAGTGTGCACGATGGCGTTGGTGTAGATATTACGGATGATGCGTTCCAGTAGAGACTGGTCAGTCCTGGCAATTGTTCCGCCGGGGCAATTGATGACCACTGAGATACCGGCCTTTTCCGCCATCTCCTGATGTTCCTCGGCTAACCGAAGCAACAGTTTTCTCAGGTTCACCTGGCCGGGTATTACCGGCACTATTCCGGCATCCAGTTTTGACACATCCAGTAGTGCATCCAACTGCGAAGACAATGCGTTGACAGCCTCATCAATATTTTCGGCAAGATGTTGGGTCGCCTCGTCCAGGTTCTTCAGCCCCAGCGCCGCGCTGAACAGCGACAGCGTGTGAATCGGTTGGCGCAGATCGTGGCTGGCCGCCGCCAGGAAGCGCGTCTTGGCCAGACCGGCAGCCTCTGCTTCATCCAGTGCCGCGACCAGTTTCTCGCGATTCAAAAAAAACTCCTGATTCATGCCATACAGGCGTTTGCTGATAGACCACATGCTGGCGCTGTAGGATAAGCCGATGAGTGCTATGAGAATTCCCAGGGTTCCCGCAGAACCATAGACCCCACTCCAGGCCCACAACCCGAACAGGGGCACCAGGCTAATCCCGATATGGGCCAGGGAATAGGGGGGCCAGCCCACGGCTGTAACAATCGACCCCACGCCCAGGCCGAGAAACATCATGGACATTACGGCAGCCTCGAATGGCGTCAATATTGGAAAGGCGAGAAAACACAAACTCTGAATAAATGTGCAGGCGAAGTTGATCCTGGCCGCCTGGCGGGTCCTCACCTCAACGGGGATATGCCCCTGCGCGGGGAGTTTCAGCAGGCGCTTTGCCCGATAGACCTGTGAGGCGATGACCAGGAGCAGCCAGCCGCCCCAGATCCAGGGTTGTTCGGGTATGTGGCGATAGATCATGTAAGCCACGATAGACATGGAAAAAACCATATTGTACGGAGAAAAACGAAGCTGATTGGCGATCAGGTTGAGCAGTTCTTCATCGAGCGATGATTGCCGGTTTTTTTCCACTTGGAATTCTCGTCTTTAGTAGCGGTTGTCGGCGGCAGATGGCGAAATCAGCGTCGACATGAGTGCGTGACGTCAGGGTGCCGGTGCAAGACCTAACTTGGCCGCAGCGAACACAGCCTCAGTGCGATTGTGCACGCCAAGCGTCTTGAACGCCCCTGACAGGTGAGTTTTTACCGTGCCCTCGGCGATGCCCAGGTCCATTGCTATGATCTTGTTGGGCTGTCCCTTTATGGCTCGCAGTAAAACCTCTGTCTGGCGAGCGGACAGTGTGTTTGCCTTTTTATTATTTTTTACAATAGCGGCGGCATCGTTTGTGGCAAAACTCGCTTGTTTAAGGGCAGCAGTGGGCAGATACACCCCCCCGGCCAGAATCAGGTTAAGCGCTGCCACCAGGATTTCCGACTTGGAGGACTTTGGCACGAATCCCGACGCTCCGGCGTCTATTGCGTCCCGGATCAATCCGGGATCGTCCTCTCCGGACAGCACCGCTATCGGAATGGCGTGGGCTGCGGCGATCACCGTATGCAATGCCCCGAGACCCTGGAATCCCGGCATATTTAGGTCGAGCAGAATTAGGCTGGGCGGGTCTGCCGCTATCAGTTCCAGGGCCGGTTCGCAGCTGCCGGCCTCGGAAAATTGCAAGTCGGCATTGAGTTCACCCAGGAGAAACTTAAGGCCTTGGCGGAACATGGCGTGATCGTCGATAAGAAGTATGTGCACCCTGAGAATATCCCTGTTCGGCTCAGAATAACGACTAAACCAATGGCCTAAACCTTAGTGCAATTGCGTTCAGATGTATATGGTTCATGATCGTAGACGGTGAGAAATGGACTTCCCCATTCACCCTGGAGAGACGAGACATGAAAAAACAGTTAGCAGCAGCGATGACGGCCTGTGTGGTATCTGTGGGCGGGGCAACATCAGCCCTGGCGATAGAGCAAAAAGTCCATGCGGCACCTGTGGATTTTCGGGCCTGTAACTTCCGTGAAGGCAAGACCATGCAGGACCTAGACAAGGTCTCAGCGAAGTTCAGGGAATACGCGAACGAGAGCGATGTTGCCTATGCGGCCTGGACACTCACACCGCAGTACCACACGGCATTGGGGTTTGACGTGGGCTGGCTGGGTGCCTGGCCAGATGGTGAGGCCTACGGTGTGAGCATGGAAAAATGGGTAACGACCGGGAGAGAGGTCTCTGCGCAGTTCAATCAGGTGATAGATTGCAGCGCCCGCCATGAGTTGGCGATCTCCCTGCCCATCAGCGCCCCGGCAGGCACCCCGGAAGATGGTGTGCTGATGTTTTACCAGTGCACTTTAAATGACGATAAATCACTGGACACGGCCTATGAGGCGCACCTGGATGCCGGAACTGCTATGAAGGGGCTGGGTTCACTGGCTGTATCCTGGATGTTCCAGCCGGCTGTAGGGGCGGGAGACGATGTTGATTTCGATTACTACCACGTGGTCGGTTTCTATCGTTACTCTGATATGGGCGCGACCATGGAAATGTATGCCAACGGCGGTGGCAGGCAGACGCAACAGGAAATCCTGGGTAAAGTGTCTTCATGCGAAACCCCGGTGGTGTTCGACGCGGTAAGTGTCAGGGCTCACGACGAGCGTTAAGTGATATGTACTCGGCGGCTTATTGCCGTCGCGGTACTCACAATCAAAACCTGAAATTTAATGTTCGACTGGTGTGTACAGTGGGTTTTCGAACCACAGAACACCGTCACCGGAGGAGAAAATGCCTTCTCCCTCCTCTGTGGTGACGATGTCGAGGTCGCTATCCCCATCTATATCCACCAGCTGCAGGTTGTCGTACTTCATATCGTCGGCATAGGATGTAAGGTATACCAGGTTCCAGGTCTGGTCATCGCGTATGTCCCCCCGTGGCGACATCATAAAAACCCCGCGTCCCTGGCCGCTTGCGGTAAAGACAAGATCAATATGCGGGTCTGCATCTACAAACCCGCAGGCGACCCCCTTGAGGACAAACTTTTTGCTGCTCTCAGGTCCAGCCCTGAGAACATCAGATGTTATGGGATACTCCTGCCAGCGCCTGCCGCTGTCGTCCAGGCGTCGCAGCCACTTGGCCACCATGGTGGTCTTCTTGGACGTGGTAATCACGATGTCTTCCCGGCCATCATCGTTATGGTCGCAAAATGTGAATTCACTGCCGGTCTGCGTAATGACTATCCGTTCCCAAAAAGCCCCGGTCGGATTTTCCGTTAGCGCACTGCTCCCGGGATTCCTGAACCAGCCAACCCCATTGCGCCCGGAGTAAACGATATCAAGAAGGTTGTCCAGGTCCATATCTTTCAGCACCAGGGTGACGGTCTTTACGTTAATCTCGCCAATGAAAAACCGTTGCCACTTATTTATGGTGGCCGCTGCGGATATTTCTGGGGATTTAAACCAGTAGATTCCGGCATGCTCACCATCCATGGTCTTGGTGCCGGCAACAATATCGGCGCCGCCGCTGCCATCTATCTGGCCGGCCCTGGCCTTCATATAGCCGCGGTGGTGACCGGGGGTGAGAGTCAGGGCGCGCCAACTGCCGGGGTCGTCGAGCTTATCGCGCATATTCCAGTGTATACCCAGGCTCTTGGTATCTCCCTCGATACTGGATATCACGGTTTCAACAAAGCCGTCGAGATCCAGGTCGGCGAAAGCGGCGTCTTCAATGCCCTCGATTTCCAGGCCGCCGCTGATATCTGTGCCGGCCCAGGCAGCCTTTTCACGCACCCTGGCAGGTCCAGGGTTCAGGTAGAGCTTGATTTCCCCGGATTGCTCCCAACCGGAAACCACATCCACTAATCCATCCCGATTGATATCGCCGGTATGCACGCCGTCTGCGCCGTTGCCACTGGCATCTATGGACCATTGTCTCCAATCATTACTCTGGGCGTGGCTGTATTTCGCAATGGCGAGGACCGCGATTAAAGCCAGGCAGTTTTTGCAGTAATGAAGGTAGTTCACGGATATTCCATGGATGGCTGGTGGGGCCCGTCGTGTTCTCTTGCGAAAACCTTGCCGGGCCTGCGCCAGCGCAAGTCTGCTAGAGGGTTATAGAGTGATTCAAAGAGGTGTAGATAACGAATTGCCAATGGACACAAATCATATTTTCTGGCTTTGATTACTGATTAAGGGGCAGGACTTTAACACATTATTATTGTATTTTGGTGGCGGTCTTGCTGTCCATGAACCCTTCCTGGGAACTTTGATCTGAGCGGGTGATCTTCTAAGTGGCGTCCGGATTTTATTGGTTAACCATTCTGGAGTGATATGAATATACAACGCAGGTCATTTTTGCAATTTTCCGCAGCGGCTGCCGCCGCTCCTCTGTTGGGTGCCTGCGATACCGATGCGCCCGTCATCACCATCGACAAGCGCTTTCCAGTCGGCCCTTATGGTCCCAAGTCCACAGCGGAGGAGGTCACGCGGGGCATGGACCTGAGCGGGCAGGTCGCCCTGGTTACCGGCTGTAATTCGGGGATAGGTTACGAGACCATGCGAGTCCTCGCCCTGCGCGGTGCCCATGTTGTTGGCACCGGGCGCACCCTGGCGAAGGCGACCGCCGCTTGTGCCAGTGTCGAGGGCAAGACTACACCCCTGGCGCTGGAGCTGTCGGATTTTCAGTCGGCGGTGGACTGTGCCGCTGCAGTGCGGGAACTGGGCCTGCCGCTGGATATGCTTATCTGCAACGCGGGCATCAACACACTCGGTGAACTGGAGCTGGTCGGTGGCATCGAGCGGCATTTTGTCATCAATTTCCTGGGACATTTTGTCCTGGTGATGCAGTTACTACCCGCGATGCTGGAACAGAACAAGGGACGCATTGTGCATGTGGGGAGCCAGTCTGGTTACAAGCGCGCTCCCGCCGCAGGTATCGATTTCGACAATCTGCGCGGCGAAAAGGAATTCGACGAAATAGAGGCCTATGGCCGCTCCAAACTGGCCAATGCCCTGTTTTCCCTGGAGCTGGCCCGGCGGTTGGAGGGTACCGGGGTCACCTCAAATGTGATTCATCCGGGTCTGGTGCAAACCAATATTATGCGCACTGCGCCCGCCGTGCTGCGCGGGGCGTTTGACCTGTTGGGCGGACTCTTCGCCAAAAATGTGGAGGAGGGCGCTGCAACGCAGGTCTATGTGGCAACCAGCCCCCTACTGGACGGGGTCAGCGGCGCCTATTTCGAGGACTGCAACCCGGTACAGATAAGTGGCGACCATCATATGTTCGATACTGTAATGGCGAAACGGCTGTGGCTATTGGCTGAGGATATGACCGCTGGTTATGTCTGAGCTTTATCAGTCCGGCGCGGCGGCGAGGTCCCGCCTCAGTGTGCGTGACGCCAGGTAGAAGTGGCAGGCGGACCAGAACATGACCGCCGGTAGCAGGTACAGCATGGCGTAGCGCAGTGACTCCGCTCCCAACTGCGGCTCAAGGTAGTCGCTCAGCAGGCCAATGCTCCAGGGGCCCAGGCCCAGGCCTATGGTATTGATGACCAGGAACAGGATGGCCGATGATAATGCGCGCATGCGCAACCCCACCAGGCTGTGGGTGGTGGCAATGGTGTTACCCAGGTAGACATTGAATAATATTCCCGGCACCACGCCCATTAACAGCGCGGTATAAGGGTTTGCTACCAGGTAGACTGCGGTCATGAAGGGCAGGCAGATGAAGCCGGCCAGCGCGGGCAGCCACGCATACCAGCGCTGGTCCCGGGGCGCCAGCCGGTCCGCCAGTAGACCGCCACAGAACACGCCTACAGCGCCGCCCAGGCCGATGGTCATGGATAACCAGGTGCCCAGTTCACCAGTGGTCATGCCGTGGGAGCGGATCATAAAGGATGCGGTCCAGTTGCTGATGCTGTACCCGGCAAAGGCATTTAAACCTGCACCCATGGCCAGGTGCCTGAAGGAGCGACGACTCCACAATACGGACACCACCTGCCCCAGTGGTACTGCCTGGTTGCTGACCTGGCGCTTTTCGGTGAGGCCGCGTATCGGTTCCGGGATGCTCATTCGCACCACCACCGCCAGCAGGATGCCCGGCGCACCCACCACCAGGAAGGCGACCCGCCAGCCGAAGAATTCGTTCAGCCAACCACCGGCCAGAAATCCGAACAGGATGCCGACACTCACACCCATGGAATAGAAACCGATGGCGCTGGCGCGCTTATTGGGCGGGAAAATGTCAGAAATAATCGAATGGGAGGGTGGGCTGCCGCCAGCCTCGCCGATACCTACCCCGATGCGGGCCAATAACAGCTGTATATAGTTGTTCACCAGTCCGCTGATTGCCGTCATGAAACTCCAGACAAACAAGGACAGCGCCACGATGTCGCGCCGGTTGCCGCGGTCCGCCCACCGTGCGATAGGAATGCCGGCGGTAACGTAGAATGCGGCGAAGGCAAAGCCGGTCAGCAAACCCAGTTGCGAATCCGAAAGCAGCAGGTCGGCCTTGATGGCTTCCTGCAGGATGGCCAGTAGCTGTCGGTCTATAAAATTGAAGCTGTAGACAATGGTCAGTATGACCAGCGCGTAATAGGCTTTTTTCCTGGAGGCGTAAGGATTCTCTTGTGCCACCTGCCCGACTGGCGCAGTGTCACCCTCTTCATGGTTGTGCGGCATTTTTTATCCTTGTCTACTGCCGTGACCGTATCAGAGCAGATCATAGCAACCGATCATAGCCGCGGTATACCATTAGCAGGTTCTTTAACTGGATATTGGGAGAGTTGAGCACATGGCGATTACAACAAAGCTGGATGGCAAGGTTGCCCTGGTTACAGGAGCCAGTTCAGGTATTGGGCGAGGCGTCGCGTTGGCCCTGGCAGCCTGCGGTAGCCATGTGTTTGTAAACTACCCAGGCCCGCAAGAAGAGCACAAGGCCGCCGAGGTGTTGCGAACACTGCGCGATAGCGGCGGCTCTGGAGCGTTGGTCGAAGGCGACGTCAGCGATGAAGCGGCAGTTAAAGGCATGTTTGAGAGGGTGCTGGCGCACAACGGCCGGCTCGAGATCCTCATTAACAATGCGGGCATTGCCCGGTCTGCACCCGTGCAGGACATTACTTTGGACGATTGGAATGCGGTGTTCTCAGTGCACATGACAGGGACTTTCCTTTGTACACGGCAGGCGCTGCCAACTATGTTTGCCCAGAACGCCGGTCGTATTATCAGCACGGCCTCCCAGCTGGCTTATAAAGGCGCCCCGGGTTTCGCCCACTATACTGCGGCAAAGGGCGCGATTCTCTCGTTTACTCGCAGCCTGACGCTGGAGATCGGCGAACGCAACGTGACCGCCAACTGCGTGGCGCCGGGCGCCACCATGACCCCGATTCTTGAGGACGTGCCGGATGATGTTCTGGAGGGGATCAGGCAGGGCATTCCCCGTGGCCAGCTGGCACAGGTGGAGGATATTGTAGATAGCTATGTCTTTTTAGCCAGTGACAGTGCCGGCCATTACCGCGGGCAGTGTCTCAGTCCCAACGGCGGGGATGTCTTTCTTTAGGTTCTTCGTTCAGATTTGCCTTCACGGGCGCGGGCGGGAAAGCGGAAAAGTGTTATTCAGTCTAGCGGTCCCGGGCGGGAAAGTGTTTCTCAGTCGCTCCACGATATTCGCTTGGTGAGAAACACTTTCCCACCCGCTCCCTAGTATGTGCTTATTCTTTCCAATCGTGGAATTGGATGAACAACGTCTTTCTGGCTCTTCCGTTGCTCTGTATGGTCGGAGCTTCACGATGCAAGGGTCCGGGCGAAAACAAGTTTTCCACAAAGCGAATATCGTGGAGCGACTGGAAAATTTGTTTTCGCCCGGTCCCGCTTGCCGAAACCGAAACCGAAACCGAAACCGAAACCGAAACCGAAACCGAAACCGAAACCAAACGCAAACCCAACGCCGGGCATGACTGACGCTAGGCGGCGCCGAGTTCCGGATCGAAGGTGATCTGCATTTCCTTGATGCCGTTGACGAAATAATCGCGCATGTATTTTACCGGCTCAGCAAATTGCGGGTTGCGCAGGCGCGGTAAGATCTCCTCGAACATGATCTGCAATTCCATGCGCGCGAGGTGCGCGCCCAGGCAGAAGTGTGTGCCAATGCCAAAAGCCCGGTGTTCACGGGCCAGGTCGGGCATGCGCTGGGCGCGGGTAATATCAAAAGACATGGGGTCGTCAAAAACGCTCTCGTCCTGGTTGATCAGGTGCCAGTGCAGCAGCACTTTATCACCTTCCTTCATTTGCACGCCGGCTATCTCGGTATCTTCCAGCACCGTGCGCCGCATGGTGACGAAGGCGGGGTTGTAGCGCAGCATCTCTTCGCAGGCATCGGGAATCATTTCCGGATGATCCACCAGCATTTGCAGCTGATCGGGGTGCTCCATCAGCAGGCGCATGCCGTGGGCGGTGACTGAGCGGGTGCTTTCGTTACCTGCGGCGATCAGCATCAGGAAGAACAGCTGGAATTCCTCCGGGGTGAGCTTTTCGTCCTCCACGACACCGTCGAGTAAGGCACCGACGATATTGTTCAACGGTTTCTCGGCATGCTGCCTGGCGAGCTCGCCGGCGTACAGGTAGATATTGGCCGCGGCTTCCTGGGCCAATGCCTCCGGGTCACTGCCGCCGATGTCATCATCTTCCTGGAACATCATCTGGTTGGTCCAGGTAAAGAACTTTGAGCGCTCCTCGATGGGTACACCGCACAGATCCAGGATCGCCATCAGCGGCAACTCCGCCGCCACCTCGGTGACGAACTCGCAATGCCCTTTCGGCGCCACGGCGTCGATGATCTGTCTGGCATATTTCGCGAACGTATCATGGT
>JARFQU010000138.1 GCA_029287595.1 Halioglobus sp. | reverse complement strand
TTTCCAACCGCCACCGTTCACGTAGATCTCGTAGGCAGCGAAAAAGTCAGTCCAGCTTTTGAATGTGGCCACACCCCAGTAATCGAAATCACGATCTCGCGAGCCACCCAACATGGGGAAAAACAGCCAGTTCGAGTTTTTTGCGCCCATGGAACGCATTGCCGCAGAATACTTCTTGTGGGCCGCGATCGCTTTGGTCCAGTCGCTGCCATCAGCAAAGCTGCACTGGGTAAACATCACCACACCATCTCCCGGAGGACCGTCGGGCACATTGATTTCTACGGATGAGGCTACCGAGTGAATGCCACACGAAATCACGCTGTTGAAGGCCTCCTGAATATCGTCCCCGGAAGCCTGCCAGGCATCCAGACCCTTGCCCATGTTATTACCCGATTGGTGGGCACCCAGCCATACTACCTGGGGCGTCTCCGTAAACTGGGCAAATTGGGGGGTCAATATCCAGGCGGAATAGCCGGGATCATTTTTCTTGGCCCACTTGTTAAAACGCTCGGTTACCTGCATCAGGTCTTTCATGCTTTTCCCCGACTGCAGGTTGCAGAAGAACGCCTCAACCGGCCCGGGCTTGGCGCCGGCTTCCTGCGCCTGGAGTGATTGTGTCCATGGGATTACCGCCACCGCTAACATCAGTAAGATTTTTACATAGTGTTTCATAGCTGCTGTTCCTTGATTATTAGAAGCCCGCAACTCATTCGTTAGCTACGGGTAACTAATCAGCCTAGACCAGAAGTCAGATTGTTCAAATTGGCAGGGAAAGGCTTGCCCGATACGGATTGGCGATGCCGGGCCACTAACCCGGTTTTTCGCTACTGAAAAATCGCCGTGGATTTTCTACCAGCATGGTGTCTATCTGCTGCTGGGTGACTCCCGCATCCAGCAGACGCGGAATGATATGACGGTGAAAGTGGGTCGGGTTGAACAGCACATCCAGATCGATGCCGGCCAACAGCTCATCCGGATAGGGCTTGCCGCGGGTACACCAGACAGAATCGTGGGACACCACGATCTGTTGCTCCCTGCTCTTATGCAGCAGGGCGACCAGTGACTGCACACGCTGTTCATCAGGCGCCAGGATATCCAGGCCGAAACGGTCAAAGCCAAGATATGAGCCTTTATCAAGTAGTTTCATATGGTAATCGTGATCGGCTGAGCCACAACTGTGGCCGATGATAATACGATGTGCGGGAACACCTTTCTCCATCAGAAAAGCCTGCTGTTCTTCCCCCATGGTGCCCTGGTCCGTATGGGTGGTAATCGGGGCACCGGTCTCCACCGCCGCCAGCGCAGCCGCCTCCAGAACATCGTATTCATAGGGCGTTATCTGGCCGTGACCGGTGGCAACCTTGATGATGCCCGCCCTGATACCGGTGTCACCAATGCCCACTGTCAGCTCGTGGATAAACAGCCTGGCCATGGCGTTTACACCCTGGCCCAGGCTGCGGGTGAAATGCCAGTGCGCAGCCCCACCCTCATCCTCCTTGTACAGTCCGGTCGCGCAGATGATATTAAAACCGGTGCGGGAGGATACCTCCGCGGCCAGCTCGACATCCCGGCCCAGGTCATTGGGACAGGGATCCAGCATGGAGCGGACACCAACAGCCTGCATGGACGCAATTTTATCGACAGCCACTGCGATGATTTCGTCGCGCGACGGACCCGGCTCCAGGGTGTTCGCCTCCCACCCGGGATAGCCAATCAGCAGATGCTCATGCATCAACGTGACCCCTAGATCATCGACGCTAACCGCACCGGTGACTGTTTGTACTGTTTCATTGGCCATGGTGGTCTCCTATTATAAGTGCGCGCATTTTCCGTTCCAGGCTGTTGCAGACCCGGCAAGGAAGTGGGTTACTGCCGCTAGGGACGGACAATGTTATCCACGGTGGTACCCCAGACACCAAACTGTCGCGAGCGGGCAATTTTCTCCAGTGTGTGGTACTCAAACGGGCCGTCAGGGAGTGCCACCGCCCAGCCTTTTTGCAGCAGGTACGCGCTGAGATCCTCACCCTCATCAAACTGCGAGGCCTTCACCCGACACCAGCCCACCACACTGCCATCGTCGTTGCTGTTGATGATTTTACAGCGCACAAAACCATCGATTTTCAACTCCAGGGCCAGCACTGCCCGGGAACCGCAAACCGGGGGATTGCGGTTCCTGCTACAGGTCTGATTGGTGTCGGGAATATAAATGCCGTACAGGTGCACCGTCTTGCCACTGATACGCAAGGTCCCGTCCTCGTTGACCGCCGCATAACTGGAGATTTCACGCGCGCCCACGCTGGTGGCCATCAGGACACAACACGCCAGGACAATCAATATCCTGCTTTTGTTATCGCGCCCGGTTTTCATCCCCATCAAACCAGCGGGTTTTCGCCGCTGGTGTAGACAACCACGGGGGAAAACTTGCCATCACCATGCGGCATTTCGGGGGAGGGAAAAGCAGTTTCGCCATGGGCAAGACCCAACTCCAGAAAAACCTCGCAAAACTTGTAACATTTACTCACGTTACTCTCCTGCATGCATTATCAACAGTAAAGCACAAATATACCAAGGACGGAGATAACGGCTATTATTACTTACCCTGAGGTAAATGGAGCACCGCACATGCATCCGGAAGTAGAGCAAATAAGCACCGATCCCGACCCTTTCGAGGCGTATCGGATATCACAGGCCATGCGGGTTGGCGACCTGGTTTACACCTCGGGCCAGGCCGCAATCGACCTGCAGGGCAATCTGGTGGGAGTGGGTGACTTTGATGCCCAGGCCGAACAGGTGTTCGCCAACCTCAGGGCGGTACTGGAGGCCGCGGACTCAGGTCTGGAGAAGATCGTAAAGGTCACGATTTTCCTCACCGACATGTCCAACTTCCCAAAAATTGTTGCACTGCGTGAGCGCTACTTCAGCCAGCCCTACCCCGCCGACACCATTGTCGAGGTGCGCTCACTGGCGCTACCGGAACTGGAAATCGAGATCGAAGCTATCGCGGTCAGCTCTCAAAGTTGAACCACGCCACGCCCCGGCCAAAGCTACTTCGGACTAGCCCGCCGATCCCAGGACCGACTGCAGCCAGGCACTGATATGCCGTATCTCCTCGAGACACACTTCATGACCCATGGGATATTCATGCCATTGAACTGCGTATCCGGCGCCCTGCAAAGTCGTGAAGGCGGCCTTGCCCAGTGCCATTGGCAATACCGCGTCCTGCTGGCCGTGCGCCATGAAAACAGGAATGCCCGCATTGGCCTGAGTCTCACTTGAACCGAGAGTCTCGCCGGACACCAGGAAGGTGGAAAGCGCGAGGATACCTGCCAGCGATTTCGGATAGTGAAGCCCCACCTGGAAAGCGAGCACCCCACCCTGGGAAAAACCCGCCAGGAGTATACGCTGCGCTGGCATCCCGTTATCGATCTCGTTCTGGATCAGATCACGCACCAGGGACACGGACTTTTTCAGGCCGGCCGGGTCTGCACCACCGTCCAGGCCAAAATCGAACCACGCCCGCGCGCGCTGACCGCCAAAAGCGGTAACCGGCATCTCCGGTGCATGGGGAAAAACAAAGCGAACCGGCAGGTCGGCGGGCAGGCGCAGCTCGGGCACGATGGGCTCGAAGTCATGGCCATCGGCGCCCAGGCCGTGCAGCCAGACAACCACCGCGACCGGCGCGAGGTCCGGGTTCAGTTCTACAGTCGGTAAAGAGGCAGCCAGCATAGGTATTCCTCAACAGGATCCACAGACTGCGCTAACATGGCAGGGCTTGCAAGTGTCGGGACCCCTGATGAACAGGAGGCCCCGAAATTACTCTACTTGATGAACAGCATCTCCTGGTACTTGGGCAGGGGCCAGAGCTCATCAGCCACGTACCCTTCCAGGGCATCGGCGGCGGCGCGAACCTGGTCCATCAATGGCCGAATACCCTGGGCGCAAAACTGCATATGCTCCTCGGTTGAAGAGAAGCCTTCCTTGGCAAGTGCTGCTCCTAACTCTGCTGTCGCGCCGACCATCGCATTGATCTGCTGCGCAACCAGCTTGGCAACCGAATTATCCAGCTCGACACCCATCGCCGACATGCTCTGGGAAGTGTTCGCCAGGGTCGCAAGATATGCCGCAGCTGCGGGATAAATCAGGGTTTGGGCCATGTCGATAACCAGCTTGGCCTCCACCTCGATAGACAGTACGTATTGCTCTGCGTATACCTCGAAGCGGCTTTCCAGTTCTACCGGGCTGAGTACGCCGGTGCTGGAAAATAATTCAACCACAGATGCCTCCCGAAGTGCTGGCAGTGCGTCCGCCGTGGTGGGTATGTTTTTCAAGCCACGCTCTTCCACGGCCGCCTTGTGCCACTCCTCGGAATAGCCATCGCCACCAAATACAACATTACCGTGCTCGTTCATTAACTCCTTGAGCACGCTCACCACCGCATCTGCCTGGCTGGCTCCACCGCCCAGTTCCGTCTCAAGCTTTCCGGCAATCCAGTTGAGAGAATCCGCGAGCATGGTATTCATTGCCACCAGCGGGCCGGAGACCGATTGAGAGGAGCCCACCGCCCTGAACTCAAAACGATTGCCTGTAAACGCAAACGGCGAGGTGCGATTCCGGTCGCCGGGGTCACGATCAAAATTGAGTATCTGTGACAGCCCCAGATCCATCTCGCCACCCAACTCGCTGGTGTGGATATTGCCTTCCTTGATATCCGTGAAGACCTTCTCAAGCTGGTCCCCCAGGTAGACCGACAAAATCGCCGGGGGAGCCTCATTGGCACCCAGGCGATGGTCATTGGACGCCGTGGCTATCACCGCTCGCAGCAGGGGCCCGTGCAGATGTACGCCGCGAATCACCGCGCCACAAAACAACAGGAACAACAGGTTGTCATGGGGAGTGGAACCCGGGTCCAGCAGGTTGCCCTGGGTTGAAGTCCCCACGGACCAGTTAACGTGCTTACCAGAGCCGTTAATACCGGCAAAGGGCTTTTCATGCAGCAGACACATGAAGCCGTGTTTTTTCGCTGTGGCTTTCATCAGGGTCATCATCAACTGCTGGTGGTCCGCGGCAATATTAGCCGCTTCAAAATATGGCGCGATCTCAAACTGGCCGGGGGCCACTTCGTTGTGGTGCGTTTTGGCGGGAATGCCCAGTTTGTAGAGCTGGTCCTCGTAATCCTGCATGAACACCTGGACCCTGGCGGGTATTGCGCCAAAATAGTGATCGTCAAACTCCTGGCCCTTGGCCGGCGGCGCGCCAAACAGGGTGCGCCCGGCGAGCAGCAGATCGGGACGGCTGTTGGCAAAGTTGGAGTCCACCAGGAAGTACTCCTGCTCCGCGCCACAGCTGGAGTTGAGAGAGGCGATTTCGGTTTCTCCCATCAGCTTGAGCACTTTCTGCCCGGCTTCATTCATCGCGGCATTGGAGCGCAGCAGCGGGATTTTTTTATCCAGTGCCTCGCCGGTCCAGGACATGAACACGCTGGGGATCATCAGCGTGGCACCGTTGTCGGTGTGCATGATGTAGGCCGGGCTGGTGGGGTCCCAGGCGGTGTATCCGCGCGCGGCATTGGTCATGCGCAAACTACCGTTGGGGAAAGAGGAACCGTCGGGCTCCCCCTTGATCAGCAGACTACCCGAAAATTCCGTAATCGCCCCGCCGTCGGAATTGGTGATAATGAAGCCGTCGTGTTTCTCAGCGGTGATGTTGGTCATCGGGTAAAAGATATGTGAGAAGAACTTCGCGCCCTTGGACACAGCCCACTCTTTCATGGCGGCGGCTACGACGTCAGCAGTCGCCGCATCCAGTGGCTCCCCGGTCTGGACCGTTTTCTTGATCGATTTGAAAGCCGTTTTGGACAGGGCCCACTCCATCCTTCCCAGGTCAAACACATCCTGAGCCCATATTTTTCCGAGAAAATCGGTTGGGGATACCGCCAAAGGAGTGCGGTTGGTAATGTTCTGGATGGCCTGCTGACGACCGGAATTTGCGCTCATTGATTCTTCCTCAATTTGGAATTTACACCCACAGAAACGCCGCCGTCGTGGGACCGCGAGCTGCTGTTCGGGCAATTGCGCTATTAGACAGCAATATCCAAGCCAATCTGTCGTGCACTGGGTAAGCCTATGTTTTTTAAATAATAAAAGTCCGTGACAGGTGTCAGCGAGCCGCAACCCGGGGGAAATGATTTGGAAAATGCTGCATAACGGTGCGCCCGCACCTTTATGAGTCGCGAATGTATCGACCGGTATGTTCTATACCTGGCAAAGCCCCCTCAACGCGAAGCGGCCCAGCGACGATGAAACCACTGGACAGCGGCGCCTCGCCGAATCACGACTATACTTGCGATGTACATTTATCACGTCAAAGGAATCAGAACATGGATCTCATACAGCTAGGCGCCCAACTCCTGTCGGAAAAACTGGGCTTACAGGTCGATTCGAACACCGTGAGCTCTGCGCTCACTAATCTGCTGGGTGACGGTCAGGGCAATGTCGACCTCGCGGGGCTGGCGAGCAAGATGGCATCCAGTGGGCAACTGGGCAGTATTGTCAGCTCCTGGCTGGGGGACGGCGCCAATTCCCCCATCTCCGCCGATAGCATTCTCTCGCTGCTGGGGGAAGGCCAGGTCTCCAGCTTCGCCTCACAGGTGGGCACTGATGCCGGCTCGGCCGCAGCGGGCCTGGCGGATGTGTTGCCACAAATTATGGATGAGGCCAGCAGCGGGGGCAACCTGCTGGAATCCGTCGGTGGCCTTGGCGGCCTCATGGGAGCGGCCTCCTCTTTTCTCAAGTCGTAGTCGCCTGCTACCTGAGACGGGCACCACACCGGGGACGTTTCCCCGGGAGCGCATTCTGTGCGGGCTTTATGCCTACCACAGTGCGGTCCTATATGGGGCTGATTAGTGCTACAATTCTCCCGCGCCGGTTGATATTTCAGCGTCACGCCGTGGCAATATTCCCCCAGGCACCTGCCCACAGATCACCCATTTCCAGGATAGTTAATACCATTGAAAATCCCTAAACGCCTGCAGCCCCTGGTCGAGGACGGCTTGATAGACGAGGTTATCCGTCCTCTCATGAGTGGCAAGGAGGCCGACGTATTTATCGTGCGCTGCGGATCCGATATCCGCTGTGCCAAGATCTACAAGGATTCGGTCAAGCGCAGCTTCAAGAAAGCCGCGCAATACACTGAGGGGCGCAAGGTGCGCAACAGCCGACGCGCCCGGGCCATGGAGAAGGGCTCCAGGTTTGGCCGCAAGCAGCAGGAGGAGACCTGGCAGAACGCGGAGGTCGATGCATTGTACCGTCTGGCGCGCGCCGGGGTGAGGGTGCCACAGCCCTATGGCTGTTTCGATGGTGTCCTGCTGATGGAGTTGATCACCGACGAAGAAGGCAACGTGGCTCCGAGACTGAACGACGTGTCCATGTCCGCCGAGCAGGCCAGTGAAGACCACGCCCTGGTCATGCAATACGTGATGCGTATGCTCTGCGCCGGGCTGGTACACGGCGACCTGTCCGAATTCAACGTGCTGGTGGACGAGGATGGCCCCGTCATCATCGACCTGCCACAAGCGGTGGACGCCGCGGCCAACAATAACGCCCGGGCTATGCTGGAGCGCGATATAAAGAATATGACCGATTACTATGGTCTGTTCGCGCCAACACTGCTGGACAGTCATTATTCCCAGGAGATGTGGGCGCTGTACGAAGAGGGAGACCTGCACCCTGAGTTCCCGTTAACCGGCCAGTTCGAGCTGGACACACATACCGCGGACGTCGATGCCGTTATGCTGGAAATCAAGGCCGCCCTGGCCGAAGAAGAAAGCCGCCTGGAACGTGCGCGGGAAGCTGAAGATGCGGACTGATATCCACAGATTTGCCAGTGGATGATTGCGCCGGGGCGATAAGGAGGTCCTGTGGCAGGCACAAATTTCTGGCGAGGCTTCTGGAGCCTGGCAGATCCCAAAATCTCCCTGGCATCCTTTGCCGGCCTGTGGCTTGGCGCCTGCGCCGCCGCCGCTGACCAGGGTCTCTATTGGGGCTGGCTGGCGATTACCGTGCTGGGAGTCTTCTGTGTGGAGGTGGCCAAGAACGCCTCGGGCGAGATTGTGGATTATGATTCCGGGGCAGATCTCGCCATAAGTGAGCAAGAACGCACCCCTTTTTCCGGGGGCAAGCGGGTATTGGTGGACGGCCTGCTGAGTCGTTCGCAAACCTGGGCGATCGCCCTGCTGTTCTACCTGGCGGCCATCGTTATCGGACTGTTGCTGGTCTGGCTTCGCGACTCTCGTATTATTGCTTTTGGCCTCATCGGTATGGCGCTGGCATGGTATTACCATGGCGGATCACTGCGCCTGGCCTATCGCGGGCTGGGAGAATTAGCCGTCGCCCTGGCCTATGGCCCGCTGGTGGTATGCGGCACCTATTTTGTACAGACCGGCCACCTGTCGGCCCCATTGCTGCACCTGTCAGGTGCGCTGGGGCTACACATTGCCGCTTTCCTATGGATCAACGAGTTTCCGGACTTGCGCGCGGATCAAGCCAACGGCAAACGCAACCTGGTAGTCCGGCTGGGCAGAGAGAGGGCCGGCTTCACCTACGTGGTGATACTGGCCGTGGCCTACAGCTGGCTGGCGCTGACGGTAACGGCGTACCCAGCAAGCAGCGGCTACCTGTGGGGACTGGCTGGAGCCCCGCTGGCTGTGTTTTCCGCATGGCGGCTACTGCACAATGTCGAGAATATCCCCAATCTGGTGGCGGCGCAGGCCGCCTGCCTGGGGGGGTTCGTGTCCATGGCTTTCGCCTCCGGACTGGGATACTGGCTAACATGAGAAAGACGGGTATTTGCGCGCCGCATAAATTAAGCGGGGCGACTCGGTAAAGCGATTTTACTAATCCAGATAACGCTCTCTAAGGTGAGCTACTTTCGCCTCATCCAGGCGCAGGGCAGTTTCGAAAAAATGCTCTCGCGATTCGTAGCGCTTCCTGATTTCTTCAAAGCAGGCGCGAATATATTCGGGTCGCACCTCCAACATAGGCCGCAATATTTCCTCGGTAACCGCCGCACCCGTATGGTCGGTGAAATCCTTGGACAAACGCTCAATCTCAGTATCAATAGGCAGGTAATTATTGGTCAGCAGGTAATCGTCAACGATGGCTTCCTCGCTGACACCGAGCACATCCAGGATCAGCGCGGCACCAAATCCGGTGCGATCCTTGCCCGAGGCACAGTGAATCAACAGCTGCTGGTCACCCGCCAGCAACAGTCGAAACATCTCGGCATACTGGGGCATCTGGCTGGCCACAAGATCGCGATTTAGGTCTTCCATAAAACTGGCCGAATCGGGCACCGCGATAATTCCCCGATGAAGATTCTCGATAAAATTACCGGAGCTGCCCGGCTTCACAGGCAGGCTGGCATATGCAGCGGGATTGTCGTGTCCCAACCAGGTAGGTTCCAGCTCCTGCTCCACCACCTGGCGAAAGTCGCACACCAGCGTGACCCCCAGTCGCTGGAAGTATTTGATGTCTACAGCTGAAAGTGAGGACAGTTTGCTAGAACGATATAACTTGCCCCAGCGCAAGCGGCGACCATCCTGCGCCTCGTAGCCGCCAAGATCGCGAAAATTGGGCGTGCCCTGCAGGGACAACTGGCGCTCGGCCAGAATAACCCCTTCACCCTGCTCGGACTCCAGGTAAAAGAAATGCCGCACTCCCTTTTCCGGGTTGCGGACCTGCGCCTGCTGTTCTGTGCTGAAAAGTATTGGCGTGCCTAGCTCACCGCCGGAGTAATAATGATCGGGGTCATCCGACATATAGATAGCGATTTTTTGCCCGGGCTGGAAACAGCGCCACCTCACCAGGTAGTTCTGGTCGGCGGTGCGTTCCACATGACAGGCACTCAAATCAAACATAGTTACCCACTCGACAATCGTCTGCCAAGCGCTAAAGGGTCGCGCCCGGCAGCTCAATAATACGTAGAAGCTTCGCAATCAGCCAGCTCGGCGATTTATTCGGAACAGCCTGGATTGCCAACATAAGCGATCGCTAAAACCGTTTGCGCAGCTCCTCCAGCACACTTTCCTGCCCCTCGTCGCGCAGGAAGTCCAGGAATGTCTCAGCAACCAATGACAGTCGCTTGCCCCCCGGCCTGACCAGATACCAGCGGGAATCTATGGGCAGTTGTTTCACGTCCAATTCGGCGAGCCCGGCGCTGCCACCGAATGACAGCGTATGAGCCGAGAGTATGGATATACCCAGTCCGGACATTATCGCGTGCTTGATCGCCTCGTTGCTCTCGATGGTCATACGCACATTCACTCGCGCCTTGATGCGCTTAAGGTGGCGCTCGATAGCGTAGCGTGTACCGGAACCATGTTCGCGCATGAGGAATGGCTCGTCGGCCAACTCGGCAATATCCAGCCGTTTTTTCTTTGCCAGCGGATGACCCGATGCGGCGATCGCCACCAGGGGATTGGGTAGAAACTCCGTCACATCGAGATTCCCCTCTTCCGGCGGGTGACTGAATACGTAGACATCATCCCTGTCCTGATGCAATCGATCGATTATCTGTTGACGATTACCTACCTTGAAATGTACGTCGATACCCGGGTAGCGATCGAGGAAGGACCCCAGCAAGTGCGGTATAAAATACTTGGAGGTGGTGACCACCGCGATATTCAGGGTGCCAGCCCGCAGCCCGCGCATATCAGACAACTGCATATCCAGACGGGCAAAGCTGCCCAATACCTCCCTGGCGGTCGCCACCATCGCGTGTCCGGCGTCGGTAAACCGACGCGTCTTGCCGCTGCGCTCATACAGGGGCATACCTATGGACTCAGACAGTTTGGTCAGCTGCATGGACACCGTTGGCTGAGTCAGGTGCAGCTGTTCAGATGCCAGCTTGATGGATCCCAGATCATGTACCGCCAACAAAATCTCCAGCTGGCGGATAGTTCCAACCCTGGCGTGAACTCGGGAGGACATGGCTTCTCCTATAATTAGATTTTTATCTATATAAGCATTAAACATTATCTATTTTTATCTATCAAATTTTTCAGGCACACTGCTTCCCGTAAACCTGTTAACCGCTCAAGGAGCTCATCATCATGAATCAGCAACAAATCCTGTTTGGACTGGTCTGCGGCGCGTTTCTCAGCGCCGGCGGTGCCTACCTGGCAACCAGCGGTGTCGCGGATTGGTCATTGTTTGTCGTGGGTCTGGGCTTGTCGGCTATCGCCCTGGCCAGCAGATCGCAGGCAGAGACAGAAGACTCCCGCCAGCTGCGCCCGGCCAAGCTTCGCCTGGATACCCGGTCCGGCACGGAGTAGACGTCACCGTGCAGCTCGATATCGTTGTCGCGTTCTTTATCCTCGGGGCCTTTGCGCACTTCATTAAGTCGGACCTCAGGCTGCCGACCGCCCTGTACCAGAGCCTGACCATTTTCCTGCTCATAGCGATTGGGCTGAAAGGCGGCGTCGCGCTGGCCAATCATGCCAGTATCAGCCTGATCCCCCAGTCTATCGCCATTATCGGGCTGGGACTGGCCATACCGCTAATCGCATTCCCTTTGCTGTCTGGAATCGGGCATTTTTCCCGCACCGATGCGGCCTCTATCTCAGCGTACTACGGCTCCGTCAGCGTGGGTACCTACGCCGTCGCGGTGGCAGTACTCGAAGCTCGCGGTATCCCTTACGAACCCCACTTCCCGCTTTTCCTGGTGCTGCTGGAAATGCCCGCGATAGCGGTCGGCATCGCCCTGGCGCGCAGCCCGGGCCAGAAAATCCAATGGCGACCGCTGTTACACGAGATGTTCTGCAACCAGGGCATCGTGCTGATGGCGGGCAGTCTGCTGATCGGTTTCTGGGCTGGAGACCAGGTGCAAACGGTAATGCCCTTCTTCGGTGACCTGTTCCACGGCGTACTGGCCCTGTTTTTACTCGAGATGGGCGTCGTCGCGGCAAGTCGCATGGCGGACATCAAGCTACGGGCGCCGTTCATTTCCGCTTTTGGTGTGGTAATGCCGCTGGTAGGCGCACTCCTTGGGGGCCTGCTTGCCTACGCCCTCAGTTTCTCTGCAGGAGGTATCGCACTGCTGGCAGTGCTGGGTGCCAGCGCCTCCTACATCGCCGTCCCGGCGGCAATGAAGACCGCACTACCTAAAGCCAATCACGGGGTGGCTATCGCCTCCTCCCTGGCGGTGACATTCCCATTCAATGTCATGGTGGGGATACCCATTTACCTGACCGCCAGCCAGTGGCTGGCAAGCCAATAATCACAGGAGCCCCATATGACCGCACAGCACAACCCTCCGCCAGCTCTAGTCAGTATCATCATGGGCTCCAGGTCCGACCTGGATACCATGCAGCACGCAGTAGATATGCTGACCGAGCTGGGAGTAGTGTATGAAACGCGCATAGTTTCCGCGCATCGCACCCCGGACCGGCTGTACCAGTTTGCCCGGGAGGCTGAAGGCAGGGGCATCAAGCTGATTATCGCCGGGGCGGGCGGTTCCGCACACCTCCCCGGCATGGTCGCAGCCATGACCCTGCTGCCGGTAATCGCCGTACCGGTTTCCAGCAAGGCGCTCAACGGCATGGACAGTTTGCTGTCGATCGTGCAAATGCCCCGGGGCGTCGCGGTGGCAACCCAGGCCATAGGTCCCCCGGGCGCTGCCAATGCGGGACTGCTGGCAGCACAAATATTATCGCTGGGAGATGCAAAACTACACCGCCGTCTCGCCCAGTGGCGACAATCCCTGACCGACGGCGTTGCGGAGGAAGTACAATGAAACATGTCGCTATTATTGGTTGCGGCCAGCTGGCGAGAATGCTGGCATTGGCCGGCTGGCGTATGGGCATTCGCTTCAGCTTCGTCGCCTGCCACGAAGAAGAAACCCACTGCATCAACGGGCTGGGCAACATCGTGCGCTGGCGCGGCTCTCGCACTGCATCGGACCTGTACAGGGCATTGGGCAATCCCGACGCCATCACCGTTGAAAGAGAGAGTGTCTGCACAGAGCTGCTACAGGGTCTGAGCCAACACTGCGCCGTGCACCCGAATCACGAGGCGGTCTGGACCTGCCAGCATCGTTTGCGCGAAAAGCATATGCTGGATGGCCTGGAGATCGCCACTGCTGAATACTGTGGCGCCCTTACCCCCGACGATATGGAACTGGCAATAGCGCAGCTGGGCTACCCGGTCATAGTCAAGGCGGCGAGCGATAGCTATGACGGCAAGCAGCAAAGGCGCCTGGAAAACCGGGCTGACCTGGCGGCTATGAAGACCTTACTCAAGGGCCAGAGCAGCGGGGAGTGGCTGGTAGAAAAATGCATCCCGTTTGAGCGGGAGATCTCATTTATCGCCGCGCGCAGCACCGGGGGAGACATCGTTTTTTACCCTCCTACCGAGAATGTACACCGCAATGGGATCCTCATGCATTCCACGGCTCCCGCTCAGGGACTGGACGGTGGGCTGGAGCAGTCAGGCCGCAATTACCTGACCGCTCTCATGGAGGCCCTGAAATACGTTGGCGTGCTGTCTATGGAGTGCTTCTTGCTGGACAACCGGCTGCTGGTCAACGAACTGGCTCCGCGTGTACATAACAGCGGACACTGGACACTGGATGCTCACATCACCTGCCAGTTCGAAAATCACCTGCGCGCGATTCTGGGTCTGCCCTTGGGCGACACCCAACTGAACCACTACAGCGGCCTGGTGAATATTCTGGGCGAGCAGGACCAACCCCTCAATCTCGCCTCCCTCTCAGCAAGCGCGGCCGTTCACTGGTACAATAAGCCCTTTGCACCCGGACGCAAACTGGGGCACCTGGGGCTGAGCGCAGACAGCAGTCTGGAACTACAGCGGCAGGTGCGGCAATTACACCATGAACTCAGCACACCGGGGAATCATGCATGAGGGTCAGAACTGTTTTACGCCGCCAACTTGTCGGCTTTTCGCTGGCAGCACTTTTTTCGTTCGGTCACCCGTTGGCTGTTGCGTGGAACGACCAGGTAACCCAGGCCTGCACGCACGAGGGGCATGCCGCCACAGAGGCTGAGATAGCCATATGCCATGCCTATATCGAGGGCTTCCTGGACGGCGCGGTGATCACCGATACGGCTGTAATTGCCAGCGTCGAAGAAGGCGCGCCAAAGGAATCGGACTACCTGAAACGCGCCTACATGACACGCATGGGCAGCTACAACCCCAAACTCCCCGCGACTGCGCTGGCGCACTTCTGCCTGCCGCAGGGCATGGAACGGGAACAGGTCGTAGAGGCTATCGCGACTGCCATTGCACTGGACGAAAACGCGACCGAGGATGTCTCTAATTCGCTGTACAACATTCTTCAGGCCCATTATCCCTGCGAAGAAAGCTGACACCGCAGGCCGCGTCCATCAATGGGGCGCTGACTGGCCCCATATCTGCTCCAGGCGTTGGTCACGCCCGCAATTCCAGCGGTAATATTTGTAGCGCAGGGGGTTTTTCAGGTAGTAATCCTGATGGTACTCCTCCACCGGCCAGAATTCACTCGCATCCCTGATCTCCGTATAGACCACCGCGTCCGCAAAACGCTTTTGCACTGCAACTTTTGATGCCTCCGCCAGCGCCCTCTCAGCCGCATCACCCGCGAATATGGCACTGCGATAGCTGAAGCCCTTGTCACAAAACTGGCCTTTGTCATCAAAGGGATCAATGCTCACCCAAAACTGATCCAGCAGTTGCTGGTAGCTTACAACGGCCGGGTCGTAGGTGATTTTGACAGCCTCGAAGTGGCCCGCGTGGTTACCCGAGTAGGTGGGGTTCTGGAGAGTACCCCCGGTAAAGCCCGACACCACATCGATCACGCCCTCTCTATCCTGGTAATCTGATTCCATACACCAGAAGCAGCCCCCGGCGAAAACCGCGGTAGCTGAGTCCGCCCACGAGAGCGGGATGCTGAACAAGAAGGTAGACAGCAGCAGGGTAAGTCGTCGCATAGCGGTATTTCCTTAAGGGGGCTTGAATGATAGGTAGACTGCCAGATCGCAGCCAAGTTCACCGGCGCGCTATCTCTAACTCCATTGGCAGAGAAGCGGCCTGGGCGGGGTTGAAAAAATCCAAGCCAGGTCTATCCCAAAGGACGTACAATTCACCGGATAGGTAAACCGAACGCAGCGGAAACAAGCTATGTACTACGGCGAAAGACTTAACAGCATCAGCCACCTGGTAGGCGCGGTATTCGCCCTGATCGCACTGGGAGCCTTACTCGCCCTGGGCATACAGACCGGGGATGTTATGACCATCGTGGGTTTCAGTACCTTCGGCCTGACCCTGGTGCTGCTGTACACCATGTCCACGCTATACCACAGCTTCCAGGCCCCCGGGTTGAAAAAAGTGTTCAAGGTGCTGGACCATATTGCAATCTACCTGTTGATTGCCGGTACCTATACGCCTTTCATGCTGATCAGCGTTCAAGGCAGCAGCGCCACTATGATTCTCGCGCTGGTATGGACCCTGGCGGTCGTGGGCATACTCTCGGAAATATTCCTCTCGGGGCGGGCGGTCAAAACCTGCCAACTGATTATCTACCTGGGCATGGGGTGGGCCTGCTCACTGGACTTCGCAAGCCTCAAGGCCGCATTGTCAGCGAGCGGTTTCTGGTGGTTGGCCTCCGGTGGCATCGCCTACTCGGCAGGCATTATTTTTTATCTGTTGGATAAGGCCGGTTGGCTCAATCACGCCCACGGAATATGGCACTTTTTTGTGCTGGTGGGCTCTGCCTGCCATTTTATAGCGGTGGTGGGTTATGTCAGGTAAAAACTGCTCCTGTGGTCCTGTTCGTCCTGGCACAAACAGGCGCTAGCAATAGCGGCCTGCACTTACCACATCAGGTCATCGGGTATCTTATAGTCGGCGTAGGGATCATCTTCATCGATTTCTTCCACGGCGAGATCATTGCGCACCAGTACAAAACTGGCATCGCGCTGGCTGATCTTGTCGGCCACGGGAATGGGTACCAGCTCATACCCGCTCTGTGCCCTGACGATGGCGATACGACCCTTGCTTAACTGCTCATGCAACTGGGCTGTCACGTTTATTTTCTTGATCTTCCCATCATCGGCAAACTGGTAACCACTGTCGCCCTTTCCTTTATCAATACGATTCATGTCAATCAGTTGTTTGATCTGGGCTGCTATGGCTTTTTGCTCTGCCACCGCTTGCTGCTGCCGATTAATTTCCCGGTCGCGTTCGACTTTTTCCGCCAGCGCCTGCCTTGCCTGCTCACGGGCTTCATTCACCGCCGCCTGGCCCTTGGGAACCTGCCTGGCCTTCTTGCGCTTGTCTTTTTCTATCTGCCTGGCCTTTTTGCTATCGACCATACCGGCCTGCAGCAATTGTTCCTGTAATGACGCCATGGGAGGTTACCCGCTGTAAATTTCAGTTACCCCGATTATCGACCCTGCCCCCCATGCTGGCAAGGTCGCGAGGCTGTCAGTAAAGAGATCATCCGGGATTTGTTCTGTTCATTGCCACTTGGGCTATAGTAAATACCTGCAATATCACGTTGAGGTGAAAATCATGCGTTGGAAAGATGGCAGGCGCAGTGACAATGTCGAGGACCGTCGGGGTCAATCACCCGCCTACAGCGCAGCGGGTGCAGCCCCGCTGATACTGCGCTTTCTACCCGCAATGATCCGCAGCAAAACAGGCAGGGTTATCCTTATAGTGGGTGTGTTGGCCATTTTTGGCGGTCGCATGGTGGGTATAGACGTGCTGGGCCTGTTTCTTGGAGGCGGTGCCAGCATGCCCCAGCCCAGCCGGGAACTCAGCGCAAAGGAGCAGGAACTGGCCGATTTCGTCTCCGTGGTACTGGCGGATACCGAGGACACCTGGAACGAAATATTCCGCCAGGCAGGCAGCCAATACCGGGAACCCACCCTGGTGCTGTTTACCGGCAGGGTCAATTCCGCCTGCGGCACCGCCAGCTCGGCAGTTGGCCCGTTTTATTGCCCGGGGGACCAGCAATTGTATATAGACCTGTCTTTTTTCAGCGACTTGAAGACTCGCCACGGAGCCCCCGGGGACTTTGCCCAGGCCTATGTGGTGGCCCACGAGGTGGGACACCATGTGCAGACACTGCTGGGTATCAGCCAGAAGGTACAGGCTGCCGGTCGCGGTAAAAGCAAGGCCGAGGTCAACGCACTGTCTGTGCGCCAGGAACTACAGGCGGACTGCTTCGCCGGCCTGTGGGGCCACGCCGCCAATGTGGACAGGCAGCTACTGGACCCGGGCGACCTGGAAGAAGCACTGCGCGCGGCGACAGCGATAGGCGATGATCGCCTGCAGCGGGAGGCCACGGGGCAGGTCGTGCCTGACAGTTTCACCCATGGCAGCTCCGCCCAGCGGGTTCGCTGGTTCCGCAAGGGATTCGAAGGGGGTGACCTGGCCGGCTGTGACACATTTGCTGCCAACCAGCTTTAGGTAAGTGCCAGGCTATTGTGCGGTAAAGACGCCACCGGCAGCGCGGCTCTGTTCCAGTTGCAGCATTATTCTGGAATGCTCCTTGCGACCCAACCTTATGCGACTGTAAAACCAACATGCCACCAGGCAGAGGCCGCACACGACCGCCAGGGTAAACCACCCCAGGGACTGCAGTACCGGCTGCGGCACACTCCCGGGGGCGCTGCCGGGCTCTATCCCCGCAAGGTCTATGACCACACCCGCAATCAGGGTGCCTACCCCGGTGGTCGCCTTGAGGATAAAGGTCCCCGCGGCAAAAAAAGTGCCTTCCTGCCGCCGCCCGGTAGCCAGTTCCTGCTCGTCGAGAATGTCGGCAATCAGCGACACCGACAGGGTTTGCAAGCCCACGAGAATGACCGTCGTGATACAGGTACTGATCATTGCCAGGGGGTAGATAAGAGGGTGGCCGTTTTCCGGCAATAAGCCCAACAGGCGGGCGCCAATCATCCAGAATGCGTTGACCGCAAGCGCTATGGCGGCAGCGGTCAACAGCGCGGGCTTGTCATAACGCAGCCCCAGCCAACCCATACCGGAAAATGCCAGCACGGTACCCAGTGCGGTTGGCAAGACCATGCCCGCCAACTGCTGATTACTGAATTCCCAGAAATAGGTCGCCAGGTAGAGCGACAGGGTGAGGTATACCCCCGCCACCATACCAAAGGTCAAACTGGCGCCCATTTTGTAGCGGAAATTCCTGTTGCCCAGAGCGGAGCGAAAATCTGCTATCGGTTGGGTCAGGTGAAAGGCAGGCTGGCCAATCGCTGCTGTCGGTAAACGCGGTATTACAGTACGTGTGCCCCACAGGCAGATCAGTGCTGTGGCTCCGGCCGCGACAAAGGACACCAGGCCATAGGTAAAATAGTTGGCTTCCACCAGGCGTCCATCCACGCCGCCCTCTGCGCGAAAAATAACGCCAAAGGCGATTGCCGGCATTAACATCGACGCCAGCCAGGACATGCTGATACGTGTTTTGGCAATTTCCGTACGCTCGTCATAGTCGCTGGATAACTCCGCCCCCATGGCGGAATAGGGAATAAAATAAATGGTAATGAAAGTGCGCAGCGCCAGCGATACGACCAGCAGCCAGAGGAAAGTACCTGCCTCGGCCAGCCCCACGGGCGGCACGAACAGCAAAAAACAAAGCACCGCGGTGGGCACACCACCCAACAACAGCAGCGGATGGCGCCGGCCCCAACGCGATCGTATGGTATCGGACCAACTGCCCACGAACGGATCGGTTATCGCATCCCAGGACAGGGCGATGAACATGGCCACACCGGTCAGCGTACCGCTAAGCCCCTGTACCTGGGTGTAATAGAAGACCACAAAACTGGTAAAGGCGACGTCCTTTATCGCAAAGGGCATGTTGCCGACAGCGTAGGACCATTTTTCCAGCGGGGTGAGGGTGGACATGTGTTATTGCTTTCCCAAAAGTGATACGCAAGCCAAAGGTTTGCGCTGCTACCAGTGCAGCATACAGTTTACACACCGTCAAATGACGAACAGTTAACAATGCTGTTTTATACTGAACGGAACTCATTACACGCGGAGCTGCCAAATAGTTGCGGGCCAGACGTCGGCCTGGCCGTATTTACTGGAGCTGATCTATACTGACAACGATGAACATTAAATTATTGGGAACACATTGGCTGACAGCAGCGGTTTTATGCTTTTACAGTCTGTCAGCCCTCGGTGCCACGGTCTACAAGAGCGTGGACGACGACGGCGTGGTAAGTTTTTCCGACAGCCCTCCCGAGGGGGACCCCGACGCGGAAAGCTTCCAGATCGCCACTCCCCCGCCACAGGATGCCCAGGAAGCGCAGCGACGCCTGGATGATATGCGCGAGACCACCGATCGTATGGCAGATGACCGGCGCGAGCGGGAAAAACACCGCGCCCAGATGCGGGAGATACAGGGCGACAATCAGTGGCAGCAGCAACAGACGCCGCCGTCCTACGACTCAGGCTACGCTGACTACTATCCCCCGATCTATACCAGCAGCAGCCGCAGCATTCGCCGCAGGGACTATTATGGCAGCGCTCCCTGGCGCCCTGACTACCGGCCCAGACCGGAACACCCCATCGCCAGACCCCCGATACGCCCGGGCATAGATCACCGGCCGCGAGTGCAGCCCGAAAGTAACATCAACCGGGGTTCGAATTCGCAATTAATGCGCCCTATGGTCTCTCCGCGGAGATAACAGGGCATGTTGCGATACACGGGCGGCTCTCCTACTATTGACCCTAGCGCTTAACGCAAAATTCCTGGAGACATTTATGCGCCCGCTCGGTTACACCAGCAGGATTCCGCTCGCCCTACTGGCGGCTTTCACGCTGTTAAACCTGAATTTCGCTGCCCATGCAGAGGATAAACCGGCTGCAGCAGCAGTGAACATCGCGTTTGATGACCTGGTGCCCGTAGAGGACCCCAAGGTCGCTATGGCTTACATCAATCCCGAAGCGGACTTCAGCGTGTTCAAGCGGGTGGCCATCATGGAACCTTTTGTCGCCTTTCGCAGTAATTGGCAACGGGACCAGAATCGCAGCCGGACGCGCAATATCAGCACCCGGGATATGGAGCGTATAAAGGCGGACGTTGCCACACTATTCGAACGCGTGTTCAGCGAAAGGCTGGAGGCCGCCGGCTATGCCGTGGTTGATGTGATGGACGATGACGTATTGTTACTGCGCCCGGCGATAATCGACCTGGACGTGACGGCACCCGATACCATGGCAGCCGGCAGGACTCGCACCTTCACCGCCTCGACTGGCGCGGCAACGCTCTATATCGAATTATTTGATTCCGTAACCGGCGACATCCTGGGACGGGCCGCAGACCGGCAATCCGTGCGCAATGCGGGTGGCAGGATCTCCTGGAGTAACAGTGTCAGCAATATGGCGGATGCCAATCGCATCATAGGGCGCTGGGCCGACAGGCTGGTCGGTTTCCTGCAAAATCAATACAAGTAGGATCTGCTGACTGGATACATCCGGAGGGCTGGGCGCTCAGGGTAATAAAGCGTCTATCTTTGCCGCCAGTTCAAAGTCCAGAGCCGAAATCCCGCCCGCATCATGGGTGGTCAGCTGGATATCCACCCGGTTCCAGACATTGAACCACTCCGGGTGATGGTTCATCGCTTCCGCCAGCAGCGCCACTCGTGACATAAAGCCAAAGGCCTCATTAAAATCCTTGAAGACGATGCTACGGGACAGCTTTTCCTGCTCCAGGCGCCATTGGGGGTGCTGCATCAGCTGCTGCTGTATATCGCTTGGAGTCAATTTTACCGGCCGCATGCCTACCTCCCCGAGAGATGTCTCTAGTGGTTTACCACACCGATCTTGCCCCCAGTATACAGCCTGTGAATTGGCGCGCCCTTGGCAATCATGATGTCCTCAATCTCCGCGAACAAATCCGCATATCGATAAAAGGGTACGCGCGGAAAAAGGTGATGTATGGAGTGATAATTCTGGTAACCCCACAGCACCGTGACCAGATTGCCCAACTTACCAGGGACGATGAAGGTGGAGGTATCAACATAACGGCCCACGGCAGCATGCGGCGTGTGCACCACATAGGCAAACAGGTACATCAATAGCGCAATACCAAAAACACCCGAAAGAACAAACAACAGCAGTCCCTCAACCCAGAAGCCCGCGGCCAAAAAGGCCAGCCGCGGTGCCAGCGCCAACAGGATTTCCAGGCAGAAATACACATCCTGGGAGCGCGGCCCCTTACCCCAACGATTTGCCAGGTAATAACGATACTGTCCGGCCGTAACCCGAATGGCCGCCCTGGCGGCGTGAAGGGGAGACTTGGCCATGTCCGCCACCACCCTATCCGGATCGTCTTCCCGATTGGTGTTTCGGTGATGTGCCAGGTGCTCGTGCCGATGCGCCGTCAGGGGGATCATCAACACCCAGGCGCTGAGGTAGCCCACCAGCTCATTGAGCCAGCGCAGCTGCTTGTGACTTCCGGAAATAGACCCGTGGGCAGCATCGTGGAGTGCCGTATACGCTATGTAAGTAAGCACTGACATCAGTCCTACGCCAAGTAATACAGGTAAGACACCCATCACCACCAGCAGCGGTGTTATCAGGTAGGCCAGCACAGTACCCACGCCCAGCAGCACCGTCGGCCAGGCAAAGTCGCCCATGTAGCGTTTGGCTGCATCTAGCGCCGCCAGATCCTGTTGGTCGTTGGTTCGCATATCGGTGCTCCCTGCAAAGCGTCATAAGAATGGCCACATAATGCGCCAGCGCCGGGTTCGAAGTGAGTGTATTACACGCCATAAGGGTGTCATAATCCGCCAATGAATGATGTATCCAGCACTTTTTATACTATCAGCCCTGTGCACGCCTGTTTCTTATTGCGCGACTGCCTGCAGCGCGGTCTCGCGCCAGAACCACTGTTCGACGGCACGCCGTTGACTCGCACCGAGCTGGAGAGTGGCAACGCAATCATCGTGGGAGATTTCCTCAGGCTGCTGGAAAACGCGCGTCAATATACTGGCGATGAAACCCTGGGATTGATGATAGGACGGCACACCAACGTGGCTGCCCTGGGCCCGATTGGCGGGGCGGCGGCAACCGCACCGACCGTGCGCGAAGGCCTGCAGGTGATGGAGAGTTTTGCCAGGCTGCACGCCTCCTACATCAGGATAGAACTGGTGTCCAGCCTGCACTGCCTGTCGGTGCGCTTTCGCTACCTGGTGCCGCTGGGCGAAGCGGAACGGTTCCATTGCGAGACCGCCGTGCTGTTTATCCAGAACTACGTGGAGATGCTCACAGGATTACCCCTGGACAATGCGCAATACCGTTTCTCATTCGCCAACCCCGGGTACCCCCAGGCGTACCAGCGCTGCATGCACAGCGCACTAAGCTTCGACCATGAGCAAACCACTGTAGAGATACCCCACCCGTGGCTGGACCTGAGATCCCCCTATTTCGACGCAGAAACATGGAACCAGGCGCAGTTCCACCTGGTGCAGCGCATGAACGAGCAAAGCGCCCAGTCAGATAACCCCTTTACGCAGCATATTACTGCCCTGCTGCACTCCTTCGAGCCACCCCTGCCGGCACAGCACACCATCCTCGAAAGGCTGCACTTATCGGAGCGCACCTTGAATAGGCGCCTGCAGCTGGAAGGCACCAGTTTCAGAGATATCAAAGCGGAGGTATTACAACACTGGGCCCGCCTGTATCTTGCCGAAACCGACTTCACCGTAGAGGCCGTTGCAGCGGCGCTGGGCTACCAGGATACCGCCAATTTCCGTCGCGCCTTTCGCAAACGAGAGGGTTGTTCACCGGGGGAGTTCCGGAAATCCGGGGGGCAAAACGGGGACAGCCAGGGTTCGCTAAATGTATGATGCCCCTCATATCCACACCGGTGGCCGGTATTTGCCAGACTGCACGAACATCAAAGGAGCGCACTCATGAACTATATCCAAGCCGAACAGCAGCACATCAAGGCCTTCCTGGACTCCTACCCCGCTGACCAGCCGGTGGTGATGCTCAACCTGCTCAAATTCCGGCCTCAAGCCGAGTATCAACCAGAAGATAATGCCCAGCCCTGCTCTGGCGGTGAGGCGTTCGGGCGTTACGGCAAAGCCGTCGCTCCCTTGCTGGAGGCCTGCGGAGCGGCTCCGGTATGGCAGGGGCGCCCCGCCGGCATGCTGATTGGCCCCCAGGACAAGGACTGGCACCTGGCGATACTGGTACGTTACCCCAGTGCACAGGCCTTCATCGACATGGTGTCTTCACCTGAATACCAGGCGATCAGCCACCACCGCACCGCCGCCCTGGAGGACTCCCGGCTTATCGCCCACCAGGAGCTTTAGCGATACCGCGCAAACCCCAGCCGGCATTTGACACCGGTCCACCTGAATTGCTCTAACGGCGCCGGCAATGTGGAAGGTTAAAATCTTAAACCTGCTCGAATAAATCGCGATAAGGCCGCAATCGCTGCCACCTGCGCACAGCGATAGGTGCATACTCCGAAGCTATATCATTCGCACCACCCGGAGAAAAGCCGATGTCCCAGACCGGTTTCAGCAGCAGCTTTGACATCCCAGCAGACGACGAGCTCATCGCCAGGGCGCTGCAGGACGCCAGCATCCCCACCCTGATGATGAGCATGATTCATATGAGCGGCGATGCGAGCCTGCTCGAAGGTGCCATCCGTCCGGCGGGCGCTTATATCAACGAATACCAGGGTTATATGTCTGAGGAGGACAAGGCCACTGTGCGCGCCCAGGCGCTGCAGGTCATCAAAACATTTCGCGACGGCGGCTGCCAGCTGCCACCCCCTCCGGGCAGGGACACCATCCACCGCATGATGAATTTCTTCGTCGCCCAGGAGGTGCCTGAAGAATACCTGCCGATGATGCTCGAAGAAATGGAACTGGATGGTCGCGACCAGCGCAGCGACAACTGGGGCTCCGAGGTGCCGCAGCAGCACCGTGAACAGCACAAGGTGCTGGTGATCGGTGGCGGCATGTCCGGTGTGCTGGCGGCGGTGCGACTGCAGGAAGCAGGCCTGCCCTTTGTGGTGATCGAGAAAAACAGCTCGGTAGGGGGCACCTGGTTTGAGAACCGCTACCCCGGCGCTCGCGTGGACGTCAGCAATCACCTGTACTGTTACTCCTTCGAACCGGCACATCACTGGACCCAGTACTTCGCGCAACAACCGGAACTGAGGAAATACTTCGAGGACGTGGTGAGCAATCACCAACTGCAGGACAGGTTTCGCCTGAATACCGAGGTCACCCGGGCGGTATACGACGAGGACACGAATTTGTGGACGGTCGACACCCTGGATACCAGCGGTAACAGCGAAACTCATGTGGTCAACTCGGTGATCAGCGCCGTGGGGCAACTAAACCGACCGAAACTACCGGATGTCCCCGGGGTGGAAGAATTCCAGGGCCAGTGGTGCCACTCCGCGGACTGGGACACTGACATGGATTATCACGGCAAGCGGGTAATCGTGGTCGGCGCCGGGGCCAGCGCGTTCCAGATAGTACCCACAATCGCCGCAGACGTTGCCCAGCTGACGGTATTCCAACGTGTCGCACCCTGGATGTTCGAGAACCCCATCTATCACGAAAAGGTCCCGGAAGGTAAAAAATGGTGCCTGGAGCACCTGCCTTTTTACACCCGCTGGTTCCGCTTCCTGCTGTTCTGGTGTGCCTGTGACGGCGCCTATGACACGGTGGTGGTGGACCCCGAGTGGCCGCACCAGGAGCGCTCGGTCAACGAAATGAACGACTTCGTCTACCAGATGTTCAGCGACTATATCCGCGGCCAGGTCAGCGACAATGAAGAGCTGTTGCTCAAGGTGCTGCCGGACTACCCGCCAATGGGCCGGCGCACGCTGCAGGACAATGGCAGTTGGCTGGGAGCCCTACAGCGTGACAACGTCACCCTGGAAGCCCAGGGCATCAGCGAGGTGACCACAGAAGGCGTAATCGCAAATAACGGTGAGTTCTTCCCCGCTGACATCATTATTTATGCCACCGGCTTCAAGACAGACCAGTTCCTGTGGCCTATGGAAATCCGCGGTCGCGGCGGACAGCTGTTGTCAGAAACCTGGTCGGAAGAGCCATCGGCTTACCTGGGCATAACGGTCAACGGCTTCCCCAACTTTTACTGCATGTTCGGTCCCGGCACCAACCTCGCCTTTGGCGGCAGCCTGGTGTTTAACGGTGAGTGCCAGATGCGCTATACCATGGAGTGCATCAAACTGCTGCTGCAGTCCGGCGATAAAGCACTGGAGTGCACCGAGGAGGCTCACCAGGACTACCAGCGGCGTTTTCGCCAGCAGCACGCAAAATTAATCTGGGAGCACCCCAAAGTTCACAGCTACTACCAGAACAAGCAGGGTCATGTGACCCTGCTGTGGCCCTGGAAGATTATTGATATGTGGCGCTGGACCAAACAGGTCGATCCCGGCGACTACAAACTGATTTGAGGAATCTGCCATGAGTAATCTCGAAAACAAGGTGGCGATCGTCACCGGCGCGGCGTCCGGCATCGGCCTGGCCTGCGCGCAGCGCTATGCCGCTGACGGCGCAACCGTGATCGGTATCGACCGCCAGGGCTGTGATGAATGGGAATCGGTAAGCTCACTGTCACCGGCCAGTAAACTCCATTTGGCGGATGTGACCAACGCCGGCGAACTGCAGGCGATTGTCGCGACTACTGTCGGGGAGCTTGACCGGGTCGATATTCTGGTCACCGCAGCCGGCATAGGCGACGGCGGGCCCGTCAATATGCTGGAGGAGGATGCCTGGGACCGGGTAATAGACATCAATCTCAAGGGCACCTTCCTGTCGATCAAGGCAGTACTGGATAATATGATGGCCAGGCGCAGCGGCAGTATTATCACTATCGCCAGCGTAGAGGGTATCAACGGTACCGAGGGTGGTAGCGCCTACAATGCTTCAAAGGGCGGCGTGGTATTGCTGAGCAAGAATGTCGCTATCGACTACGGGCGCATGGGCATACGCTGCAACACCATTTGTCCCGGTTTCATCGAGACACCGATGTTCAACGGCCTGATGGACTCCATGCCGGATTTCAAAGCGGATATTGCCAAACAGATAAAGCTGGGGCGTTTCGGCAAGGCCGGGGAAATAGCCGGCGCGGCGGCCTTCCTGGCCTCAGATGATGCGTCTTATGTTACCGGCCAATCGCTGGTCGTAGACGGGGGTTACACCGCGGGACACAGCCACGGCATCGTGGAGCTGATGGGACTGACCTAGGTCTCCTGTGCCCCGGCGCCGGGCTCGCGGCGAATCACCAGCAAGATTTCGCCTACGTCGAATCCGAATTTAATCATTCTGGATTCATTGATCAGCACATCCGGACTCACCAGGTACATGCGATCGTCGATGC
The DNA here is from genome assembly GCA_029287595.1 of Halioglobus sp. Lineage (GTDB taxonomy): Bacteria > Pseudomonadota > Gammaproteobacteria > Pseudomonadales > Halieaceae > JAACFI01. The sequence goes on along the minus strand of JARFQU010000138.1, from coordinate 8,031 downwards.
GCAGGTCCAGCGTGCCGTCGCCATAGGGGATGCGCAGCACATAATCCAGAAACATGCTGTTGCCCGCGATACTGACCTGACCATCTCCCACCACATCCCCCGCAGTGCCGATGTAGCGATCCTTGCCTGAGGGCGTCAATGTCCATACGCGTCGGTCCTGTTCACCGTCATCAAAAACGAAGTCCTCTTCCAGAGTCCCTATGCCGTCGCGCCAGTAGGCCTTGATATCCACATTAAAATAGCGGATCACCTTGCCGCCGCGGTCCTTGATCACCCCGTGGGCGCTGAGCTGGCCATCAAAGAAGGTCTGTGGATCCAGCACAGGCTTGTTATCGGCGTAATCGTCCACCTGCACGGAAGAACAACCGGCAGCAATCAGCAGCCCCGACAGCAATAGCATTTTTGTGAGTAGACCTTGCATTTCTTTACCTGTTTTCAATTTTCCATGACACTGTTGTTACGTTGCCCGTTCTGGTGAAGATCACGTGAACCAGGCGCTCACTCGGCCCGTAGCTTTATCACATCTGCAGGAGGACTTCCCGATGAACCAGGCACTTACGGCCTCAACCCGGCGCAAAAACTGATGGAAGATACCAGTGCTACAGACCGCGTCGCGCAGATCACCACCACCCTGGGGAGATCAGGTCTACTGCCCTTTCTCGCGGCACCTGTTCTGCTGTACCTGGACCCGCACCATGCAAGGCTTTACAGCGCTGCGCTGGCGAGCTATGCACTCGCGATTATCTGCTTCCTGGTGGGAGTGTGGTGGGGGCTGGCGCTGATACGTCGCGCCCCTGGCCCTCTCGTCTACAGCAACGCGATCGTCATTGCCGCCTTCTTCGGGCACGTCTTACTCACTGACCATGCGTTCTTCCTGTTGTGCGCGCTACTCTACCCGTTAACTGTGGTAGTAGAGCGCAGCCACACCCTGTTTCGCCCTCAGCCCCCCTACTATGCTCGCCTGCGCCTGCAACTCACAGTCGTGGCAACAGTCACCCTTGTACTGTCAGCAACACTGACCTGATTTCGGACCTCAGGGCAAGGTGCTCTCAATGGCGGCCTGCAACACCTTGCTATCGGGCGTCGTATTGCTGCCGAAATGCTGGACCACCTGACCGGAGGCGTCCACAAGGTATTTATTGAAATTCCAGCCCGGCGCCTGAGTCTGGCTGGCCAACTCCTGAAATATCGGATTGGCATCGCTGCCCTTCACATGGCTGGGAGCCAGCATGGTAAACGTGACGCCGTAATTGACGTAACAGACATCTGCCGCGGCCGCCTCATCCTTTGCTTCCTGGCGGAAGTCATCGCTGGCGAAGCCAACCACCACCAGACCGCGCTCGCGATACTTCTGGTAAAGCGCCTCCAGGCCTTTGAACTGCGGGGTATAACCGCAGTGACTGGCGGTATTGACGATCAACATCGGTTTTTCCCCAAAGGCCTCGCACAGGTTCACCTGATCCTGGGAATGCAACTTGCGCATATCGTGATCCAGAAATTCAGGGCATGTCGCATGGGCACCCATACTGACTGCGAAAGAGGCCCCTACCAATACCTTACCAATCATGCTGTTACTCCTTTCATCACTCACCTGTTTCTTTGTGCTAATGCCCTGGGCAGGCTATCACGCTGAGGGCTTGGGCATTATGCGCCAAGGACGACCATCACAGACGCTATAGTTACTGCAATCCGGCATACAACCCCGGCAGGGCAGTCTCTCTCCCGCCTGGGAACCACCGGAGGATGCCTTGGCGACCTGGGCTTTATCTTCTGCTTTACTCATGTGTGGGACCAGACAAATTGCTTTCCTAATTTACGCAGCGATCTGCGAATGCGATCACCAGCGCAGGCCGGCACTGGTCTATAACGGCGTTCCCGGCGTAACAACCACACTAAATCAAGGACCCAACATGCTACTTGACGACAAAGACCTGAGCGCTATGCCATCGCGCCGCAGAGCCGCCCTGGTGAACTCCCTGAGCGGTTTCAAGTCGGCCAACCTGGTTGGTACCGCAGATGATCAGGGTATGACCAACCTGGCGATCATGAGCTCTGCAGTACACCTGGGCTCACATCCTCCACTGCTGGCACTCATAGTCAGGCCAGGTGGCGAGGAACGGCACACCCTGGCCAACATCCTGGCCACGGGTTGCTTTACCCTCAACCATGTCACTGCCCAGTTGATAGAGGCGGCCCACCAGACTGCGGCCAGATACCAGCGCCACGAGTCTGAATTTGCAGCCACCGGACTGACGCCACAATGGCAGACTGGCTTTGCCGCTCCCATGGTGTTGGAAGCCGGCGTGAAACTCTGTATGCGCCTGCGTGAGCACCAGGAGCTCAGCATCAACAAGACCCACCTGGTGATCGGTGAGATCGTCGTGGCCGAGTTCCCCGACCAGGGCCTGATGGCAGATGGCGCTCTGGACCTGGCACAGTGCGGCACGGTGGCGCTCACCGGGCTGGATACTTACCACCAGGCCGCGCCCATCAAGCGCATGGCCTATGCCAAGCCCGACCTGCCTCCCAGGGAAATTGCTATTGAACCCCCCGGCAACGGCAAATGCTGAACAAAAACAAGACAGGGGCGGCCCGTACGGTGCACTTGCGCCTGGCTTCACCCATATGCGGTATGAGCAGCAGGCAGATCAGGACATACCCTGCAGAATAACCAGACCAGAGGACCGACACAGTGAATTCACCCGCTAAAATCGACGCGATCACCACACCAACTGCCGGGGCGGAAATGCTGCAGCGCATCATAGCCCTGCAGCCCCTGTTCAGGAAGAATGCCCAGCAGGCCAGGGCAGAGCGCAAAGTGCCCCAGGAAAACATCGATGCCCTGCGCGAGGCAGGCTTTTTTCTCGCCCTGCAGCCAGCGAGCTGGGGCGGTTATGAACTGGACCCCCAGGACTTCTTCCGCATGCAGATCGCCATAGCAGAAAGCTGCATGTCTACTGCCTGGGCAGGCGGCATTGTGGCGGTACACGCATTCCAGATAGCCCTGATGGACTGCCGCGCTCAGCAGGACGTATGGGGAGAGGATATTCACACCCGGGTATCCTCGGCCTATGCCCCCATGGGCAAAGTAGAAGTTGTTGACGGCGGCTTCCGTTTCAGCGGTCGCTGGGGCTGGAGCAGTGGCTGCGATCACTGCACCTGGGCATTGCTGGGCGGCCTGTTACCTGATGGCAGCTACCGCACTTTCCTGGTTCCGCGCAGCGACTACATTATTGAGGACACCTGGCACTCCATGGGGCTGCAGGGCACCGGCTCCAACGATATCGTGGTGCAGGACGCCTTCGTGCCGGACTACCGCACCCACAAACAAACCGATGGATTCGAAGGCACCAACCCGGGAGTCAGCGCAGACTCCGCTGCGCTCTATCACCTGCCCTGGGCGCAATTGTTCGTGCGCGTGGTTTCCACACCCGCGATTGGCGCCGCCGGGGACGCCCTGTCGCTTTACCAAAACCTGGTAAAGGGCAAGGCCAGTGGTGACATCACCAAGCTGGCACAGGACCTGGGTACCCAGATGCGCATAGCGCAGGCGCGCAACGCCATAGAGGAAATGACCGCCGTGATGTTCGGCAACTTCGACGCTATGCTGCAGGCCCTGCGCGCCGGACAGGCCATCGATATCGACGCGCGTATCCTCTACCGCTACCAGGCCTCCCTGGTGATAGAGAAGTGCATCGCCGTGGTGGATGACCTGTTCTCATCGGCGGGCGGCTCCTCGGTATTTGCCGGCAGCGAGATTCAGCAGCGGTTTCTCGATATCCATACCGCCCGCGCCCATGTTGCCAATAATCCCACCTCCTTCGCCCGCAACCTCGGGGCGGTGGCACTGGGCGCTGACAACAAGGACTTCTTTGTCTAGCCAGGGAAATGATCCAGTGCAGGTGACACGCAAGACCATGCTCTATCTGCATCCTGCGTTCAGGTCGCTGGCCCTGGCTCTGTTGGTACTGGCCTCGATTGCAATTGCGATGCCGCTGCCGGCTGACGGCGCACCCCCGGGCATAGGCGTTTACCAGCAAACCCCACCCAGCCGCGATGGTATCGGCAAGCGCTATATGGGCCGGGAAATATCGCACGTTATGGGACACCAGGGAGCCCCGTGGCTGGAGCGCCCGGAGCGGGAGCGAGAGGAAGGCACGGACCTGTTGATAGCAGAACTGGGGCTCAAGCCCACCGATATCGTGGCGGATATCGGCGCGGGTACCGGCTATTTTGTCTTTCGCATCAGCCCACTGGTGCCACAGGGGCAAGTGCTGGGGGTGGATATACAGCAGGAAATGCTGGATATCATGGAATCCCGGGCAGCGGGCACAGTGGACAACGTGAGCACAGTGCTGGGCACCGTCACCGATATCAACGTGCCTGAACAGAGCGTAGACCTTATCCTGCTGGTCGACGCCTACCATGAGTTCTCCCACCCCCGAGAAATGGGCAGGTCCATGTTCAGGGCGCTGAAGCCCGGCGGCCGCGTCGCCCTGGTGGAATACCGGGCCGAAGACCCCAGCGTCGCCATAAAACCGCTGCACAAGATGAGCCAGGAGCAGGCGATACGGGAAATGGAAGCGCTGGGTCTGCGCTGGGAAGCCACCAGCGACAGACTGCCGCAACAACATCTGATGTTTTTTACCAGGCCAGCCGATTAATTTCCCAGGTGTTACCCTGCCCTCATGACTGATGAAGATTCAGGCTCCGGCCTGGCACTGGTGTTCGGCGCCAGCGGTTATATAGGGTCCAATCTGGTGCCGTTCCTGGTAGCCAGGGGCCAGCGGGTGCGCGCAGTATCGCGCAACCGCGCAGTGCTCCAAGGCCGGGAGTGGCATGGCGTGGAGTGCGCCAGCGCGGACGCATTAGAGCCAAGCTCACTGCAACCGGTGCTCGCCGGCGTCGACGTCGCCTACTACCTGGTGCATTCCATGGCGGCGGGGGCAGATTTCGGCGAGTTGGACCTGGAGGCGGCGCGCAACTTTCGCGACGCCGCCACCCTGGCCGGTATACGCCGCATCGTTTATCTGGGCGGGCTGATACCCGAGAACCCCGAGTCGGTACACCTGCAATCCCGCTTTGAAACGGGAGAGGTACTGCGCCAGGGGCCGGTACCTGTTACCGAGGTGCGTGCCGGGATGATAGTCGGACCGGGCTCCGCCGCTTTTGAGGTAATGCGCGACCTGGTGAATAACCTGCCGCTGATGATCACGCCCCGCTGGGTGTTTTCCCGCTCCCCTCCCATCGCCCTGCCCGACCTGTTGAGCTACCTGGCCGGCGTCGCTGAACTGCCCCAGGCGGCCGGGCAGATTTACGATGCGGCCGGACCGGACGTACTGACCTATGCCGATATCATGCGGCGCCTGGCAGCCATGCTGGGGCGCAGGATCATCATTATCCCGGTACCGGTACTGACACCCAAGCTGTCATCCTACTGGCTGCGCCTGGTCACCACGGTACCGGTCAATATCGCCAGGGCGCTGATTGACGGTTTGAAGCACGATGTACTGGCCGACGACCGGGCGCTGCGCGCCCTGCTGCCCATAAAGCTGCACAACCTGGAGGAATCCATAGGCGCTGCGCTGGAAGCGGAGCGCGATCACACACTACCCGCCCACTGGGTCGAGGGCTCCATACGCTGCCGTAACTTTCAGCCTCGCTATGCCTTTTATGCCAAGCAGGCAAGCGGCTATTGCACTACCACGGCCGACCCGCAAAAGCTTTGGCGGGTTATTTGCCGCATCGGCAACAATCATGATTTTTTCGTACTGAACCCGCTATGGTGGCTGCGCGGGGCGGCGGACTGGCTGATAGGAGGGCCGAGCTTCAGGCGCAGGCGCCGTCACCCGGATGAATTGCGTGTTGGGGATGTGGTGGATGCCTGGCGCGTGATCGCCCTGCAGCCACAGCGTAAGCTGACCCTGCTACTGGAGATGAAATTGCCCGGCGCAGGCGTGCTGGAATTCGAAATTGTGCCACGGGACGGCATGCATGAGGTACACGCCACAGCCTACTTTCACCCTGCCGGAGTCTGGGGTCTGTTGTACTGGTACCCCCTGGTACCGTTCAACCTGTGGATCTTCAAGGCCATGACCAGGGAAATTGTGCGTCGCGCTGAGCAGTGATAGCCAGTAGTGACAGCTATTGGGGGTAGCTGGGGATAGCTAGTGTCGGGTGACCGGCGGGTAGCCATCCAGTGACAGGGGCACCTCCAGGGTGTTGTCCTGCAGCCTGACCGGCTGGCCCACCATTTCGTCATAGGGAGACTGCTGCCTCAGGCTAAGAGCGGCCAGCGGCAACATCTGCAGGGCCTCGCGCACGGCGGACAGTGAGTTACGGCGAAAGGTCTTGCCGTCGTTTTCCGTCAACAGGCATTCCTGACCGTCAGCTACCACCATCACCTGGTAAAGCGCCTGTTCCAGGGATTGCACCACTGCCACCACCGGCTCACCCCGGCTCAGCACATCCCGAAAGCTCAGTTTCAATGGGCCGCCGCCAGGTCTCCACCAAGGACGACCTCAACGCTCACCTCGTTGCGCCGTAAAAACGGCGCGGTCCAGGGCGGGTTGTACTGGTTCAATACGGGGACACCCACAGACTCGATGCCGTGCGTTGCCAGTGTTGCCAGCAACTTGCGCTGCATGCGCGCCACTTTTCCACCGGTCGCCCAGCCGGAAAAACGTACCGCCGCCACGGTTCGCTGCGGAACCTCGACCAGACTCACGCGCTCATCATTGGGCGTTGGCAGTTCCTCCATGGAATACTCGGCCGGCAGGGTAAACGCCATCACGGGTCGCGTTTTTTCCAGTGTCTCCTGCACCGGGGCCGTCATGGCAATAGACTGGGCGCGCTCATTGCCGCCAAAGATATACCCCGCCAGGAGGCGAAACCCGGAGGACGTGCCCGCGCTGCTGCCCAGTTCAGTTACCGCCTGGATACTGGGCGCGTAGCGCCGCAACTCCACCTGGTCCAGTTTGTCGATAAGCTCCCAGCGGGGCTCTTCGATATCAGCAGCCATAAGCACCGGACTCAATAACAGCAATACAATATATAGTAGCCTGTTCACGCACACGCCCCTCTAGCCAATTGACTTTTCATCGTTAATTTACGCAGCGGGGCCGCGAGAGGTTCACAGCGCAAAATTACCAATTATTTCGCTCACCACTGTGCGCTAAACGGTTGACATAGGCGGGGGTTTAATTAAACTTGCTAGACGCAAACAAGCATAATATGCCGACAACAGATCAGTCGCTCCCCACCAACGAACTGGCAAGGCAATATAAATGAATGATAATGCGCAACAGATAACCGCCCTGCTGGCTCGTGTAGACGAGTTGGAGAGCCGTATGGCGATCCGTGACCTCGTATCCGACTACTGCCACGGCTTTGATAAACGCGACTACGACAGGTTCCTGGCCATATGGTGGGAAGACTGCGTATGGGACATCGGCCCACCCTTCGGCCGCTTTGAAGGCCACCCGGGAATCCATGAAGCCATCTACGACGTGCTCTGGCCCGCCTGGCAGGAGAGCCATCACCTGACCACCAACCTGGTCATACGCTTCAGCGATCCGGACAATGCCAGCTCTATCTGTGATGTCGATTGCACGGGCACCCTGACCAGCGCTGAGGACTGCCACATTGTCGGCGCCACCTATTCCGATGTCCTGCAGCGCAGGGCTGGCCAGTGGAAAATCCACCAGAGAAATGTACAGATCCACTACTTTAACCCCGTGGCAGGCACCCGCCTGGTCGCCCCGGCATAAAAGCAAGGCAATAACCATCCGCAGTCTAATTACAACAACCCCTGAGGTGAACGATAATGAACTACAGACCCGCTAGAACACTGCTCTCATTGGCTATCGCTGCTACCGCCAGCCTGGGAGTAACACCCGCGTCGATAGCCGCCGAAGAAGGCGTTGCCGGACTGGAAGAAATTGTGGTCACAGCGCGTAAACGCGAGGAGAGCCTGCAGGATGTGGGCCTGGCCGTGAGCGCTCTCAACAAAACGGAAATTCAGCGCATGTT
>JARFQU010000118.1 GCA_029287595.1 Halioglobus sp. | reverse complement strand
GCCAGTACCGCCACCAGCATGATCAAACCCAGGCCAAACAGCCAGGGTGACCAGTGTTCAATGCTGTCCGGTGAGAGTTGCGCGACTGCGAGCATGACCACAAAGGCGATTAACAGCCGAATGCCCTGGCGCGTAACCAGTTCGATGTTTTGATCGCCGGCGCTATACAACACCACCAGGCCGGTCCCCGCCAGGGCGAGTAGCGCCAGTAACAGCGGTAAATCGATATGAAATCTCTGCAGCAGGCGCCGGCCGCTCGACAAGCGGTTTTCATCGGTATACTGGGGAGAATCGAGCAGGCTCATGGGGTTGCCGCCTTGATTAAATACTGGTCCATCACCTTGCGCACCATGGGCGCCGCCGTGCTGCCGCCATGGCCGCCGTTTTCAACAATAACGGCGACGGCGATTTGCGGGTCCTCAACCGGGGCAAAGGCAATGAACAGGGCATGGTCCCGCAGTTTCTTGCTGATCTCTTCTTCCTTGTATTCTTCGTCTTGCTTGAGCCCGAACACCTGGGCGGTGCCGGTCTTGCCCGCGATACTGTAGGGCAGGCGATAACTGAGCCGGTGGGCGGTGCCGTGTATATCATTGACGACCAGTTGCATGGCATTAATGATATTTTCCCAGTGACTGATTTGCCCCACCGGCTTGGGTTCCAGCGGTTTGGGGGATATCACTTGCTGTTCCTTATCAGCCGCATCCTGTATCGCGTGGATCATACTGGGTTGCATTCGTCGGCCATACATACTCAGGGTTGCGGTGATGCTCGCCAGTTGCAGCGGCGTGGTTAGCATAAAGCCCTGGCCGATACCGGCAATCAGGGTTTCCCCCGGATACCACACGGTTCGATAGGTTCGCAGTTTCCACTCGCTCGATGGCAGGATGCCACCCAGTTCGCCACGGATGTCGATGCCGGTTTTCTGACCGAGACCAAAGCCGGCCAGGAAGTCATGCATGCGATCAATGCCCAGCGCCAGCGACAGGTCATAGAAATATACGTCGCAGGATTCCACGATGGCCTTGGTCAGGTCCGTTTTGCCATGGCCATGTTTTTTCCAGTCCCGGTAACGGCGCGGATCACCCGGTTGCATATACCAGCCCGGGCATTTGAGCGAGTCAGTCTGCTGGATTTCATCCAGTTCCAGCCCGCCCAGGCCGATAAAGGGTTTCACCGTTGAACCCGGTGGATATTGACCGCGCAAGGCCCGGTTGAACAAGGGACGATCCGGTGAATCACGCAGTTCCTTGAACGTTTTGCGGTCCAGGCCGTTCACAAACAGGTTGGGATCGTAGGTCGGCGTGCTGACCAGGGCCAGTACTGCGCCATTGCGCGGGTCGAGTGCCACCAGGGCGCCCGTGTGTTCACCCATGGCCTCTTCCGCTACCTGCTGTAGTTTGGCATCCAGATTCAGGTACAGGTTTTTTCCCGGCGTGGGCAGGGTGCGTTCGAGCACATGCAGAATACGTCCCTGGGCATTGGATTCGACCTGCTGATAACCGACCTGGCCGTGCAGCAGCTTTTCATAGGCGCGTTCCACCCCGACCTTGCCAATGTGGCTGGTGGCGGCATAGTTGGAGGCATCCAGTTTATCGAGCTCCCGCTCATTGATGCGGCCGACATAGCCAACCGCATGGGATGCCAGTTTACCGAGAGGATAATGGCGGGATAATTCGGCATGAATTTCCACCCCGGGCAAGCGGTACTGGTTGACTGAAATCCGGGCGACTTCCTCGTCATCCAGGCGAAAGCGCAGGGGAATGCCCTCAAAGCGGCGCTTGCGTTTGCGCTCCTTGTGAAAGCGTTCCAGATCCTCGTCACTGATAGCGATCAGGCTGCGTAATTCGCTCAGGGTCTGTTCCAGATTGGCAATATGCTCGGGGACCAGCCGCAGGCTGAAACTGGGGAGGTTCTGCGCCAGCACAATGCCGTTGCGGTCATAGATCAGACCCCGGGCCGGCGGAATGGGCAAAATATTGACCCGGTTCTCTTCCGACAGGGTGGAATAGTGTTCCTGGTGAATGATCTGCAGGTATACCAGTCGTGCCACCAGTACCAGCAACAGAACGACGGTGATAATAATGGCAATCAGCAGGCGCCGGTTGAATATCAGGCTTTCGCGAATATGGTCCTTCAGGGCCAGGCCATTAATACGTGCCATAGGTCCTCAACTGACTTGATAAGCGCGACGCATGTAGCGCAATAACAGGTAAATGACGGGCCAGAACAGCAGGCTGCTGAAGGCCGGTACCAGCATTTTCCAGATTCCGGGCGATTGCCCCGTCAGGCCCTTGATCCACAACACGATCAGGCATTCGAGGGTAACCAGCAACCCGACACTAAGTGCCTGTTGCCAAATGGGAAAAACGCGTAAACGTTGATGCAAATGCAGGGTCAGAAAGGCGATCAGGGCAAACGCGAGGGCATACTGTCCCAGCAGGGCGTCGCGCGAAACATCCAGCATCAGGCCCACCAGCCAGCCGATACTCACCCCCACCCGGGTGGGCACGGCCATGCACCAGTAAATCAACACCATGGCCAGCCATTCAGGCCGGAACAGCTCCAGCATGGCGGGCAGGGGCACAATGGTGAGTGCCAGGGCCAGCACGAAACTGAACAGAATCAGCCAGCCGCCGCGATGTTTGCCAGTGTTCATGGCGTTTCCTCCACCGCAAAACTGCAGGGCTTTTGCATCTCGGGCAGGGTTTCGCTGGATGGCCAGACCAGCAGGACTTCCCGGCTGCGATCCAGGTGCGCCAGCGGTTGTGCCACGATGCGGGCAAAGGGCAGGCTGGGATTGGTGGTGACTTCTGTTACTCGGGCCGCGGGGTAGCCGGCCGGGAACACGCAGCCCAGTCCCGAGGTCACCAGCAGATCCCCTTCTTTAATATCCGCGTTATTGGGCAGGTGGGGCAGTTCCAGCAGACCTTCCGAGCCCATGCCGACGGCCACGGCACGCAAGCCATTGCGATTCACCTGTATCGGCAGGGCGTGATTGGGATCGGTAATGAGCATGGCGGTACTGGAGAAGGGATTCACATGCACCAGTTTGCCCATTACCCCGTAGGCATCCACCACCGGCTGGCCAGGGTAGAGCAGGTCATCCTGGTGGCCCTTGTTGACCACCACCTGTTTGCGATAGGGATCGAGATCCACCGACAGCAGTTCGGCGATCAGCACCCGTTCGCCGATGCGCTTGGAGGACTGTAACAATTCGCGTAAATGCCGGTTTTCCGCCTCGATAAAGGTCAGTTTATGCAGTTGACTGCGCAGGGCCTGGTTTTCCCGCTGCAGGTCGGCGTTTTGTTCCTGCAGGCTTTCCCGGCTGGCAAGGGTTTCCCCGGTCCAGTCGAGGAAGTCGGCCGGCATACTGACCAGGTACTGCAGGGGATAGACGAGCACCGCGATACCGGCCCGCACATGACGGACGTAGTCGGTGCGGTGATCGAGGGTCATTAAAGTGACGGAGAGTATCGCCAGAAGCAGCAGGCGAATACCCAGAGAGGGTCCTTGGACAAACAACTGCTTAACGGGACACCTCCCATCGAGATTGTGATTGGAGGTTGTGCCGCCGGGTCCCCGGCGGCCAGCCTGGCTTATTCAACGCTAAACAAATCACCGCCATGTTCGTCGATCATCTCCAGCGCGCGTCCGCCACCGCGGGCCACACAGGTGAGGGGATCTTCGGCAATCAGCACTGGCAGGCCGGTCTCTTCCATTAATAAACGGTCCAGATCGTTGAGCAGCGCGCCCCCGCCTGTCAGGACCATGCCCCGTTCGGCGATATCGGAGGCCAGTTCCGGCGGGGTCTGTTCCAGTGCAGTTTTGACCGCGCTGACGATCCCGGACAAGGGTTCCTGCAGGGCCTCGAGAATTTCGTTGCTGTTGAGGGTAAAGGTGCGTGGCACCCCTTCCGCCAGGTTGCGGCCCCGGATTTCCAGCTCGCGCACTTCGTTGCCCGGGTAGGCCGTGCCGATTTCGTGCTTGATACGCTCGGCGGTCGCTTCGCCGATCAGGCTGCCGTAATTGCGGCGGATGTAATTAATAATGGCTTCATCAAAGCGGTCGCCACCGATGCGCACCGAGGCGGAATAGACGATGCCGCTGAGTGAAATCACCGCCACCTCGGTGGTGCCACCACCGATATCCAGCACCATGGAGCCACTGGCTTCACTGATGGGCATGCCCGCGCCAATGGCGGCGGCCATGGGTTCTTCAATCAGGTAAACATCGCGAGCCCCGGCGCCAGCGGCCGATTCCCGAATGGCGCGGCGTTCCACCTGGGTGGAACCGCAGGGAACGCAAATCAGTACCCGCGGGGAAGGGCGGAAAAAGCGGGTTTCATGCACCTTGCGGATGAAATGCTGCAGCATTTTTTCCGTCACGGTGAAGTCGGCAATCACCCCGTCCTTCATGGGGCGAATGGCAACGATGTTACCGGGGGTACGTCCCAGCATGCGCTTGGCTTCCATCCCGACTGCGGCGATACTTTTGGGGCCACCCGGACCACGTTCCTGTCGAATGGCAACCACGGAAGGTTCATTCAGGACAATACCCTTGCCCTTCACATAAATCAGGGTGTTGGCGGTACCCAGATCAATGGAAATATCATTGGAGAAAAGACCCCTGAAACTTGAAAACATATTTTTTATAGTCTTTGTGTGCGGCTAAACCGGTTAAAAGAGGTACTTTAATAAAATAGAGGGGCTTTGGGCAAGCAATCATCTGTGATAACGTTACCAATTTTCCAAGCCAGCGCCCTTATTATGCAGTATTAGCAGGAGCAAGTACCAAGTATGTCACTGGATAAGACCCAAGTCGAAAAAATCGCCCATCTGGCCCGTCTGCAGATCGACCCGGCCGATATCCCCGCCTATGCCACCAACCTGTCCAATATCCTGGACCTGGTTGAGCAAATGAGCGCGGTGGACACCGAAGGGGTGAATCCCATGGCGCACCCGACCGATGCAGTGCAGCGTTTGCGTGAGGATGCCGTGACAGAAACTGATCAACGTGATCAATTCCAGGCAATTGCCCCCCAGGTTGAAAACGGTCTTTACCTGGTTCCCAAGGTCATCGAATAAGTGATGGCAACGGCATGTAAAACCATGTCGTGATCGACCCTGAATATTTTTACCATCGAGTTTATCTATGTATACCAAAACCATTGCCCAGCTAGCTGCCGGATTGCGTAACGGTGAGTTCTCCAGTGAGGAACTGACCCGTGCCTACCTGGATCGGATTGCGCAATACGATGACAGCCTTAACAGTTTTATTACTGTGTGCGAAGCAGAGGCATTGCAGCAGGCCGAGGCAGCGGACCAGCGTATTAAGGCCGGTGACAGTTCACCCTTAACGGGCATTCCCCTCGCGCAGAAAGATATCTTTTGTACCGACGGGGTGTTGACCACCTGCGGTTCACGCATGCTGGAAAATTTTGTCGCGCCTTATAACGCCACGGTGATCGAAAAATTCAA
>JARFQU010000050.1 GCA_029287595.1 Halioglobus sp. | reverse complement strand
GGGGCGCTGGCAGTCGCCGCTGGCGGGGCACTTTCTGCCTGCCGCGTGGCGACACCATCGCTGAGGAAAATACCGACGACTTCTGCCTCCGGGAACGCTTCTATGCCATCACCGGTGTTGAACATGACGATGCCATTGCTGCTGCCTACAAAGTCGCCTTCCAGTAAGGTACCGTCGGCTAACTCCAGGGTGTCTGCCAATACACTGCCAACAGTGAAGACGGTAGCGGCGATGAGTAATCTAGCCAGGTTTTTCATGGATACTCCTAGTGACGTTAATACTGTACCAAGATCGCCCACTATAATCGCGGGCGGGAACTATCGGAAGGCTTCGCCCCCCATTCAAGCAAAAATTATTGGTCGGGGTTTTGATCTGAATTAACTCCTGGCTATTCGAGGAAAACAAGATGTTGCAAAAGACCGTCTAACGATTAAGCTCTAAGCGCTAATAACCTTTTCACCGATCTTCGACGGTGCATCTACGGAGTATGACATGACGGCAGCAATGACTTACCGCGCCATAATCGGGCTCTCAATGGTACTGGTTTTGGCTTCTTGTGCCAGCACCCCGCCGACCGCCGTTATGGATTATGACCGCAACTTCGATTTTACCCAGGTCCGCAACATCGCCATACAACCAATTGATCGTATGGCGGCATCGTCGGTGGTGATATCCGACATGCAGGTCGATCGCATCAACCAGGCCCTGACCGACGAACTGGGGCGCCGCGGTTACCAGGTGGTGCAGGATAATGCCCAGGCCGATATGTTGCTCAGCTGGCACCTGATCACCCAGGAGCGCATGGATGTGCGCAGTTACAATACCTCTACCCGCTACAACTGCTGGAGCTGTTCCAGTGGTTCCAATGTGCGGGTTTCGCAGTTTACCCAGGGCACTTTTATTGTGGACCTGATTGATCCCCAGTCGGTGCGCTCCGTATGGCGTTCCACCTGGCAATCCCGCCTGCGGGACCAGCCCGATCCTGAGCAGGCCGAAGAGAACCGCCGGGCGGCCGCCAGCGCGATTTTTGCCCAGTTCCCGCCTAACTAGAACCCACTTTTTACTCCCGGGCTAGTAAGCCCCGGAAGCCCGTCTGCACATGAAATTACTGCGGTTTCCATTCCCCGGCCAATACAGTAAGATTTCCGCCCTGCAATGCTCCCCGGCAATACCGGTGGATGCGTCTATTTCGACTTAAGAGTAGCTCCATGACATTTGAACAGTTGGGCCTGTCTGCGCCCTTGTTGCGTGCCGTTAACGAAAAAGGCTATACCGAACCCTCGCCTATTCAGGTGGAGGCTATTCCAGCGGTATTGGCCGGCCGCGATATCATGGCGGCTGCCCAGACCGGTACCGGTAAAACTGCCGGATTTACCCTGCCTATCCTGCAACTGCTGCACCAGGGCGACGAACCCCATCCGCATCGTATACGGGTGCTTATACTGACGCCTACACGGGAACTGGCGGCCCAGGTGGCGGACAGTGTCACCACTTATGGCGCGCACCTGCCATTTAAATCGGCGGTGGTGTTTGGCGGCGTCAAGATCAACCCGCAGATTGCCAAACTGCGCCAGGGTGTGGATATCCTGGTGGCTACACCGGGGCGGCTGCTGGACCTGCATGGCCAGGGCGAAGTCGATTTCAGGGCGCTGGAGATACTGGTGCTGGATGAAGCTGATCGCATGCTGGACATGGGTTTTATCCATGACATCAGGCGCATACTCAAGTTGCTACCGGATCGCCGCCAGAACCTGCTATTCTCCGCTACTTTTGCCAATGAAATACGCGCACTCACCCGGAGTATCCTGCACGATCCGGTAGAGGTGGAGGTGGCGCCACGCAATACCACCGCCGAGCGTGTGGAGCAGTGGGTGTACCCGGTAGATAAGTCGAAAAAGACGGCGCTGTTGCGCGAACTGGTGATTGACCACGACTGGCAGCAGGTGCTGGTATTTACCCGCACCAAGCACGGTGCCAACCGCCTGGCCCAGAGCCTGGAGAAAGCGGGTATCAATGCGGCCGCCATTCACGGCAACAAGAGCCAGGGCGCACGAACCCGCGCCCTGGAAGGTTTCAAGGGCGGCAGCGTGCGGGTGCTGGTGGCCACCGATATTGCCGCCCGCGGGTTGGATATCGCCCAACTGCCCCAGGTGGTGAATTTTGATCTGCCCAATGTTCCCGAAGACTATGTGCACCGCATCGGGCGTACCGGTAGGGCCGGCTCCAGCGGCAAGGCTTATTCGCTGGTAAGTGCTGACGAGATCAAGCAACTCAATGATATCCAACAGGTGATTCAGCGGTATATTACCCGGGAGTACATCAGCGGCTTCGAACCGGATCACGAGGTGCCCGCCAACGCACCTTTACGTAAACCGGGACAGCCGCGACAGGGCCAGCGCAGGCCCGGGGGTGGCAATAATTCACGCGGCGGTGCACAAACCGCGCGCGGACGTGGTAGCGAAGGGCATAAACGCCCCAGGCGCCGCCGCTCGGGTGCCCGGGCAAAGTAGAATTAAGTAAACTGCCATCTGGAAATTAACGGAGCGTATTGATGTCCCTGACTGTACTGATTACCGGTTGTTCCAGTGGTATCGGAGCTGCCATGGCCCGGGAACTGCACCAGCGCGGCCATAAAGTCTACGCCACGGCACGGCGTCCAGAGACGCTGGCATCACTGGCTGACCTGGGCCTGTCCACGCTGGCGCTGGATGTTGACGATGATAGTAGTATTGCCGCGGCGATGGCGGTCGTAGAAAGTGAGCAGGGCCGCCTGGATATGCTGGTAAACAATGCCGGTTTTTCCCAGGTGGGCGCTGTACTTGATCTGCAGCGTGACGTCCTGCGCCGCCAGTACGAAACCAATGTGATTTCACCTGTCAGCGTCACCCGCGCGGCGATGCCCCTGCTGCGTGCCGGCCGCGCTGCAAAAGGCCAGGCACTGGTGGTTAATATGGGCAGTATCGTGGGCCTGCTTACCACGCCTTTTGCCGGCGCCTACTGCTCCAGTAAGGCGGCCCTGCATTCGCTGACCGACGCACTGCGCATGGAATTGCTACCCTTTGGTATTCGCGTGATCAACGTTCAGCCCGGCGGTGTGCGCTCGTCTTTTGGCGACCACGCTGAGGAGGCCATGCAGATACCCGAAGATTCTCTCTACCAACCGGTAGCCGCCGGAATTCGCGCTAGGTCCCAGGCGGGGCAGCAGGGGGCAACCCCCGTTGCAGAATTTATCCGCCCGGTGGTGGATAGCCTGTTGCGGGACAATCCGCCGGCGATTATACGCGGCGGTAACAAGAGCGTACTTTTACCCCTGCTCAATAAACTGCTGCCGGTGCGGCGTTTCGACGCCCTGGTATCGAAGGTCTTTGGCCTGGACCGTTTCCAGCCGGATCAGTAACCCGCGTCCCCCGCCTTGATCCTGGCGAGAAACTTCGCATCCAGGGGCTCGTAGCGCTCTGAGCCGGGCTTCATCACATAGACGGGATCGCTGACCTGTTCCAGGTCGTATCCCTGCTTGCGCAGGTCGCCCTTGACCATCTTGAAGGTGCCGGTGGTGTCCATTTCGCTTTGGATACGCAGGAAAACAGGACGCGCAAAGTGGGGTAATTCCCGGGTCACGTGCCTGGAAAACGCATCCAGGTCCAGGGGGACACTGTTATCACGCAACACTATAGCCGCCATACCGGCGCGGCCATCCGCTTTCGGGATCTCCACGCCATAGACGTTACACATGGCCACCTGGGGGTGGGAGTTGATGATCTCGCCCACTTCGTTCGTGGATACGTTTTCTGATTTCCAGCGAAAAGTATCGCCTACCCGGTCCACGAACTGGTAGTGGGGCAGGCCCATGGAAAAGCCCACATCCACAGTTTTCATCAGGTCGCCGGTGTTGAACCAGGCGTCGCCTTTCTTGAACACGTCGCGCATGATCTTGCTCTCGGTGGCCTCTGCACTGGTATAGCCCTCGAACGCGGTTGCCGCGGTGATTTTGCCCAGCACCAGGCCCGGCTCGCCTTTGTTCACTTTGATGCAGAAACCATCGGCGCCGCGCACCACCTCGTCGGCGTCCACATCATATTTTACCAGCGCGTGGGGGATGGAGGTGGTGCCTACCGTACAATCCTTGTTAAACACATTGATAAAGCCCAGGTTGCCCTCGCTGGAGCCATAGAATTCAGCAATGCGCTGCACACCGAAGCGATCCTTGAATTCGTGCCAGACATCCGGGCGCAGACCATTGCCCATCATTGAACCCATGGGGTTTTTGTAGTCATCTTCCTGTTCCGGGGTATTGAGCAGGTAGCGGCACAGTTCCCCGATATAGATAAAGCAGGTGGCACCGTGTTCGCGTACCTCGTCCAGAAAGCTGCTGGCGGAAAACTTGCGCCGTATAAACATGCTGGCGCCGGTGCAGAAAGAGGCACCCACGCCCAGAAATAACCCTGTCCCGTGATACAGCGGCAGGCACAGGTAGATACAGTCGTATTCATCACACAGCAGTCCGCCGCTGAAGGACATGGTGGCACTGATCAGGTAGCGGCGGTTGGACAGCACCGCCGCCTTGGGCAGACCGGTGGTACCGGAGGTGAAAATGTAAAGTGCGGTTTCGCCCAGGGTGGTTTCGCCTGTTTCCGGCGGATTGTCGCTGTCTTCGTCCGCTGCCTCCTCATTGAGATCACGGGCCCAGACGGGGCAAGCCTCGACACCGCTGTCGGGCACGTAGAGGTACTCCTTTATGCCCTTGAGATCGGCCTCGTGCATCACATCGTGAACGGCCTGGATGCGCTCCTCACCAAAAATACAGGCCTTCGATTGGGTGATACTGATGCAGTGTGTTAAAGGCCGACCCGTCAGGTTGGTGTTGATCAGCGCCGCTGTTACCCCCAGCTTGTTCAGGGCAATAATCAGCGCCAGGTACTCAATACGGTTCTCCATTATCAGGCTCACCGTATCGCCGCGAACCAGTCCCAAGCCGCGGAAACTCGCCGCGTACCGATTCGCCATCGCATTCAGTTCACGCCATGTGACGGTTTTTCCCTCGAAGATCACCGCCGTATAGTCGGGAAACTTTTCCGTTGTCGCCTCTACTCTCGCGGCGAAGCAATCCGCGGTATCTGCGGGGCGCGGCTTCAGCCCCGCCGCCATTTTGGCTACGGTGGGGGCGTTTGCCAGAGTGGAAGTAATGTCTGCTATACCCATTGATTTGCCAACTGTAGTTTTAGAAAGAAAGAGAAGATAGCGGTTCCTGCGGCCGGGGGCAATATGCAATCAGCTAAAGCCGCAACGAAGGCCCAGGCGGAATGAAGCAAGCCATTTTCGCCGCGGGGTGCGCAACCGGGATTCCCGCGGTGTAGCCCCTATCTCCCGCAGGCGTCACAGCGTAAACACCCCAAACAGGGCTGCGTGATCTGACAGGTCACGCCAGTGCCCGGTGCTAAGGCGCTGGCAGGCCGCCGGTTCCAGGCCGCGGTAGTAGATTCTATCCACGGCTAAAAACGGTGCCCATATGGGAAAGGTGCGGGCGTGGCGGCCCTGCAATTCCACGAACAGTTCTTCCAGTCCCAGGTCGTCGTGCAAATGGTGCTCGGCCCGACGCCGCCAGTCGTTGAAATCGCCGGCGATGATCATGGGTTCGTCCCGCGGTACATGGTCGTTAATGCGCTCGGTCAGCGTCAGAAGCTGTTCGCGGCGTTCCTTTTCCAACAGCCCAAGATGCACGCAGAGAGTGTGCAGCCTGGTGTTTTTATCGGGCAATTCGATGACGCCGTGCAGGATACTGCGACTGGATCGGGGAAATATGGAGACATCGATATTTTCCCAACTGACGAAGGGGTGCATGCTCAGAATGGCGTTGCCGTGGTCGCCCTTACGATATATCGCGTTGCGGCCATAGGCATAGTGTGGCCAGGACTCGTCAGCCAGGTATTCAAAATGAGGTTGGTCCGGATAATCGAAGCGCTTGCGCTTGGCCTTGCTCTTGATAGCGGTACCGTGTATCTCCTGCAGGAACACCACGTCCGCTCCGGTCTCTGCGATACGCTCGCGCATGGACTCCAGCACAAAGCGACGGTTGCCAGAGCAGTAGCCCTTGTGAATGTTGTAGGTCAGTACGTGGATTTCGTCAGTCACCCCGGGGGCTCCGCTGTTGTTTAACCTGGATTGCCTTGATGGTCCAGGACGACACATAATCGAAGCCGCTGGAGGCGGCTATAAACAGCACCAACGCCATACCGATGGTAATACTCACCGCTGGGATAGAGGGTACGACCTGCACCAGAAGCACCAGCACACAGAACCCTATCTGGATGAACATATTGGCCTTGCTCAGGTTGCTGGCCGCGAAATCAAACGGGCCGATCAGCCAGTGATAGCACAGCGCTCCGGCGACGATAATCAGGTCCCTGGCGATCACCGCCAGTGCCAGGTACCAGGGAATGAGTTGCACCTGTGCGAGGCACAGGAAACTCACGGTTACCAGCACCTTGTCTGCGATAGGATCCAGGGCGGCGCCGAAACGCGAGAACACGCCCAGGCGCCTGGCGAAAAAGCCATCCAGTGCATCCGTGAGCCCCGCTACGAAGCCTATCATCAGCGCTGCCGGGTAGTTTTCCCCCAGGATCACTATGCCCAGTGGAACTGCCAACAGCAGGCGGGAAAAGGTCAGGGCGTTGGGCAGGTAACGCAGCACGTCCGATTAACCCGCCTTGCGCCTGGGCCTGGCCCCGGCGGTGGCTTTCTTCCCTGCTGCGGAACCAGCACGTGTGCTGCTGCGGCGTTTGGGTTTTGCGGTTTTCTTGCGGCTGGCTGCCGCCCGGGTCTTGCCGAGAACGACCCGCTGCAGTTCCTCGAAGCGCAGCACCATTTGCTGTACCACGATTTCCAGGTCGGGCAGGGCATGCATGTCGCCCAGCAGCCCGAAGTCCAGGCTGTTGCCATGGGACAGCAGAGTAGCGTTGAGGTTGACCCCCGGGAGCAGGGTGGATATCGGGTAACTGGCCAACATTCGTGAGCCGTTCAAATACAGATCCTTCTCCCCAGGGCCTGGCACATTGGATACCAGCACGTTGTAGGAGGGCTTGATGACCTGGTCCAGCCGGGTGCGCGACAGCAACTCCCACAGGGCAAAGATAATCACCCCGTAATCTATCATCGCCTCATTGGACAGGCCCTGTACTTCATCCTTGGAGGCGTGGGAGGATTCGATGACCTGGTCCAGGCGCTCGCCGATGGCGGCATTCGGCTCTCCCAGCCGCACATGTACCGCGGATACCTGGGTCTTGGCGCTATCGTCGCCTTCCGCGCGTATGGACATGGGGCACAGGGCCACCAGTGGTGCCCGGGTATTTTCCCGGTGCTCCTCCAGGTAGTCGTGCAAGGCCGCCCCGATCACCGCCAGCACAACCTCGTTGACGGTGCAGCCGCGGGCTTTGCCCACCGCCTTGACTTTGTCCAATGGCAGGGTGCAGATGGCCGCGGAGCGGGTGTCCCATTCTATGCTGCGATTCATGCGGGTGCGCGTGGCGTTGAAGGGGATTTGCGCCTTGCTGTCGCGCAGTTGCAACCATTGCATACCCATGCGGGAAAGGAATTCGTAGGCCTCGATGACGCCTTTTACCTGGCGGCCCAGCTTGTCGCCGGCTTTGGCTTTGGCGCCACTGCCGGGTTTTTCCCTCGACGCCCGCTGGGGCTGGAAGGACCAACTGGGAATAACGGCTTTACTGGTGGGTGAAGTGGACAGTGAACCGTACATGCGCTGGGTGCCGGATTTACCGTCTATGTAGGCGTGGTGAATCTTCGAGTAAATGGCAAAGCGATTGCCCTCCAGTCCCTCGATTACCTGGCATATCCAGCCCGGGCGGCGCCGATCCAGTAGTGTGGCATGCAGGCGCTGCACCACGTCCATCAGCTGCTGGGTAGAACCTGGTTTGGGCAGGGCGGAGTGGCGCACGTGATAATCAATTTCCAGGTCCTCGTCCTCGCGCCACTGTGGCATACCGAAGCGCGGAAAATGCGGCCGGTTGTTGAATGGCGGCGCGACCGGCGCCTGTTTGAATGCGCTTACCAGGTCCACCAGGTAGCTATCCGGCGCGTTGGCCGGCAACTCAAATACCTGTACTGCACCGACATGTTTGGGACTCTGTGCTGTTTCCGTGAGAAAGAACATCAGGTCCAGTGGAGGGATCATTTTATTGCTCATGATGAAGCTCCCGGGCTTTCACTGTTGCGTTACTAATTATCTGCTGCAGCATCAGCGTTTAGCAGGTAAACCGCCAGATTACGGCGTTCGCTGTCGCTGAGCGGGAATACGGGCATGGGTGACTGCGGAGCGCGCAGCACCTCGATTACCGCGGCATAACCCAACCGTTCTGACAGCTTGCTGAGATCCACCGGGTTCTGTCCCTGCTCGTGACAGGCGCCACATGCATAGCGCCGATACAACGCCGAGCCCTTAGCTGCCATCGCAGGAAGGTCGGCATCCGAGAGCCATTCCGGGGGGGCGACGTCCAATCGACTGTCAGTCTTCCCGGGTATGTCGAGCAGGGGTATCTGCCCGGCCCCGTCATTGTCCGCGGCGCCATAACTGATGCGGTAGATCGCCCCGGCGTAGTCGTCCGATACATAAATGGCGCCGTCCGGTCCCTGGGCGACGTCCACGGGGCGACCAATGATGTCGCCGTCGCGGTTGAACCCGGTGAGGAAATCCCGCTCTTCCACGGTATCCCCTTGCCAGTGCAGCGATACCACTTTGTACCCATCCGGTGTACTGCGGTTCCAGGAGCCGTGCAGTGCGACCAGCGCAGTCTTTTGGTAATCATCCGGCATTCCCGTGCCGTCGATAAAGCGGATGCCCAGGGGCGCGTTGTGGGCACGAAAACCGTGTGCCGGGGCGGTGGGTTGCCGCTGTGTTGCCAGCGGATCCGCACCCATATCCGGGTCGGCAAGGTTGTCGCCGTTGAAATAGGGCCAACCGTAGAATTTGCCCTGATCAATACGGTTCAGCTCGCAGGGGGGGAAGTCGTCGCCCAGCATGTCGCGGCCGTTGTCTGTGGCATACAGGGCGCCGTCCCAGGGCGTCCAGTCGAAACCCACGCTGTTACGCAGGCCGGTGGCGATTATTTCGCCGCCGCTGCCGTTGGGCTGAAAGCGCATCATGGTGGCCCGGCGCGCATCCTCTTCCTCGCAGATGTTACAGGTAGAGCCCTGGGCCAGGTAAAGCAGGCCGTCGGGGCCAAAGTGAATGGTCTTGCTCCAGTGATTGCCGTTGTCGGTCAGCCCTTCGATCACCGGCTGGTACTGTCCCAGTGTTGCACCCCGGTCACCGTCAAATGCAATCCGCCCGATGCGATTGGATTCGGCAACATACAGCCAGCCTTCGGCCAGTGCCAATCCCAGCGGTCGCTTCAGGTCTTTCAGCAAGGTCTCAACGGCATCGGGATGGCCGTCGCCATTGGCATCGCGTCGCAGCAGCATAATATCCCCGGAGTGGGGGCGACTCACCAGCAGGTCACCCTCGGGAGAAACAAGCAGGAAGCGCGCCCGTGGCAGCTTGTCCGCATACAGCTGCAGCTGGAAGCCGTCCGGTACCTGGTAACGCTGCTGCACAGTATCCTTGCTGGTGGACGGTCCGGCCAGGCCGGTCATCACATTCAATATCATACGTAAGCTGCTGCTACTGATAGTACCGGTAGCCATTAATCCCAGTGGTATTGCCGCCAGCAGTAATACCAGTATGCCCAGGCCTATAAGTAATTTGCGCAAGTTTCTTTCCTAGTCCATGTCGCGAGGGGAATCGACTATAGCATAGGCTATGGGCACGACTCAGGCACTCCTGCCGCGATTTCTACGTGGCAATTTGTGCGCTTCAATCGCGCGTAAACCGGGTTCTGCATAGCAGTAGGAATTGCCACTATCACCGATGGTGTGGTCAGCAGGATGATTGAGCTGGCGCAGCAAGCGACGCCTCCCGGGCTCAGGCATAGTGGGGGTACAGGGGCTGGAACATGTGCTGTCGAACATCTTCCAGGATATCGTCTGGCGCCTCGCGTTGCGCCAGTCCCTCGCGATAGGCGATACCCGCCACCTCGGCGGCGATCTGCGCGGACACCTGTCGTATGTGTGAGAGCCGGGGATAGACCCGACCCAGATCCAGATCCTCATCACTTACCAGGTCTGCAAGTACCCGTGCCGCCGCCAGGAACATACCGTCAGTGACTTCGCGGGACTGGCTGCAAACGGCCCCCAGACCCACGCCGGGGAAGATATAGGCATTATTTCCCTGGCCGGGCACAAAGGTATCGCTACCCAAGTGTACCGGTTCAAAGGGACTGCCGCTGGCAAAAATTGCGCGCCCCTCGCTCCACTGGTAGGCCTGTTCGGCGGTACACTCCGCTTTGGCGGTAGGATTGGACAGGGCAAAAATAATAGGCCGCTGTTGCTGTGCGGCCATCAGTTCCACCACCTCCCGCGTGAATGCGCCGGCCTGGCCGGCACAGCCCACCAGCGCTGTGGGCTGCAGCAGGCGGACCGCCTCCGCGAGATCTGCCACGGGCGGGTGTTGATGGCTATAGGGTCTTTTTTGTTGAGGCAGGTCCGCGCGACCGTCCACCAACAAACCCTGGCTATCGAAAAACCAGCAGCTGCCGCGGGCCTGTTCTATCGGTATGCCATCGGCCACCATCGCGGCGACGATGGTGTTGCCTATGCCGATACCCGCCTGCCCGGCGCCGAAAAAGAGCACGCGCTGCTTCTCCAGTACGCCTTTGCTGATGCGCAAGGCTGCCAGCAGTCCGGACAGGGCGACCGCTCCGGTGCCCTGGATATCATCGTCAAACAGGCACAGCGAACCCCGGTATTTCTGCAACAGGCGGAAGGCGTTGCAATTGCCGAAATCCTCCAGCTGCAACAGCGCCTGTGGGAAGATTTCTTTTACGGCGTCGACAAACTCATCCACCAGCTCGTCGTAAGCCGGCCCTCGCTCCCGGCGGCGTTCCAGGCCCAGGTACAGGGGATCGTTGAGGAAACTTTCGTTATTGGTCCCCACGTCCAGCGTTACCGGGAGACACTGGGTGGGGTGAATGCCGGCGCAGGCAGTGTAGAGAGACAATTTTCCTATGGGAATGCCCATGCCCGCGGCGCCCAGGTCTCCCAGTCCCAGAATGCGTTCACCATCGGTTGCCACGATCACCCTGACGTCCTGGTGGGGCCAATTCTGCAGGATTTCCCGCACTCTGCCGCGGTCTTGCAGGGAGATGTATAGCCCCCTGGGACGCCGGTAAATATGGCTGAAATGCTGGCAGGCCTTGCCCACGGTGGGGGTGTAAATGAGGGGCATGATCTCTTCGATCTGATTGATCACCACGCGGTAGAAAAGGGTCTCGTTGCGATCCTGCAGTGATACCAGGAACAGGTATCTCTCCAGGTCGCTGGCCTTGTTGCGCAGGTTGCCCAGAACACGCAATTCCTGCTCCGCGGGAGAGCATACCCTGGGCGGTAACAGCCCTCGCAGTCCCAGTTTATCCCGTTCTGCATCGGTAAAGGCGGTACCCTTGTTATGTACCGGGTCGTGCAATAATTTCACGCCTCGCGGCAGTCCTGATTCCTTTTCCATAATCAACCCCGTGAAGTGCGCAACGAGCGCCACTGGATAAAGCCAGACCGCGTGGAGCGCAACCCACACCCCACCGTTTTCCCAAGTCTAGGCTCGCGGCTCGCGTGAGGTAATGAGGCTGATCAATAAACAGATAAAAAAACACCCGGCTATTCACCGGGTGCAAGGGATGCCTGGAGGGGGAAGTCCAGGGCTTAGGAAATGAATTCTGATCTGGTGCTGGGGTTGCTTTTGAAAGCGCCGCCCAGGGAGGTGGTGCGGGTGGTGGAATTGCTGTCCATTACGCCGCGGGATTTTACGCAGTAGTGCACGGCGTTGATGGTGACCGCCACGTCCTCGGTTTCCAGCAGCGTCTGCAGTGCCACCAGTATCTGTTGGGTCAGGCGCTCCTGTACCTGGGGCCGCTGGGCGAAAAAGCGCACGATGCGGTTGATCTTGGACAGGCCTATGATCTTGTTTCCCGGTATGTAGGCGACGCGCGCGCTGCCATCGATGGTGACGAAGTGGTGTTCACAGGTGCTAACCAGGTCGATCTGGTCGATTTGCACCATCTCTTCGACCTGCATTTTGTTCTCTATCACAGAAATCTTCGGGAACTGACTGTAATCCAGACCGGAGAAAATTTCATCTACGTACATTTTGGCAATACGGTGGGGTGTTTCGCTCAGGCTGTCATCGCTTAGATCCAGCCCCAGGGTAGTGGTTATCTCCGTGAAGGCCTGCGCAATACGCTGGTACTTTTCATCCCGGTTCAGGCCATTGGG
>JARFQU010000176.1 GCA_029287595.1 Halioglobus sp. | reverse complement strand
TTCGGAGCAGTGGTTCCTCGATGCCGCTGTGGCCTGGTGGCCAAAAGGCGAGAGCGGCGGGCTCAGCCTGTTTGCTGGCGGCCGTTACACAGACCTGGACGACCAACTTGACTTCAGGCTAGCTGCAAACGGACAACAGGTGTGGCTACTCGACAACGATCGAGATTTTCTCGACGTCCTGGTTGGCGTGCGGCAGCAATTCAGTCTCTCCGATTCCTGGAAATTACATACTCACGCGGATTACTCTTTTGGCGACTCCGAGGGTACATACCTGCTGCAGGCCACCATCCGCTATGGAATGGGTGCAAAAAAGCAGTACGGCCTGATGCTTGGTTACCGCTATAAGGAAGCGGAATTCAAGCATGGTGATATCGAGGAAGACTACACCTATAAGGGCCCGCTGCTGGCCTTCAACTTCCGGCTTTGAGCGGGTCAACGGGGATGTTGAGACGCGGCCAGATCCGGACATGGGCCAGGATACCGACAGGCAGGTCCAGAACATGGTGAAATTCATCCTGGAGGGGATCGCACCGGTCGACGAGGCTCCACAATTGCCCGACGGTTACTGGGAGAAATTGCAGCTTACAACGGCACAGCGTATTACCCTGGCAGGCTACCGCATGGCAGATCTAGTGCTGGCGACCGCAGCTGTCGCTGAGACGCTGGTATCCGCCGCGATTTTGGCGAACTTCAATGAAGACCGGTCCGGTGATATCTACGTGGTGTTTGATCCGCAATGGTTCGTGGCGGAGTTCGACGGCATGACGGTAACTGGCTCTCACGGACAACCCTGGACCTATGATTCGCACGTGCCCATCATCTGGATGGGACCGGGGATCGAGCCAGGCCGCATCGCCCGGCGCGTAGAGACAGTCGATGTGGCACCCACGATTTCAGCCTACCTGGGTGTGAAGTATCCGAGCGGCTCCCGCGGCAGGGTGATGACAGAAATCACCGACAGAAAGTAATGAAACCAATCCCGAGGATTAAGAGCGATGAAAAGTAGACTAGTTATTCACCGTATCGCGCTAGGGAAGCACGACCGGTATCAGTTCCGCTATTCGCCCCTAGTGGTCATGGAATCCGACATGTATTGGAGAGCAAGGATGTTGCGCGCAAAACCAAAATGGGTTCTTGCGGCCGTTATACCCCTGGCTTTTTGTCTGACAACGCCGGTATATGCACAGTCCGAAGCGGATTGTGCCGCCCGCGCCGAGCGTGCGGAACGGGAGGCCAACAGTGTTATGGGTGGTACGGCAGTAGGTGCTTTAGGTGGCGCTGGAGTTGGCGCCATCCTAGGCGGTAATAAAAAATCAGCCAAGCGTGGCGCAGTACTCGGGGCCGTCGCGGGCGGTGCTACCAATGCCGTCAGGAAAAACAATAAATACAAAGAGGTCTATGATGACTGCATGGCCAGTCGTCAATTACAAGTCAATCAACAAGACTAGGAGTATCTTATGTCAAAATCACCTCGTATCCTTGCAGTTGCCGGTACTTTCTCAGCATTGTGCTTCGCTGCATCAACCGTATTTGCAGGGGAATTATCAGAGCCCAAAGATCTGAAGGACAGCCAGTGCAAAGACATCATGATCCTGTCCGGTCAGGATCGAGAGATCGCGATAGCATTTGCACATGGCTACATACTGGGCAAGAAAAATACGACCCGGTACGTGCCGGAGGAGTTGGGCAAGGCCACCGATGACTTTATGGACTATTGCCTCGACCATCCAAAAGAAAATGCACTAGCCGCTTTCGAAAAGTTCACCAAATAGGCAGGACCGATAGCAACGAGGTATTTGGTTCAAGCGACGCCTCGAGTAAATGGCGACACATGGATCCGTCAAAGCTGGCCACCTACGGCCTGGGGCTGGGCATCGTGCCCGGCCGTATCGCCCAGCGGGAATAGACGGTTGCCGTGGCGCCCACGATCTCAGCGTACCTGAATATGAAGTATCAAAGCGGCTCCCGAAGCAGGGTGATAACAGAAATTTCCGACTGAGACTACACTTAAAGAGATAGATTTCGAGGAGACACAGACATGTTGGCTAGACCTGTTCTAATCCTAACCGCGACATGGCTTATTCTAGTCTGTGCAGCTTACATACCATCACCTACTTCAGCCAGCGAAAGTGAGGGCCAACCTACCCTGGCTACTCAGGCGAAATTGAACGACACCGAGATGAAAAACCTGGTGCGCCGTTCCTACCAGTACGTGGCGATGTACAACGTGAACAACAAGTTCGCCATGAAACAGGGTGGCTGGAATAGCTGCGAGGCAGATACGCAGCTCAAGGACCACTCCATGCGCGAGATCGCGCGGCCCAACAACGATACCCTCTATATCAGTTGTCTGCTGGACCTGCGCCAGGAACCTGTGGTCCTGGAGCTGCCTGCCTTCGATTCGGATTACGTGTCCCTGATGAATACCGGTTATGACCACTACGTAAACATACCGATGTCGACCCGGCAGGGCGATTTCGACAAGCCGGAGACAATGCTGATCTACTCCGCACGCACCGAGGGTTACAACGGGGAGCCGGTGGAGGGAATCGATCGCTACTTCGAGGCCACGGGTGATTTTATCTCCGCGGTGCTGCGCATCATGCCCCATGCGAATGAACCGGAACGATTTCAGCGTATCGTCAAGCAGATGGAGGCGTTGACGGCCAGCACCCTCCCCGAATTTCGCGGAGGCACGGCCAAAGCCGTGGACGACCCCGAATCCCCGGCCGTCGGGCAGAGGGACGCTGATATTTTCGAGAACAACCTGCTCGAAGTCATGCAATTCGTGTTCAATCACACAACCTTCGACCCCGACGATGAACTCGACAAAAAAATACTTGCTGCCTACGAGCCACTTGGGGTCGTTCCCGGCCGAACCTACGATCCCGCCGGGGTGGCGACGCTCGATGGTGTAAAACTGCGCCGGATCGCCGAACAGGTCTTCAGTGAAGAGGTGTCAAAGGCTACAGACGAGGCATTTTACCAGAAGGAGTTATTCGGGAAGTTCGAGCCCAAAGGACAGATGTCCCTTGAACTGTTGCTGTTCCAGTCAGTCCTTGGCCCGATAGGCCTTCCGGCGACTGAGGCAGTTTACCCCGCCATCCGCACCACCGATGGTAAGCCGATGAACGCCATGAATGATTATGTCATCCGGATGGCGGCCGATGAAATGCCGCCCACAGACGTATTCTGGTCTTTCACTCTCTACGACCTGGAAAACGGCTTCTTTATTCCAAACGACAGGAAGAAGTACAGCGTGGGCAGAAATGCTGGAATGCA
>JARFQU010000196.1 GCA_029287595.1 Halioglobus sp. | reverse complement strand
CCGCCCTGAAATCCGCGCACCATCGCCGCGCCAAGTACACTGCATAAATGCGGGTCTTCTCCCAGGCTTTCGGCGATTCTGCCCCAGCGGGGATCCCGGGAAATATCGATCATGGGTGCAAAGGTCCAGTTGATGCCGGACGATGCGGCCTCCACTGCAGCGATGGCGGCTCCGCGCTCTACCAGCGCGGGATCCCAGGACGCGGCCTGGCCCAGGGGTATGGGGAATATTGTCTTGAAGCCATGGATCACATCCCGGCCTATCAGCAGGGGAATGCCCAGGCGGCTTTCCTGCATCGCGATGCGCTGCAGCTCGTTAATTTCCTCGACATTGACTTCATTCAATACCGAGCCCACCCGGCCTTCACGCGTCAATTGCCTCAGGTCGTCGCCGCCACCGTTAAACTGGCTCATCTGGCCAATTTTTTCCGCCAGGGTCATTTGTGCGACCAGGTCCCGGGCACGTTCTTCGGCGCTGTTATTTTCTGCTGGCTTCTGTGCCAAACTCGAGCATTGAGACATTAGCAGGCGACCCCTGGACCGACAGTATTTATACGTAGTGCACGAACCACCCCTGTGTTAATAATTCTACACAGAGAGTGGGTCGATTTAACACAGGTGATGGTCAACTCAAACATGCGGAAATGCTAGAGTAATTCGGCTAAGCGGACTCTAATCAGGGCAGAGCGGACACCACAGGGCACAGTGCAGGCGGTTTACACCTGGCCATACTTGAGGATTCCATTCTTGTCCCACAGGCCCCAGTAGGCGCCAACGTCGCCTTCATCCTCGACCTTCCAGTCCTCGTCAAAGGATGAAAAATAGAAAATCTCCACGCCTTCTTCATCGGCCCACTTGTAGGCGTTGAGGAAGTATCGTATCGCATTGACCTCAGAGGGTAAGGCTGCACCGGTCGCCGTACCGATGTTTGGCCAACCAGTCTCACTGATGATAACTTTTTTACCATTGGCGGCCTGGAGCGCGCGACGATACATATCCTTCATGTAGACCAGGGAGTACTTGGCGGAGCAACCTTCCCAGAAGGGGTAACAGTTGGCCAGGATTACATCGCAGGCAGCAGTTACCTCGGGGTGATCGACAAATTCAAAGTAGGCATCCACATAACCCACTTCCACCTCCGGCACGGCGTGCTTGAAGCGTTGAATGTAATCGATCAATTCATCTGCCGACAGGTCGCCACGCAACAGCACCTCGTTGCCTATGGCAACAATATCCGCGTGGCCGGCCCTGGCTACCTCGATGATATTTGCCAGTTCCTCCTCGTTCTTGTCACGGTCGTCTGCCAGCCAGGCACCAACCAGTGTTTTCAAACCCTTTTCGTGTGCGATGCGGGGTATGTTTTCATTGCCCTCGGTGCAGGAAAAAGAGCGAATCCAGCTGACATAGGGCTGGACGATAGCAAGCCGCTCGCGGATTTGTGCCTCACTGACAATGGCGCGCGGGCCCTGGCCTTCCATGTAGGGGCTAAAGGATATGCCATGAATGCCACCGCTCAAGGTCTTATGGAACAGGGCCAGTAATTCTTCCTGCGAGATAACGGAGAAATCGATACCGGCCAGAGACATCAGGGTGCCCTTGCCATAAGCCGCTTTATTCTGTGACATGATTCTCGCTGCCTTGTAGTTCAGTTACGCCGCGACCGTACTGATATTACAGACGGATCGAGCAGAGAGGGACACCATACGTTTTCGTTTGCGTAACACAACAAAGCTGCGATGAGAGGGGTGTGAGACACGATCAGGTGTCCTGGCGCGCCTGTGCAGCCATTTTGCCTTGCCAATCGCCCCACTTATCGCTTTGCGGTTGCCAGGCCGGCGCTATAGTGCGAAGTTAGGCCGGTCGAATCTGGGTCGTTCAATCTGCGGCAATTTGCGACAGGCTGGCACACTTTATTTTGCGGTGGGTGCTGTCAGTAGCTTGACCGGCCTTGCAGCGCTGCTGCAAGGCCGGGTTTTTTTCGCGAGACAACGGTAAAACGTCTTACAGTCCATGTTTCGCCTCTGGTCACTACCGTTCCTGATGGGTAAAGAACCCAAAGTCTGCGTGTCGATTTTTCCCCGACAGGTCCTGGCAGCACAGTCCGACAAAGGCGCCGGTGAAGGCGGGATAGAAATCGCCGGTGCCGCTTTCTTGCACGTAATCATCTGACAGCATGCTGCCGTCCAATACGGGTCCGATGGCCTGCCATTGTCCAGGCACCAGTGCAAAGTAGAATTGTAACGCGGCGCCGTTGTAATCCGCTTTCATATACACCGTATCGATACCCGTGACCTCAAGCCCTGCTGGCAGTGCCTCGCTGACTCCTCCCGCGTCGGCGGTGCTTACATTGATAAATTTCCGCAGGGATTTTCCTGTAGTGCGGGAGCCAAACTCGTCCCCGCTGATGTGCAGGTAGTGGTAGTGAGCGCTGTTGTAGTAACACACCAGACCCGCCATCTGCTGCAAGGTCTCCGGCTCAAACTGCACGCTGGTCGATGTTTCGGTAGCGTGCGCCTGCACCCGTCGCGCAATCAGGCTCTGCTCAAAGCAGGAACTCAGGGACTCACGCCCGTAGATGCGCAGGTAGCCCGGTCGCTCGGTCTGGTTGACCCAGTCTGGCGTCAGCGGCACCCGCAGAGCCTGAAAATGGATGTCGATCTCGGGCGTATCGAAATCCAGACGCTGCGCTTTGGCTGCAAACGGGTAATCCGGCAAATCCGGTGCCTCGACCTGCTGCCTGGCCACCTGCGCTCCGCTGGCCAGGTACGGCCAGTCATCGTCTCGCCACACAATACGTTCCAGCGCTGTTTCGCGCCCGGTGATGCAGCGACCGCGCGTTGTCAGGGGCCGGGCGGTGAGAAAGCTCGTATACCAGTCATCGTTTTGCGTTCTCACCAGACCGCCATGGCCGGTCTTCTGCAGGTAGGCTTCGGGGGTATCTCTTGAACTCATCAGTGGGTTAGCGGGGTGCACCTCGTAGCGGCCGAAAATCGAGCGCGACCGGGCCACGGTCATGCCGTGCTCGTAGCCAGTGCCGCCCTCGGCAGTCAGCAAATAATAGTAGCCATTGCGCGAGTACAGGTGCGGCCCCTCGGTACAGCCGTGTCCAGTACCGGCGAAAATAGGGCGGGGGTCACCCAATAGCTGTTGCGCCGCCTTGTCGTATTCCTGCAAAACGATACCACCAAACAGCTTCCGCTGGCGATGATCGACCAGCATGTTGAGTAGCCAGCTGCGCCCGTCATCATCGTGAAACAGTGACGGGTCAAAGCCGCTGGAGTTGAGGTAGATGGGCTGCGACCACGGGCCCTGGATATCCGTGCTGGTCACCAGGTAGTTGGACAGGTCTTTCCATACCCCCTGGAAACTGCGCACGATGGTATACACGAGATAGAAAAGGTCATCAGAATAAGTGAGGCAGGGCGCCCAGACGCCACAGGAGTCAGGAATGCCTTTCATATCCAGCTGACTCACGCGATCCAGTGGCCTGCCGAGCAACTGCCAGTGCCTCAAGTCGCGGGAGTGGTGAATCTGGCAGCCGGGAAACCACTCAAAGGTGGAAGTGGCTATATAGTAATCATCACCCACACGACAAATGGCCGGGTCCGGGTTGAATCCCCTTAGAACAGGGTTCCGGATGTAAGCTGCCACTGCTGTTGATCTCCTGTGGAGGCGCAGACCTTATGCGCTTTTAGTTATATGCTTATGCCATAAAGCAGCAGGGCTGCGGCCTTCACTGTACGGCGTTTACCTAGAGCCTCATATAACCACTTTATCCCTCTTATCGTGCATACGCACCGTGTTATCGCAAACCTGTTGGGTTCGACATTACTCTCACGTAGTGTGGCGAATGTTAAATCCCAGCTCACAGCATCGCTTCCACGGTAGCTGTAGCTAGCATAATTATTAATAAAATGGAGATCGAACCGGATGATAAACCGAAACCTCAAGCCCCTTGTCGTCGCCGTTGCCATGGCCAACGCTGGCGTTATGGCGCCTGCATTCGCGCAGACCAGTGGTCCGGCTGTCGCTGATAATACTGTGCTCGAAGAAGTG
>JARFQU010000148.1 GCA_029287595.1 Halioglobus sp. | reverse complement strand
GGTCGATCAGCCACCAGGTTTTCCACTACCGAGGGGTCGGCCAGGGTACTGGTGTCCCCCAGGCTATCCAGTTCGTTCTCGGCGATCTTGCGCAGTATGCGGCGCATGATCTTGCCGGAGCGGGTCTTGGGCAGGCCCGGGGCCCACTGGATGACATCCGGTTTGGCGATTGGGCCAATCTCCCTGACGCATAGCTGAATCAACTCGGCGCGCAGTTCCTCCGTTGGTTCCACGCCCTGCATCGGGGTGACATAGGCGTAGATGCCCTGGCCTTTGATGTCGTGGGGGAAGCCGACTACGGCGGCCTCGGCGATATCATCGTGCAGCACCAGTGCGCTCTCCACTTCGGCAGTGCCCATGCGGTGACCGGAAACATTGAGTACGTCGTCCACCCGGCCGGTAATCCAGTAATAGCCATCTTCATCCCGGCGCGCGCCGTCCCCGGTGAAGTAGTAGCCGGGGTAGTTACTGAAGTAGGTGTCCACCATGCGCTGGTGGTCGCCGTATATTGAGCGGATCTGGCTGGGCCAGGAGGATTTGATAACCAGGTAACCGGCACCGGCCCCCTCGATTTCTGCGCCATCTTCGCCCAGCAGGGCGAGATCCACGCCAAAGAAGGGGAAGGTGGCCGACCCCGGCTTGAGGTCGGTTGCTCCCGGCAGGGGGGTGATCATATGGGCGCCGGTCTCAGTCTGCCACCAGGTATCGATGATAGGGCAGCGAGAGTCTCCCACCACCTCGTGATACCAGGTCCAGGCTTCCGGGTTGATGGGTTCTCCCACTGTGCCCAGCAGTCTCAGGCTGGAGCGGGAGCTGCGGGTGACCGGTTCGTCGCCCACGGCCTGCAGGGCGCGGATGGCGGTGGGTGCGGTGTAGAAGGTATTGACCTGGTGCTTATCCACTATGTCCCAGCAGCGCCCGGCATCCGGGTAGGTCGGTATACCCTCGAACATCAGGGAAATAGCGCCATTGGCCAGTGGGCCGTAGACGATGTAGGTATGGCCGGTGACCCAGCCCACATCTGCCGTGCACCAGTAGATTTCGCCCTCGCGATAATCGAAGACGTATTTGAAGGTCATGCTGGCTTGTAGCAGGTAACCCCCGGTGGTATGCAACACACCCTTGGGCTTGCCGGTGGAGCCGGAAGTGTAGAGGATGAACAGGGGATCCTCCGCATCCATCGATTCCGGAGGGCAGTCACTGTCTGCGCTGTCGACGATATCGTGGTACCAGACATCGCGACCTTCCTGCCAGTCGACGCTGTTGCCGGTGCGCTGGACTACCAGGCAGGTGTGTACATTGGGGCAGGCTGCCAGCGCCGTATCCGCATTGATCTTCAGTGGAATATTCTTGCCACCGCGCACCCCCTCGTCTGCGGTGATCAATGTCTGGCAATCAGAGTCCAGGATGCGGTCCTTCAACGCTTCCGGCGAAAATCCGCCGAAGACGATAGAGTGAACTGCTCCGATGCGGGTGCACGCCAGCATGGCGTAAGCGGCCTCGGGGATCATCGGCATGTAGATGCAGACGCGGTCGCCTTTTTTTACACCGCGGGATTTCAGCGCATTGGCCAGTTTGCACACGTGTTCCTGCAACTCACCATAGGTGATGTGCTTGCTGTCCGCGGGATCGTCCCCCTCCCAGATCAGTGCGGTCTGCCCGGCGCGCTCCGGCAGGTGGCGGTCTATGCAGTTGTAGCTGACATTCAGTTTGCCGCCGGCAAACCAGGCGGCCTCGCCCTTGATGAAGTCGTATTCGACTACCTTGTCCCAGGGCTGGTCCCAGGACAGGAATTCGCCGGCCATTTCACCCCAGAAACCTTCAGGGTCCTCGATGGAGCGCTTATACATGCTTTGGTACTGCTGCGCATTGATATGCGCATCCTTGAAGTTCGCGGGAACCGGATGGATAGGAAATTCAGACATGGTGACCCTTCCCTTGTATGTTAGGTGAACTCAGGATGATACTTGGCCCGATCAACAGTGCAAGCCGACCAAGGTCTAAAGCCCCCGGTGCGAGTAGGGTGTGTCGAAGAGTTTGCGCTCCGGAACTGCTGTTCAGCCGTCTGCCAGCATGCCCCAGTCGGATACCGGGTTCAGGCCCAGCTTGACGTTGTCTATGAGGCGGGTGGCGCCGAGTCGGGCCGCGGCCAGGATGGCAATTTCCTCGGTATCTTCCGTCACTGCCAGCAGGGTGCGGGCGTCGCGGATGGCGAAGTAGTCCGGTTCAAATCCTGCCTGCAGCAATTTCATGCGGGCGTGGGACTCGAGTTGCAGAAAATTGTCGAAGCCGCAGGCGATGGCCTCGCGACAACTGTTCAGGGTCTGGTGCAGCACGGGCGCGATGTTGCGCTGCTGGTCGTTGAGATAACCGTTGCGTGAACTCTTGGCCAGCCCGTCCTCGTCCCTGGTCGTGGCCACTGCAACAATTTCTATCGGCATGCACAGGTCTTTGACCATCTTGCGCACGATGGATAACTGCTGGAAATCCTTCTCGCCAAATACAGCCACATCCGGCTGTACGATATTGAAAAGCTTGCTGACCACCGTGGTGACCCCGTCAAAATGCCCCGGTCGACTGCTGCCGCACAGGGTATTACCTAGATCGGGTACCTGCACCTGGGTCTGTGCCGCCATACCCTCGGGGTAGATTTCCTCCAACCCGGGTGCGTATAGCACCTGCACGCCCTCGGCAAACAGCTTTTCCTTGTCCGCAGACAGGGTGCGGGGATAGGCATCCAGGTCTTCATTGGGGCCGAACTGGAGAGGATTGACAAAAATGCTGACTACAACCACGTCACACAGGCGTTTTGCCTTGCGCACGAGGTCCAGGTGCCCCTGGTGCAAATTGCCCATGGTAGGGACAAATGCAATGCTTGAGCCCTTCTGACGAAAGTCGCGAAGTGCGGACTGTAACTTAGCGTTGGTGCTGT
Source organism: Halioglobus sp. (assembly GCA_029287595.1). GTDB lineage: Bacteria > Pseudomonadota > Gammaproteobacteria > Pseudomonadales > Halieaceae > JAACFI01. The sequence goes on along the minus strand of JARFQU010000148.1, from coordinate 41,469 downwards.
AAGTTCGCATATCTACCTTATCCCTACGGTACGGAACGGTGACGCTAAACCAGTAAGAAACACTAGCTTTATTTCCTGTCCAGGGCCAGCCTCGGGCAGGTTGGGCAGTATGCCGCAAGGTTTTGCACCCGGCAACGCATTTTCATGAAAAATTCACATAATCTGTTACCAAAAGAAGCAATATTCTGATTGATTATGTGTTCATGCGACACATTGCAGGCTTTGCCCGTCCGTGAAGACGGGCATGCTGAGCTGCGGGGGGGGGGTGCTCAGGTGTAGCTGTGTTCTTCCCGGGGATAATCACCGGCCTTAACCGCGTCGACAAATGCCTTCAGTCCACCCTGGATGGTGCTCTGGCCATCCATAAAGTTCTGCACGAAACGCGCGGTATGGTCGGACAGCCCCAGCAGGTCGTGCATTACCAGTACCTGGGCGTCGGTGCCCGGGCCGGCACCGATACCGATTACCGGAATGTCCAGTTTGCGACTGATGTCGCTGGCGAGGTTGGAGGGGACGCACTCGAGCACCAGCAGGCTGGCACCCGCATCCTGGATCTCAACCGCGTCCGCAAGGATGGATTTTGCCTCCTTGGGGGTGCGGCCCTGAACCTTGAAGCCGCCAAAGGCATTGACTGACTGTGGGGTGAGGCCCAGGTGTGCGCATACGGGGACGCCGCGTTCCACCAGCATACTGATGGTGTCACTGAGCCAGGTCCCGCCTTCCATTTTCACCATCTGGGCGCCGGCCTGCATCAGGTGTGTGGCGTTCTCCATGGCCTGCTCCGGGGTGGAGTAGGTCATGAAAGGCATGTCGGCCATCACCAGCGAGTCCGGGGCGGCGCGGGAAACACACTCGGTGTGGTAGCCCATATGCTCAATGGTCACCGGGATAGTGCTGTCATGCCCCTGCAAAACCATACCCAGGGAGTCCCCCACCAGAATGGTCTCCGCTCCGGCTTCGGAGATGACCCTGGCAAAGGTGGCATCGTAAGCGGTGATGCAGACAAATTTTTCCCCGGCGGCTTTCTTCTTGTCCAGGGTGCTGATGGTGACCTTACCCATGCTGCTATCCGAAAAACGTGGGATTGAAGTAGTGGCGGCCGCTGCGAATGTCGAGCATGTAGTCCACCAAGTGTTTGTAATCCGACTCGCCGTTTACCAGGTCGATTTGACTGGCATTCACGATCAGTAAAGGAGCGCCATCGTAATATAGAAAGAACTCACTGTACACTTCGTTCAAACGCTCCAGATAGTCGCGATCTATGCCCTGTTCGGAGGCTAAACCGCGGCTGTTGATGCGCGACAGCAGCACGTCGGTAGAGGCCTGCAGGTAAATAACCAGGTCCGGCCGCGGCGCATCAATGGTCATCTGCTGATAGACCTTTTCGTACAGTTGAAACTCCTCCCGCTCCAGGTTAATGCGGGCGAACAAGGGGTCTTTTTCCACCAGGAAATCCGACACGCGCACCGGTTCGAAAATATCCGCCTGGCGCATATCCTGTATTTTCTGTGCCCGCTGGAACAGGAAGAATAATTGCGTGGCCAGGGCCGCCTGTTTGCGGTTGCGGTAGAAATTTTCCAGGAAAGGGTTTTCTTCGGTGTCTTCGAGCAGGGTTTCGTAGTTAAAGCTGGATGCCAGTTTTTCCGCAAGCGTGGTTTTGCCCACGCCTATAGGGCCTTCCACGGCGATGAATGCCGGTGGTGTGCGCCCCTTGAGGTCGATATTAATGGTCTTGCTGTCGCGCATCCGGACCTGGCTCTCCACTCTCTCCGGTCAATTATCGTGCAATTGTAACCCGGTCTTTTCCAGGTCCCCCACGGGGCAGTCGCGTACTAATGTATCAAGATCTGTTCCGTCGGGCAGCACAAAATTCGCCGGGCAAACCTGCAGCAGCGGGTACAGCACGAAATTACGCCGGCCCAGGGCCCCGTGGGGTATTGTCAGGCGCTCTGTCTCGATTATCGCACTCCCGTAGAGCAGGATGTCCAGGTCCAGCGTGCGGGCCTGCCAACGAATGTTGCGGGTGCGCCCCTGAGCCTGCTCCTGTCGCTGTAATGCGTCCAGCAGGGTCTCGGGGGGCAGTGTAGTCAGCAGTCTTGCCACCGCGTTGAGATAATCCGGTTGCGCCCCCGGGCCCACCGCCGCGCTGCGGTACACGCTGGAGACCTGTTGTAGCCTGGAGTCAGGAAGTGCGGCCAGGGCAGTCACGGCGCTGCGCAACTGGTGTTCGGGGTTCTGCAGGTTGCTGCCCAGGGCGATATAGGCAGTGATCATGTACTGCGATTGGAGCGGCGGGTACGGGTGCGTCGTCCGCCGGGACTGCCCTTGCCATCTGTAGCCTGCTGCAGGCGCTGTTCCATGGGTAATTCCTGAAATGTTGTCCACCAGCTGCCAAGGTTGCCGGTTTCCTCACCTGCCTGCTCTCGCAGCAGCAGGAAATCGTAGGCGGCGCGGAAACGCCGGTGATCGACCAATTCCGCCGCCTTGCGCCCGTGGTTGCGCTGCAGTCGCAGCTGGAACTCCCAGATTTCCCGCATGGGCTGGCTGAAGCGGCGCGGGATGGAAATATGCCGTGCCGCCTCGGAGATGGTCTGGTGCGCCGCGTTGTTCATGGCAACCATGGGCGGTTCGCCCTGCTGCTGCAGGTGTGTCGCGGTTTTCTTGGCCGTTGGCCACAGCAGCGCTGCCAGGATGAATGCGGGGGTCACTGGCTTTTCCTGGGCAATACGCTGATCGGTATTGCCCATAGCGGCGCGCAGCAGTGCCAGTGCATGACTGTCGCGCTGCAGGGCCTCCTGGCTTTGTGGAAAAAGGTACTGCAGCAATTTGTACTCGCGCAATTTATCCAGGGTGGCGGCGGCGTGTCCGGCGAGAAACAACTTCAGGAATTCATCGAACAGGCGCGCGGCGGGAATCTCGGCCAGCAGGTGGGAGCAGCGGGGTATGGCCTTTGCCGTGGTCTTGTCCACGCTGAAATCGAGTTTGGCGGCAAAGCGCACCACGCGCAGCATACGCACCGGGTCCTCGCGAAAACGCACGGCTGGATCTCCGATCACGCAGATGCTGCGGCGCTGCAGGTCTTCCAGGCCGTGCACGTGATCAAACACCTCAAACTTGCCGGAATCGTAATACAGTGCATTGACGGTCAGGTCGCGGCGTACTGCATCTTCTTCCAGGGTGCCGTACACGTTGTCGCGCAGCAGTAATCCGCTGGCGGACTGGCGGGAGTGATTGCCGCCGCGCTCCGCGCTGTCCTCGTCGCCGCTGTCGTGATGCCCGCGGAAAGTGGTGACCTCGATGATTTCGCGGCCAAAGCGCACGTGCACGATACGGAAGCGGCGACCGATGATGCGAGAGTTGCGAAACAGCGCGTGTATCGCTTCTGGAGTGGCATCCGTGGCGATATCGAAATCTTTGGGGTGGCCGCCCAGCAGCAGGTCGCGGACAGCGCCACCGACCAGGTAAGCCTGGTGGCCCTGGCTGCGCAGGCGTGACATCACCTTCAGGGCACTGTCACTGATATTCTTGCGGGAGATGCAGTGTTGGTCCCGGGGGATGACGTTCAATGGAAGTTTCGGCCTGTGGCGGTGGTCGTAATGCGGCGCAGTTTAACATAGAAATTCCGCGGGAGTCCCCGGCGGGAGGTGAGCGCTACGAGTCAGGGGGGGCGTGAATGATGGGGAAAACAAAGTTTTCCCCATCCAGGTCTCACGTCAGGAGTTATTGTTATTTCTAGGTGCTGTTATTGTTATTGGCACATATAAAAACACTTTTTATATGAATGCCCAAACTGTTAATAATGTAAATTTTACCTTTTTTGGGCATTTGTTAGCGCCAGACGCAAGCCGGCGTGATCCCTACCCAAAAGCGGAAATTGAAGGGGAAGAAAACTTCCCCATCCAGGTCCATAGTGAAATGTATTATTTTTATTGCGGCGACTATTTATTTTTATTCTTAGTACCGGGGTGGGGAACTGCATCTAGTGTGCCATGTTTATAAAAAACATTTAAAAACAAGAACATAAGAATATCAGGCGGCTCTTTTTTATACCGTTACCAATGGTGGTGTTACCGAAATACTCCCGCTAGTGTAACGTGCCCAGTCCCGGGTAACGTTTACTGGGCACCCAGCGCGGTATTTTTGCGCCTTGTCGCACCGCTACTCTTGCTGCGGGGAATACCGAAGCGCTGGCGGCGCTCCCACAGACATTTTCGGCTGACACCCAATTTCTGTGCCAATTCGGTTTCGCTCATGGAGTCCTGGTGCTCCAGCACAAAGCGCTGGAAATAATCCTCCAGGGACAGGTCCTCCAGGGGGTCACTGTTGCTTCCGCCGGTATGCTGCCTAGTGGTAGTAATACCCTGTTGGCCGCGGATACGGTTGATATTGACCAACTCAAGATCAATGCCCAGCGCCTCGTTATCGATTTCCTGACTGTCGGAGAGTATTACTGCTCGCTCTATGGCGTGTTTCAGTTCCCGCACGTTGCCGGGCCACTGGTAGGTGGTAATAGCCTGTATGGCGCGCGGTGACAGGCTCATAACCTCCTTGCCCAGGTTTTCTGCATGCATCTGGAGCATCTGTTCGGCCAGGTGCAGTATGTCCTTGCCGCGCTTGCGCAGGGGCGGCAGTGACAGGCGCAGCACGTTGATCCGGTAGAAGAGATCCTGGCGGAACAGTCCCTCGGCAGCCAGCTTTTGCAGATCGCGATGGGTCGCACAGATCAGGCGCACATTGACCTTGCGGGAGTGTACGGAGCCGATACGCCGGATTTCCCCCTCCTGAATAAAGCGCAGCAATCGAGCCTGGGCCTCCATGGGCAATTCGCCGATTTCATCCAGGAACAGGGTGCCGCCATCGGCGGCTTCGATCAGCCCCATGCGACTGGCATTGGCGCCGGTAAACGCGCCTTTCTCATAGCCAAACAGCTCGGATTCGATCAGCGTATCGGGTATGGCGGCACAGTTTACCGATATCAGGGTCTTGCCGGCGCGCCGGCTGTGCTCATGGACACTGCGCGCGACCAGTTCCTTGCCGGTGCCGGTTTCGCCCAGTACCAGCACGGTAGAATCGGTGGGGGAAACTTTTTCCACGTGATCGAACAGACTCAGCATGGCGGGACAATTGCCCACGACACCCGCCATCCCCTGGGGCTTGTCGCCTGCGGCTATGCGCTCCTTTTCCTGTACAGCCCTGGGCGTGGGATGGTCGGCGATGATGCGCTGCACGGCACTCACCATATCCCCGTGGTCGAAGGGCTTGGCAATGTAGTCCACGGCGCCCATACGCATGGAATCTACCGCGGAGCGCAGGCTGGCGTAACTGGTCATGATCAGTACCGGCACATCCCCGGCTTTCTTGATCAGGTCGGTGCCGGGCGCGCCGGGCAGTCGCAGGTCGCTGATCACCAGGTCGAAGTCACCCAGGTTGTGCTGGGTCTCCGCTTCCTGCACAGACCCCGACTCACTGACCTGGTAATCGTGGCGCTCCAGCAGGCGCCGCAAGGCGGTGCGAATGACCGACTCGTCTTCGACCACGAGGATTTTTTTCATAAGGTGTTACCTCTGTGTACCATTTGCACAACATACCCTTACAAAGGGCAATGTTCCAGCGCTACAGGGGGCAAAATGGGGTGTGAGGTTACATATCGAATGTTGAACCGTAACTGCCAAGGGGCAACTGCAGGGTGAAGCGTGTGCCGGGGTTGGGGCCGTCGGCGACGGGGCTGGTCAACTGCACGGAGCCATTCATATCGCCCATGATGCTGAATACCAGGGCGAGACCCAGCCCGGTGCCCTCTCCCGGGTCCTTGGTGGTGTAGAAAGGCTCGAATACCTGGCTGTGCAGCTGTGGGGGGATGCCGCAGCCATTGTCCTCCAGCACGATATTCACCAGTTGCTCATCTGTGGTGGCGTATACCCGGACGTGACCAAACTCATCGCAGGCATCCCGCGCATTACCCAGCAGGTTGATAAACACCTGCAGCAGTCGCTGGCTGTCAGCCAGTACCACCAGTTCCCGGTCGCATTCATTACTGAATTGCACCGGCTTGGCCGCCTGGTCCAGGGTCAGAAGGTGGACGGCCTCGTCGATACAGTCCGCCAGGTTGGAGGGAGTGAGTCGGGTTTCACCCGCCCCGGATCCCAAATGGGAAAAATTCACCAGCGACTCCACGATACGTGTCACCCGGTCGGTTTGCTTCAGGATGTCCCGTGCCATGTAGTGAATTTCTTCCGGGTCTTCCTCGTATTCCAGGTTCTGCGCCAGGCACGCGATGCCCGTTACCGGGTTGCCGATCTCGTGGGCCACGCCAGCGGCGAGGCGTCCTATGGAAGCCAGGCGCTCGTTATGCAGCAATTCTTCTTCCAGCAATTCAAATTCGGTGATGTCCTCCACCAGGATGATCGTGTCTGCACTGGTGCTGCCGGCGTTTTCCTCGGCCGTGGTCCTGTGCAGACTGATCCAGCGCGCGGCCCCATCGTCATTTGCTACCTCGGTCTTGAGCAGGGTGTCCGCCGCCCCGCGCAGGAAGTCTCCGATGATGCCATCCCAGGGCTGCGGCAGTGAGGTCAATAACGATCCCAGCACTGCGCTGGGCTGGATGCCGGTAATCTGTGCCATGCTGCGGTTCCACATCAGCATCTCCCCATCGGCACCCACCGAACAGATCCCGATGGGCAATTTATCCAGGGTTTCGCGATGGTGTCGGCGCAGGTTGTCCAGGTCCGCGGCCAGGCCGGTAAGCTGGTAGTTGGCGCGGTCCAGGTTGCGTTCGATCAGGTGGATATCCTCGGTTTCACCATGGGCTCCGGGCAGGAAAGGTATGCAGCGCTCGATAATACCGTGGGCCACCGCTGGCCCCAGCAAACCGGACAGGTTGGCTTCCAGGCGCGCGCGCAGGCGCCGCAGTGCGTAGGGGCGGTTCTCCTGCTCAGAAAAGCGCAGTTCGAGTAATGCGCGCTGCACTTCCGACCGCGCTGTTTTCTCACCCAGGGCCGGAGCCAGGCTGGCACTGAACTGCTGGGCGTTGCGCAGAGACAGGCTCTGGCGAATGGGCCGGGCAAGGTCATCCATAGAGCAAATTTCCGCGGCAATCTTCTCGTCGGCTCTGGTCCTGGTCAGCAGGGACACCAGGATGAGCAGGCCGGCATTAAACGTAAGCGAGGCCATGGCCACGGTGGTCCACAGGCTGCCGCTGTCCGGGAGCAGGCTGTTTTGTATCTGCAGCAGGATAAGGGGCTGGTAGCCAGTAGTTGGCGGCAACAGCATGCCGAATAGCCAGGTCAGCAGCCCGCCGCACAGCCCGGCCAGTAAGCCCTTGCGGTTGGCCTTGGGCCAGTAAGGTGTTGCGATAAGGCCGGGCAGGAATTGCAGGGTACCAGTGAAGGCGACCAGACCAAGTTGGGTCAGGCTCTGCTTCCCGCTCAGCGTGATGAAAAAAGTGTAGCCAGCGAGAATCAGGATGCTGATAACAAAGCGGCGCAGCCATTTGAGCTGCTTGTAGATGCTCTGCTCACGGTCGATTTTTAGCAACCTGGACGGCAGTACCAGGTGATTGATGCACATATTGGCCAGCGCCAAAGTGGTAATGATAATAGTCGCGCTGGCGGCCGACAGGCCGGCCACGAAAGCCGCGGCACTGACCGGGAAGGAGTGCAGGGCGGAGCCCATCGCCAGCCCGCTGTAGTCCATGGGCAGGTCGTGCCCCAATTTTATGCCGGCCCAGGTAATCGGCAGAATGGGCAGGCTCAGTAGTAGCAGGTATGTGGGCAGCCCCCAGGTCGCCTTGCGCAGGTGACCGCTGTCGGTATTTTCTGCAAAAGCCATATGAAACAGGTGTGGCATGCACACGGCTCCGGCAAAAAACACCAGTAGCAGGGCGCGGGCGCTATCACCCTGCATGGGGCGCTCCAGGGCCCGGTGTAACTCCGCGTTCTGCAGCAGCCATTGGTCCATCTCGGCAATGCCGCCAAATACGGCGAAGATGGCTGCCAGCATCAGTACAAACATGGCGGCGAGTTTCACCAGTGACTCGAACGCTATCGCGGTCACCAGGCCGTTATTGCGATCCTGGGTGGACACGTGCCGTGTACCGAACAAAATCGAAAACACCGTGATAATGATGCAGAACAGCAGTGCCAGCCGGTCCTGCCGCTCGCCACTCGATGACGGTCCAATCGTCTCTCCCGCCAGAATATGTATGCTGTCGGCCACGGCCTGTATCTGCAGAGCCAGTAGGGGCAGCAGGGTAATGCACATGGCGAGGGTCGTGGCCGCGCCCACCCAACTGCTGCGAAAGCGAAAACTCAGCACGTCCGCCAGGGAGGACAGTTGGTACACACGGCACAGGCGCAGCAAGGGCAGCAGCAGTACGGTGGCCATGACGAACATGGCCACCACGCCTATATAATAAAGTAGAAAATTGTAGCCGTAGCGGTACGCCAGTTCGATGACGCCGTTGGTCGCCAGGGCCCCGGCGAAAACGCCCAGAGACAGCACATACGTGGCGGGATGGCGGCTGATGCGTTCCGGTATGATGCCCCGGTCGGCGAGGTAGGCCACAGCGAACAGGCCACTGAGGTAGACGACAATAAACAGCAGTATCTGGGTCAGGCTAAAGCTCATCCGGATACCTTGTGCGCTGGTTCCAGTAAGCGGCCACGATAACCAGCAACCACAGCAGGTAGGGACGGTACCAGGCGGTTTCGGAACTCACCGCCCAGCCCTCTATGACGGGGAAAAAAATAAGTACCACGCCCACCACCAGCAACAGCGCTCGGTTGATATACATGCGGGCAGGTCTCCGTCAGGTTGTGGCTCGGTGGCAGCCGATACTACTGAAGCGCCACACGGGGGTAAAGCTCAGTGGCAGGCATCTGCCGCGGCGGGAATGTCCAGCCGTGGGGGAATTCGCCCCGGGTCCCAGTGTGGTATCGCGTAGTCCAGTATCTGCGCGGCGCTTGCCAGTTCCCTGGGGGGCGTCGGCTGGCAGAGAAAGGCCAGGGCCTGGCGCAGGTTGCCGGGTGCCCGGTTGTCGTCCAGTGCCGGGGCGTGATTTTGCTTGCTGAGCTTTTTTCCATCGCGGCCGGTGATGACCGGCAGGTGGCAGTAATGTGGGGTGGGGTAATGCAGCAGCTGCTGCAGGAAAATCTGTCTGGCAGTCGAATCCAGCAGGTCGGAGCCGCGCACCACATGGGTGATGCCCTGCTCGGCATCATCCACCACCACCGCCAACTGGTATGCGTCCAGTCCGTCTTTGCGCCTGAGGACAAAATCCGGCAGCTCCTGTCCCAGCGCGCTGTGCTGCAGCCCCTGCACCTGATCAGTGAATGTAATGGTGTGATCCGGTGGTACTTTGATCCGCATTGCCCAGGGTGAGGAGACCTGTCCGGGACGTTGCAGGCAGCGGCCGTTGCAAGCGCCATCCGGTCCCAGCATGGCGCGGGTGCAGTCGCACCTGAACAGCTGCCCGTCTTGCTCCAGCTGCGCCAGTATTACCGCATACGCGCCGAGGCGCCGGCTCTGCCACAGGGGCGGTTCATCACAGACCAGGCCGTGCTGTTGCAGGCTGTCGAGGATTCGTTGCGCAGCCCCGGGTTCCTCCCGGGGTGGGTCCAGGTCTTCCATGCGCAGCAACCACTGACCGCGGTGATGGCGTGCGTCGAGGTAGCTGGCAACGGCGGCGATCAGAGAGCCCAGATGCAAGGGGCCGGTGGGTGAGGGCGCGAAGCGCCCCCGGTACTGCGCTTTGGGGTCGGGCACGGGTTTGGCGTCCCCGGGGCTTTAGCCCATTTCCTGCTTTTCCTTGATCTCGTCCAGGGTCTTGCAGTCGATGCAGAGGGTGGCGGTTGGCCGCGCCTCCAGGCGCTTGATGCCGATCTCCACGCCGCAGGCGTCGCAGAAACCGTAGTCGTCCTGTTCGATGCGCTCCATGGTGGAGTCAATCTTTTTGATCAGCTTGCGCTCCCGGTCCCGGGTACGCAGTTCCAGGCTGTACGCTTCTTCCTGGGTGGCGCGATCGGCGGGGTCGGGGAAATTGGCCGCTTCGTCCTTCATATGGCTGACGGTGCGGTCCACCTCCTGCATGAGATCTGATTTCCAGTTCAGCAAGATAGTTTTGAAGTGCTCGCGCTGTTTCTCGTTCATGTACTCTTCGCCCCGCTTGGGTTTGTAGGGCTCGAAGTTTTTGAACTCAGTGCTGGCTGCTTTTTTGGCTGCTCTAGGCATGGTTATTTTTCCATACGGCAATGGTAACTAGACAATACTCACAGGTGCCTGGGAGGCCCTTAAAGGGGTGCCCCCAAGCGAGGGCGGAGAAACTACCAGATTCCCCGCTATTGCGCCACTCTTTCCGCACAGTTTTTCCACCGTAGTAACACCGCCGCGCGGCTGTTGGTAGAATAGACGCGACAACAGGATTGGGGAAGAGCATGGTGCAGGAACAGCGGCCGGGGGGCTTCGCTCGCAGGGTCGCGGATATAGAGCCCTTTCGCGTGGTGGAAGTGTTGGCCAGGGCCACGGAATTGGCGGCGGCCGGCCGCGATATCGTGCACATGGCAGCAGGTGAGCCGGATTTCGCCACCGCGGGACCTATCGTGGAAGCGGGCAGGGCCGCCCTTGCCAGTGGCGCCACCTACTACTCCCAGGCTGCGGGCATACCCCAGCTGCGGGAAGCCTTGTCGCAATTTTATGCCGATGAGTACGGACTGGACATTTCCCCGCGACGCATCATGGTCACACCCGGTGCCTCTGGGGCGTTGTTGTTGCTGTCGTCGCTGTTGATTAACCCCGGCGATGGCATGCTGATGACGGATCCCGGGTATCCCTGCAACCTGCACTTCCTGCGCCTGGTTGAGGGCCGGGGGCAGCTGGTACCGGTGGATGCCGGGAGCAATTATCAACTGACCCCTGAACTGGTGGCGGCCAACTGGCGCGACAACACCGTAGGTGTGATGGTGGCATCTCCCGCCAATCCCACGGGTACCGTGCTGGATCGCGAGGAATTGTCGGCGCTGTCGCGGGAGGTGCGTGCCCGCCAGGGCTATCTGGTGGTGGACGAGATCTACCACGGCCTGGGTTATGATGCGCCGACCCCCTCTGTGCTGGAAGTGGACCCCGACGCCTTTGTGATCAACAGCTTTTCCAAGTACTTCGGCATGACCGGATGGCGTCTGGGCTGGCTGGTCGCCCCGGAAGCGGCGGTGGAGGAAATGGAGAAACTGGCGCAAAACCTGTTTATTTCCCTGTCCACCATGGCCCAGCACGCCGCCCTTGCGGGTTTCGAGCCCGGTACCCGCGAGATTCTCGATCAGCGCCGCGAGATTTTCCGCCAGCGCCGTGACTACCTGCTGCCCGCGGTGCGGGAACTGGGTTTCACCGTCCCCTGCGCACCCCAGGGGGCGTTTTATATTTATGCCGATGCCAGTCACTTCACCAGCGATAGCCAGGCGTTTTGCCTGCAGCTGCTGGAGGAGCAAGGTGTGGCCCTCACACCGGGGCTGGACTTTGGCCACTACCGATCGCAGCAGCACATCCGGTTTTCCTATACCACAGGGCTGGAGCGGCTTGAGCTGGCTGTATCCAGACTGGCCGCGGTGCTGCGCTGATCATGGAATTTGCGCACTTGCTCGAGGGTCGACTGTTGCGGCGCTATAAACGCTTCCTGGCGGACGTGGAGCTCGCCTCAGGAGAGACTATTACGGTGCATTGTCCCAATACTGGCGCCATGACAGGCTGCGCCGAGCCGGGTTCCCGGGTCTGGTTGTCCCGCAGTGATGTAAAGACGCGTAAATACCCGCACACCTGGGAACTGGTGGCGACAGACCACGGCCTGGCCTGTATTCACTCCGCCAAAGCCAATACGGTGGTGCGTGAGGCGTTTGTAGCCGGACAAATCCCTGGCTTCGAGGACTATCCCGAGATCAGCACCGAGGTGAAGTATGCCCAGGACTCCCGCGCCGACCTGTTACTGCAGGGCGAGCGGGGGCGGGTGTTCGTGGAGGTAAAATCCGTGACCCTGTGCCGCGGGGGTGGCCTCGGTGTGTTTCCCGATGCGGTGAGTGAGCGGGCACGCAAGCATCTGTATGCGTTGCAGTCGATAGTGGATAAACAAACCCGGGCGCTGTTGTTGTTCTGCAGCTTTCATCAGGGTATCGGCCATGTCAGCGCGGCCGGGGATATCGATCCCAAATACCGTGACGCCTTGCACGACGTTATGGCCCGTGGGGTAGAGGTGCAGGCCTGGGCGACCAGTATCACGACTGCAGGCATCCGGCTCGCGCACTCCCTGCCGTTTACCCCGGATCCGCCGGTGCCGCAGGTGCCGGCATGAGCGTAGCGGTGCTCAGTTCACTGCAGTTGACTGGTGTCGATGAGTCTCACCTGGTGGCGCTCCCCTGTGGTCAGCGTATGCAGTGCGACGCCGCGCGGGCATTTGCCCTGCTGCAGGCGGATGCCAGCGCGGCTGGATTCGATCTGGCGATTGCCAGTAGTTTCCGCTCCTACCAGCGCCAGTTGATGATCTGGAACGCGAAGGTATCAGGCGAGCGGTCGGTGTACGACGACGCTGGCCAGTGCCTGGATGTCAGTGCCCTGTCGGCTTCGGAGAAATTGCACGCCATACTGCGGTACTCGGCCATCCCGGGTAGCTCCCGGCACCACTGGGGTACCGATGTCGACGTGTTCGATGCTGCGGCCATTGCCGGGGATTACCAGGTGCAGTTATCGCCGGGGGAGGTGGCCGCCGGGGGCATATTTGACCCCCTGCACTGTTGGCTGGATGAGCGCATGGCGCAGCAGCGCTCCCATGGTTTCTATCGACCTTATAGCAGCGACTGCGGCGGGGTGGCGGTAGAGCGCTGGCATCTCAGCTATGCGCCGGCTGCCGTGACCTGCGCCGGGCTGATTACGCAGCAGTTGTTGCGTGAATGTTGGGATTGTCAGGAAGAGTTACTGCTGCGGGAGGAAATCGATCGTAATCTGGCCGTTATTCTGCAGCGCTATGTGCAGGTGCCCGCGGGCTGGTGTCCGCCGCAATAACCCGGTTATCGCGGCGGGATAATGCCGAACCTTATTCCTTGGCCTTGGCCTGGGTATGCAGGTGGCCGAAATGGTTGTCGTAGTCCAGCTCGGCGGCGGCAATCACCTTTAGCGCTTCCTCGCGTCCGTAGACAAAATCCACCTTGATATCCGTTTCCTTGCCGGGAATCATTTTATAGGTAGAGAAATAGTGCTGCAGACGCTCGGTCTTGATGTTGGGGAGGTCTGCGATATCGTGCACACCACCCCAGATGTTATCGCCATCCAGAACAGCAACGATCTTGTCGTCCGCTTCACCGCCGTCGATCATCTGGATGCCGCCGACTACGCGAGCATTGAGCACGATATCAGCGCGGGTGATGTGGCGTTCGGAAAATACACAGATGTCCAGCGGGTCGCCATCGGCTATATCGGCATCAGGGCAGCGCTTTGCGACTTCTTCCGCGCAGTAAGTGCGGGGAATGAAACCGTACAGGGCTGGGGGGCTGGAGGTGGTGCGCTGGGGGCGGTCTACCATCAGGAAACCTGAGGCTTTATCCAGCTCGTATTTAACCACATCATCGGGAGTCATCTCGATATAGACCTGGACGATGTCTTCTGGCATCTCGTCGGCACGGGTATGCAGGCCGTGCCAGGGGTGGCGGCGCCAGCGGTTGAAGTCGCGATTACTATACATGGTATTTACCTTGGGTCAGCTTTACTGCGGAGGCGCGCATTGTACAGTTAACAGTGGTCAAAATCTCGCCCGAGGGGGGCAAATATTGCCGAGTTTGCCCCGTCTTGGACTAAAGTCGACTACAGTTTGAACCTGGTTTTCAGTTTCTTATCCACCGCTACATTCTTCAGGGTCACGTAGCGGGGCATGCCGTTGCGATATTCCGGGTAGGCCTCCCCCTGGATCAGCGGAGCGAGGTACTCGCGGGCGGCCTCGGTGATGCCGAAACCATCACGGGTGATGTAGTTACGGGGCATTTTCTTTTCCCGGTTTGCTACCTGGTCCAGCGGCGCTTCACCTATGGACCAGCGGTAGCGTTTGCCCTTGCCGCGCACGATGCAGGGCATTACGGCACTTTTGCCCGCCAGTGCCATCTCCACGGCGGCTTCTCCCAGCCCATAGGCCTGTTCAACATCGGTCAGGGACGCGATATGCCGGGCTGAGCGCTGCAGGTAGTCCGCCACTGCCCAGTGATACTTGTAGCCCAGTTCGTCCTTGACCATCTGGGCCAGGGTGGGTGCCAGTCCGCCCAATTGGCTGTGGCCAAAGGCATCCTTGTGGCCGGACTCGGCCAGGAAGGTGCCATCCTTGTACTGGGCTCCCTCGGACGCCACGATCACACAATAACCCCGGCGTTTTACGGTGCGCTGTACCCTGGCCAGGAATTTTTCCCGGTTGAAGGCGATCTCCGGAAACAGGATGATATGTGGCGCGTCGCCCTCCTGCTCGGCGGCCAGCCCTGCGGCCGCAGCAATCCATCCGGCGTGGCGGCCCATCGCCTCCAGTATGAACACCTTGGTGGAAGTCTCGCACATGGAAGCGACATCCAGCGCCGCCTCACGTGTCGATATGGCGATGTATTTTGCCACCGAGCCAAAGCCAGGGCAGCAATCCGTCAGCGGCAGGTCGTTGTCTATGGTTTTGGGGATATGGATTGCCTGCAGCGGGTAACCCATGGTGGCGCTTAACTGGGACACTTTGAGACAGGTGTCGGCGGAGTCGCCGCCGCCGTTGTAGAAGAAGTAACCGATATTGTGTGCCTTGAATACCTCGATCAGTCTCTCGTACTCCGCACGGCTCTCCTCCAGTCCCTTTAGTTTGTGGCGGCAGGAACCGAAGGCGCCGGCGGGCGTTGAGGCCAGACCACGAATTGCTGTGGCGCTCTCCTTGCTGGTGTCGATCAGGTCCTCTCGCAGTGCCCCGATAATACCATTGCGTCCGGCATAGACCTTGCCAATGACGCTGCGATGTTTGCGTGCGGTCTCTATAACGCCGCAGGCAGAGGCGTTAATAACGGCGGTAACACCGCCGGATTGGGCGTAAAAGGCGTTCTTGCGCGGCATGAGTGAGCGTTCCATAGTGGCTGGCTCTGTCCTTGGCCAGCGGGGTTTGCAGGGAAGTCGCGTATGATACGAAATTTGTACCTGTTTGTGGACCGCTGGCGGCGTATTTAAGGTAGGTATCTGTGGTACAGGTAGGCCGCGTGATAACATGCGCGCTGCGTTGGGAGGGGTCGTTTGAAAGGTCATATTCACATACTCGGTATTTGTGGCACGTTTATGGGTGGTATCGCCCTGTTGGCCAGGGAACTGGGCTACCGCGTTACCGGTTCCGATGCCAGTGTCTACCCACCCATGAGCACCCAGTTGCGGGCCGCGGGTATCGACCTGATGGAGGGTTATGAGGCAGAGCACTTGCATCCGCGACCGGATTGTGTGGTAGTTGGTAACGCCATGACCCGCGGCAATCCGGCGGTTGAATATATGCTCAATGCCGGATTGACCTATACCTCAGGTCCCCAATGGCTGGCAGAACACCTGCTGCATGACAAGTGGGTGTTGGCGGTATCGGGTACGCATGGCAAGACCACGACCAGCAGCTTGCTGGCCTGGATTCTGGAATACGCCGGTATGCCCCCCGGCTTTCTTATCGGTGGGGTGCCGGGCAACTTTGGGGTTTCGGCCCGCCTGGGGGCCACGGATTTTTTCGTGGTGGAAGCAGACGAGTATGACACGGCATTCTTTGACAAGCGTTCCAAGTTCGTGCACTACCGGCCGCGCACCCTGGCGATTAATAATCTTGAGTTCGATCACGCGGATATCTTCGATGACCTGGGCGCCATACAGCGGCAGTTTCATCACCTGGTGCGCTGTGTGCCGGGGGAAGGGCTGATCGTCCACCAGCACCAGGTGCCGGCGATTGACGACACCCTTGCCATGGGTTGCTGGAGCGCCACCGCCTCGTTCGGTATCGGTGCGGACTGCGGCGCTGACTGGCGCGGGCAGTTGCTGGAGGCGGATGGTTCCAGCTTCAGTCTGCAGCGGGGCGAGGAGCTCGCGGTGCAGGTTAAGTGGCCCTATTGCGGACGACATAATGTGGAAAATGCCCTGGCGGCCATTGCGGCAGCGCACCATGTGGGGGTTATGCCGGACATTGCCGTGGCAGCCCTGGCGGAGTTTTCGGGGGTAAAGCGTCGCTTGGAACTGATCGGCAGCGTGGCGGATATCGCGGTGTACGATGATTTCGCCCACCATCCCACGGCCATCGCCACCACTCTGCAGGGGCTGCGTGCCCGTGCTGGCGAAGGGCGCGTGATCGCACTGGTGGAGCCGCGTTCCAACACCATGCGCATGGGCCAGCACCGCGAGCAACTGGCCCGGGCCACGCGCGAGGCAGATCAGGTGTTCTGGTTCCAGCCTCCGGCAATGGACTGGTCACTGGACAGTGTCATCGCCGACAGCCCGGTACCGGCCACCCTGGTAACTGATCTCGATGAACTGGTGAACGCGGTGGTGGCCCAGGGGCGCCCCGGTGACCAGATAGTGATTATGAGCAACGGCAGCTTTGGTGGTGTACACCAGAAATTGCTGGCGCGGCTCCAGGCGGAGAATGCCAGTGATTGACATGTTGCTTACCGCCTACGACTGGCTGATCCTGCGCCGACCGCGTTTCGCACTGTTATTGATTGCGCTGCTGGTGGGTGGTTTTGCCACGCAATTGCACAAGATCGAGCTGGATGCCTCCGCGGACTCGCTGATGTTGCAGGGCGACCCGGCGCTGGAGTTCTACCGCAAGGTCAGCACCGAGTACAGTTCTGAGGATTTCCTGTTGATTACCTGGCAGCCCTACGCAGAGCTTTTGGCGGCGGGTTCATTGCAACCGCTGGACCAGATGGCGGAGGAACTGCGCGCATTGGCCGGGGTGTCTACGGTGGTAACGGTGCTGGACGTGCCCCTGCTGGAAAGCCCTCCGGTGACCCTGTCGGATATTACGTCTCCCGAGCCGTTGCCCAGCCTGCGCCAGCCCGGTATCGACCTCGAGTTGGTATTGCAGGAACTGACCACCAGCCCCATTTATGCAGACCTGTTGTCCAGTCGTGATGGCAAGGTAAGCGCGGTGCAGATCAACCTGGAGTTTGATGAGTTTTATTACGATTTGCTGGGAACCCGCGAGTCGCTGCGCATAAAACGCGACCGGGAGGGTTTGTCCCGCCAGGAACTGCTTGAACTGCGTGAGGTGGAAGCGGCTTTCAAGGCACACACCGTGGTAGCACTGGACGCCCAGGCGCGGTTGGTGCAGCAGGTGCGTGACATAGCGGCGCGTTATAAGCCCTACGCCAACGTGTTTGTCGGCGGTGTGCCGATGATCGCCGTGGACATGGTCAGTTTTGTGGGTAGCGACCTGGTGGTGTTTGGCAGCTCCATCATGGGCATTATGCTGGTAGCGTTGGCGATCATTTTTCGACGGGTGCGCTGGGTGGTAATCCCCCTGTTGACCTGCACCGCGACAGTGGTCGTAATGCTGGGCCTGCTGGGAGCGCTGGACTGGCGCATGACGGTAATTTCTTCCAACTTCGTGGCGGTGCTGTTGATCATCACCCTGGCAATCTCGATTCACCTGATAGTGCGTTACCGGGAGTTGCATGCGGCGGATCCCGACGGCGATTTACACGATCGGGTGGTGAGCACCGTGCAGTTGATGGCCATCCCCTGCTTATATACCGGCATCACCACTATTGTTGCTTTTATCTCCCTGGTGGTATCGGGAATCCAGCCGGTTATTGATTTCGGCTGGATGATGACGGTGGGCATCCTGGTGGCCCTGTTTATGTGTTTCTCGCTGGTGCCCTGTCTGATGCTGGTGTGGCCTACCGGCAGGCCGCATCATCACGCCGGCAGTGATCCGGTGCTGACCGCACATTTCTCCCGCCTGACCGATCGCCACGGCAGGGCAATTTTTGTGGTAACCGGGGTGATAATAGTGTTGACGCTTTTGGGCGTAAGCCGCCTGCAGGTGGAAAACCGCTTTATCGATTATTTTCACAAGTCCACTGAGATATACCAGGGCATGGAACTGCTGGATTCACGACTGGGCGGCACCATTCCACTGGATATCATTCTCACCCCGCCGGACATGGATGCGCCATTACCCGGCCTGGAAACGATAACGCCTGCAGCAGAAGCGCCGCCGGTAGCCGCGGATGACCCCTTCGCTGAAGACGGTGATGACTTCGCCAGTGCCGCTGCACCTGTCGCAAATGCGGATGGCGACGAATGGGATGACGACTTTGGCGATGGTTATGATGATTTCGCCACGCAGGAGTCGGAGTTTGTACCCAGTTACTGGTTCAGCCTGGGGGGTATGCGTGAGTTGGATGCGGTGCACAACTATATCGACTCCTTGCCGGAGACTGGCAAAGTGTTGTCTCTATCCACGATTTTTGCCGTGGTAAAAAATCTGTTGGGTGATGATATCGGTGGTGTGGAGCTGGCCATTGTGCAGAAGAGCCTGCCCGATGACATCAAGAAGATGATGGTCTCGCCCTATTTTTCCGAGGATCTGGAGCAGGCCAGGATTACCGTGCGGGTCAAGGAGACCAGCAAGGACCTGCGGCGCGACCAGTTCTTGCGCGATCTGCGTACCCACCTGGTGGAGGACATGGGCTTTGCACCGGAGCAGGTGCAGTTCACCGGTATGCTGGTGTTATACAACAACGTATTGCAGAGCCTGTTTCGCTCGCAGATTCTCACCCTCGGTGTGGTTTTCCTGGCGATACTGTTGATGTTTCTGATCCTGTTTCGCTCACTGACCCTGGCGTTCATCGCCCTGGCACCCAATATACTGGCGGCAGGCATGGTGCTGGGGGTTATGGGGCTGGCAGGCATTCCCCTGGATATCATGACGATTACCATCGCTGCGATTGTGGTAGGCATCGGCGTGGACGATTGCATCCACTACGTGCATCGCTTTACCACCGAGTTTCCGACGGACAGGAACTACACGCAAACCATGTACCGGTGTCACAACAGTATTGGTCGCGCCGTGTATTACACCACCGTCACCGTAGTGATAGGGTTTTCCACCCTGACGCTATCCAACTTTACGCCCAGTATTTATTTCGGCTTGCTCACCGTGCTCGCCATGGTGGCCGCGGTACTGGGCGCGCTGCTGTTGTTACCGCGGTTGATTATTTTGCTTAAGCCCCTGGGTCCGGAGTCCGCTGATGCGGTGTCGTGAAGCCTGTGGCGCCTGCTGTATTGCGCCTTCTATAGTGCAGGGTTTTCATGGCATGCCCGACGGCAAGGCGGCGGGGGAGGCCTGCGTACACCTGGATACCGATATGCGCTGTGCCCTGTTCGGTGACCCGCGACGACCGGCACTGTGTGAAGCCTTCATGCCGGAACCGGCAATCTGTGGTGATACCCGGGAGCAGGCCTTATCGAACCTGCGGCGCCTGGAAGCAGATAGTGCGCCGGCTGGATTGCGCACGTGAGTGAATCGCTGCCGCTGTTTCCCCTGTCCAGCGTGCTGCTGCCCTGCGGTCGTATTCCCCTGCAGATATTCGAGCAGCGTTACCTGGACCTGGTGCGCGACAGTATGAAATCCGGCACTCCCTTCGGGGTGGTCTGGATTCGTCGTGGCGAAGAGGTAGCCCAGCGGGGAAGCGTGGCCGCGGACCTGGGTGATTACGGTACCTGCGCGCGTATTGTTGACTGGGACCAGTTACCCAATGGCCTGTTGGGCATCACCATAGAGGGCGCCGAACGCTTTGAGCTGCATGCCAGCAGTACCTGCGGCAACGGTCTGGTGGTAGGAGAGGTGACCCTGCTGCCGCGGCCCCAGCCCTGTGCGGTGCAGGAAGGCTGGGGTGCCATGCTGGATATCCTGGCCAGCCTGGAAACCCACCCGCATGTGCAGCGCATGAACCTGTCCGTGGATTACAGCGACGCCTGGAGCGTGGCTTACACCCTGGTGCAGTTGCTGCCCCTGGAAGAGCATGTGAAATACGAATTGCTGGGCCTTGATGTTATTGATCAGCTAATGGCTGAACTGGACCTCATTCTCAACCAGATCAGTGGTTAGCTGAAGTCCGGCAGCCAGCCGCCGGATTCCTTCCAGCGGTTGACGATATCGCAAAACAATTCCGCAGTGCGCTCGGCGTCGTAAGCCGCCGAGTGGGCTTCACTGTTGTCGAAGGCGATTCCCGCCTCAGCGCAGGCCTTGGCCAGTACGGTCTGGCCAAAGGCGAGGCCTGACAGGGTCGCGGTATCGAAGAAGGAGAACGGGTGAAAAGGATTGCGCTTGATACCGCAGCGCTCCACGGCGGCATTGATGAAGCCCGCGTCAAAATGGGCGTTGTGCCCCACCAGGATAGCGCGACTGCAATCCTGTTCGCGGATCTCCTTGCGCACCGCGCGAAACATTTCGGTCATTGCGTCCTCTTCGCTGACGGCTTCGCGAAAGGGGTGGTAGGGGTCTATACCGGTAAAATCCAGCGCCGACTGCTCAATATTGGCACCCTCGAAGGGGGTCACATGAAAGTCGTGGGTGCGGTGCACGCTGAGTAAGCCGTCATCATCCATGCGCACGATAGTGGCGGCGACCTCGAGTATGGCATCTGTGCTGGCGATGAAACCGCCGGTCTCTACATCGATAATGACCGGTAGAAAACCGCGGAAACGATCACTGATGCGGTGCCCGCCCGGTTCTTGCACGCCTCAGTTTCCGGAAGCGCTGACGCGCCAGGTAACAGCTTCGCCGGCGCGCAGTGGGGTCAGTGACTTCTCTCCCAGTGGTAACTCTGGGGGCACCTGCCAGTCCTGCTTGTGCAGGGTGATGGTGTCCATATTGCGCGGCAGGCGGTAGAAGTCTGCGCCAAAATGAGCGGCGAAGTCCTCCAGTTTTTCCAGTGCGTCCAGGCGCTCGAAAACTTCCGCATACAGCTCTATTGCGGCGTGGGCGCTGTAGATGCCCGCGCAACCGCAGCTGGTTTCCTTGCTGCCGGTACTGTGGGGCGCGGAGTCGGTGCCCAGGAAAAACTTCGGGTTGCCGGAGGTGGCGGCTTCCATCAGTTCTATCTGGTGAATATTGCGTTTCAGCACTGGCAGGCAGAAGTAGTGCGGACGAATGCCCCCCACCAGCATGTCGTTGCGATTCAGCAGCAGGTGATGGGCGGTGATGGTGGCGGCCACGTTGCCTGGAGCTTCGCGCACATAGGCGACGGCGTCCCGGGTGGTGATGTGCTCCAGAACAATACGCAGCCCGGGGAAACGCTCGGCAATCGGTGCCAGGTGACGGTCGATGAACACTTTTTCCCGGTCAAAGATATCGATGTCGCTGTCGGTAACCTCACCGTGGATCAGCAGCGGCAGATCCACTTCCTCCATGGCCGCCAGGGTAGGAAAAAGGCTATCCAGTTCCTCCACGCCCGCTTCTGAGTTGGTGGTAGCGCCCGCCGGGTAGAGTTTGATCGCATGGACAAAACTCGATGCCGCAGCCAACTGAATTTCGGCGGCGTCAGTGGTGTCGGTTAAATACAGCGTCATCAGGGGCTCGAATTGCCGCTCCAGAGTGCTCATGGACTCCTGTATCCGCGTGCGGTAGGCAGCCGCTGCCGCCACTGTGGTCACTGGCGGGGTCAGGTTGGGCATCACTATGGCCCGACCAAAGTAGCGCGCCATGTCGGCGCAGGTCTGGTTTAGGGCGGCGCCATCGCGCAGGTGTACATGCCAGTCGTCCGGGCGGGTTATGGTCAGAGCGGTCACTTGGGGCCTGTGGGTCGTGGAAAGAATGTGCATGCTACCGTAAAGCCGCGCCCTCGGAAACAGCGTTGCGCGCACATGGGGTGGGAATTACCGACGCCCGGGAGTAGAATGTGCGCCCTTTTCAGCAGAGCCCGCATGGAGCATCAGATGTCAGATATAAACAAGGTTGTCCTGGCTTATTCCGGTGGTTTGGATACCTCGGTAATCGCGCGCTGGTTGCAGGACACCTACAACTGCGAAGTTGTCACCTTTACCGCGGATATCGGCCAGGGTGAAGAGGTTGAGCCGGCGCGAGCCAAAGCCCAGGCCATGGGTATCAGGGAAATCTATATCGATGACCTGCGCGAAGAATTTGTGCGCGACTTCGTTTTCCCCATGTTTCGTGCCAATACCGTGTACGAGGGCGAATACCTGCTGGGCACTTCTATCGCCCGTCCGCTGATTGCCAAGCGCCTGATTGAGATTGCCAATGAGACCGGGGCGGACGCTATTTCCCACGGTGCCACCGGCAAGGGCAACGACCAGGTGCGTTTTGAACTGGGCGCCTATGCGCTTAAGCCGGGCATCCGGGTGATCGCTCCCTGGCGCGAGTGGGACCTGAATTCCCGGGAGGCTCTGATGGCTTATTGTGCCAGCCACGATATTCCCGTGGACTATAGCAATGCGAAAAAGAAATCCCCGTATTCCATGGACGCCAACCTGCTGCATATCTCCTATGAGGGTGACATCCTGGAAGACCCCTGGGCGGAGCCGGAAGAGGATATGTGGCGCTGGAGCGTCAGCCCCGAGGCGGCACCCGATCAGTCTACCTATATCGAACTGGATTTCGAGCGTGGCGATATCGTTGCCATAGACGGCCAGGCGATGAGCCCGGCCACAGTGCTGGAGCACCTGAACGAGGTGGGCGGTGCCAATGGCGTTGGCCGCGACGATATCGTGGAGAACCGTTATGTGGGAATGAAATCCCGCGGCTGCTATGAAACACCCGGTGGCACCATCATGCTCAAGGCCCACCGCGCAATGGAATCACTGACTCTGGACCGGGAAGTGACGCACCTGAAAGACGAATTGATGCCGCGCTATGCCAACCTGATTTACAACGGTTATTGGTGGTCACCCGAGCGCAGGATGCTGCAGACCGCGATTGACGATTCGCAAACCGTGGTTAACGGCAAGGTGCGGCTGAAACTGTACAAAGGCAATGTCATGGTGGTGGGCCGCCAGTCCGCCGACAGCCTGTTTGACGAAAGTATCGCCACCTTCGAGGCGGATCAGGGCGCCTACAACCAGGCCGATGCCGAAGGCTTTATCAAGCTCAATGCCCTGCGCATGCGTATCGCTGCCAGCAAAGGCCGTTCACCGCTGTAATACCGCCGATTGCCTGGGCGTACCTTGCGGGGTTGGTCATTGGCGCTTTGCCCGGTGCGGTCTGCGCGCCAGGCCAGTGTCCTAGCGGTCTCCGGTCAGTGGTACGAAACGCACCGGCAACTTCGATTCGCGGCTTATTTCCCCGGCCGCGTTGACTTCTACTACCAGCAACTCCTGGTAGCCGTGTTCCTCCCCTACCGGGATCACCAGCTTGCCACCGGGCTTCAGTTGTTCCAGTAAGGGTGGCGGCAGGTGCTCAGCCGCCGCAGTGACAATGATGCCATCGAAGGGGGCGTGTTCCGGCCAGCCGGCATAGCCGTCCCCGGCGCGCACGGTGACATTGTCGTAGTTGAGTCGCTGCAGGGTCTGCGCCGCGCTGGTCGCCAGTTCCTCGACGATTTCGATGCTGTAGACGTGCTGGGTCAGCTCTGCCAGTACCGCGGCCTGATAGCCGGAACCCGTGCCCACCTCCAGTATCACGTCGGTGGGCTGTGGCTCCAACAGCTCGGTCATCAGGGCCACGATCAGCGGTTGCGAAATGGTTTGTCCCGCCTCTATGGGCAGGGGCGTGTTGCGGTATGCCAGGTGGCGGTAGGCGGGCAGAACGAATTCGTCCCTGGGTACGGTGCCCATGGCGTTCATGACTTTTTCACTGAGTTCGCTGTAGCCGGTGTAGTCCTCACTCTGGCGGACTGAGTCGCGCACCGCTTCCAGCATGGCTTGTCGTCGTCCGGCCATGTCGTCGTCCTCTGCGCCAGCTGCCAGTGCTGTTAAAACCAACAGGACACAGGCAATAACGGCGCGGCTTACATATCTTAACACCATGGTGATAGTTTAGACTCTCTGCGTCCACTTAAGCAAAATTCTAGACCTATGGGTAAATTTCTCAAGATTCTGGCATCGCTGCTGGTACTGGTGTTCATCGTAATCGCTCTGCTGGCCTGGTGGTACCTGCGTTGGGATGAGTTGTCGCCACCGCAGTTGCCGGGCGTTGTTGAGCGAGGAACTCTGGAATACGATGGCAGGCGGCGGGAATGGCTGGCCTATATTCCGGAGGCGATAGACGAGAAACCCGCTCTGCTACTGCTGCTTCGAGGCTCAAAGCACTCGGGAGAGCAAATGCGCACGGGCAGCTTTTACAGTTTCGATTACCTGGCTGAGCAGAAAGGTTTCATTGCTGTTTATCCCTCGGGGTTTGAGGGGCACTGGAACGATTGCCGCGCGAGTGCCGGTTTTTCTGCCAATACCCTGGGTATCGATGACGTGGGCTTTTTGCGCGCGCTGGCGGGCACCCTGGTCAGTCTCTATGGCGCCGACCCGAACAGGATTTATGCGGCAGGTGTATCCAACGGGGGCCATATGGCCTATCGCCTGGGTTTCGAGGCCCCCGACCTGGTAAAGGGCATTGGCGCTATCGCGGCGAACTTGCCAGTGGAAGGCAATTTCGCCTGTGAGGCCAGCGGCGAAGCGGTGGCCACCATTATTATCAATGGCACGGGGGACCCGGTGAATCCCTACCAGGGCGGTATCGTCGATTTATTTGGTGATACCAGCAGGGGCGCAGTGCAGTCGGCGGGCGCCAGTGTCGCCTACTGGGCTGAATTGGCAGGCTATAGCGCAGACCCGGAAGTGTACAATTGGCCCGATCGGGACCCGGGTGACGGTACCTCGGTGCGCAGTGAGCACTGGCAGGGCGCCGGCAAGCCACCCGTGCAGTTAGTAACTGTGGAGGGTGGAGGACACGGCATCCCCCACCCCGACTATAGCGGCCCCAGGATACTCGGTCGGCCCAGCCATGAATTCAATACAGCGGAGGTTCTGTGGGCCTTCTTCGAGTCTATCGATTAGGGCTTATACCAGATAGGGGATGTATAGGCCCGCTCCTGGGTGCTGGTGGGTGCCCCTTCGGGAATGTCGACACCAAAGCGGAAGGCATCGTAGGTAGACCAGCGCGGAGTTGGGATTTCCAGTACGCGCGCGTAGTAAAAGGCCTGATGCGCCGGGTCGAAATCCGGGTCGGACCACACGGTACCCAGCTCCGATGAGCCTATGCTGTTGCTCCAACTGGCATTGGCGACATTCACGGTGTTACCCACTGGCGGCAGCTTGCCGTCTGGTCCGGGCTTGCGCTCACCTGACCAGACCACGTCATAGACCTTTTCGTGCATATTCTTACCGTCATGCCAGCCCTTGACGATCTGTATACGATCCAGGTTGGCGCCGATCGGATCACGCAGGGCGATCACCATGAAACTGGGGGACTGCTTCATGCCATTGGGGGGCAGCTCGCTGCCCATTGGCACGCCCTTGCTGTAGCCGGCGAAAGCGGGCTGGCGATTGTTCAGGTCCGCCAGGGTGAAGTTCCAGCCGCCGAACATGCGCACGGCCATGCGACTGCCGGTAGTGGCGTAGGTTTCCCGGCGTTCCATGGCATCAAATATCGCCTCCCGGGTATTCTCTTTAGCCCATACGGCCGCCAGCCCGGACGCTACCTGCTGCCAGCCCATGATGGTGCCGTTGTCGTTTTTCATGAACGGGTGGCTCATCCGCTCGGGGCCAGGCTCCGCACCGGAGTGTTTGCCAAAAAAATTGTCTTCCTGGGCGGTAGCCAGTGAGGTATGGCTGTCGGTGGAGCCGATCATGCCGAACTGGTAAGGATTGGTGCCGAACTTTGCCTCCAGTTCCATACCGCGCTTCAACGCCTCGCGGGCATATTCGCCGGCCAGCATCTGGTCGGTCTTGGCCTCGGATACATCCAGGTTGCCGATATCCCAGGTTTCATAGTCGGCAAATTCATCGTTCGGGGACAGGAAAGCATGCGTCTCGCCGTCGCCCTTGATCTGGGTGGCTTCATACAATCTTTCCCACTTGGCGCGGCGCTGGGCCCAGCTTTTGTCCAGGGCTTTGCCATCGCTTTGTTCTATCATGGGGAACATGATGCCATTGGACAGGTTGCCGTTGTGCGCAATGGCCAGTATGTTACCGCCGGTTTTGGCCTCGTAGTTCTCCAGCCAGCTCCACAGGTCGCGCGGAGTGGTGCTGCCGTGGGGCGCAATGGTGGTGAACGGCACCATGCTGCCGCCCTTGTCGCCGCCGTCGCGGTACACCACTACCCGGTGCATATTGTTACCCTTCACCAGCGAGGTCCATTCATAACCTATAAATGCGGTAAAGCGCCCGGGTTCGTTAAAGCGTTCTGCGGCATCGACGGTCTTGGCCCAGGCATCTTTGTAGGGTTGTGAGTCCGGGGTATACATCAGGGCAGGATCGAATGTCCCCTGTGAGAATTTCCCGATCAACTCCAGGGCTACACCTACCCCTTCTCCTGCTTGGATGCGGTCGTACCAGTCCTTGCCCGTGGGATTGGAGAGAATGTGCGGCGCACCAGACAGCATGTCCGGGAAAAACCCCATATTATCGGAATGGTCGGCGACCACCAGGAAGTCCAGTGGCCTGGAGAGGCGGGCGGGCCCGCCGTTGGTGGATTCTACCTGTTCACCGCGGGCAAAACGGTAGGCCGCATCCAGGCCCAGGCGGTTGCCAAAGGCGCCTGCGTCCATGGAGATATCCGTGTGCAAGTGGGTATCCCCCCAATAGACATTGCTGGGGAAGTCGCGCCCGGCGTAGGGGGAGTAGGCGGTACCGGTATAGGCTTTGGATAGAATCTGCCCGTCGGGCGGCGGCGGCACCTGTGCCTGGCTTGAGACGGTAATACTGCCGAACAACAGGCATGACAGCCATTTTGCCGTGGTTTTTCTGTGCATAATTTTTAGCCTCGCGCGAATTGTAGTTTTTCTCTATAGCGGTAAATGATAGTAGATTTCTCTTGTTTTTCCATAGCATGGGGCCGCATGACAGCTTTTCCAGTATGACCGGGCTGCTGTCTCGCCACGCTAATGAAAATTCCGCGACTTGAGTCGCAGGTTCTCCAGTTCGCCGGTGTAGTCATACAGGGCACCAGCGATAATATGAATAACATTGTCCCTGGTTTCCACGGTACCATTTATCAGTAGCAACTGCGCGCTCATCAGCGCCTGGCGAAACTGCTGCTGGGTGCGTTGCCACACCACCACGTTACTACTGCCGGTTTCATCCTCCAGGGTGAGGAACAGCACGCCGGCAGCACTGCCTGGGCGCTGCCGGCAGGTGACCAGCCCGGCGATGCGCACAAAGCGGTTGTTGCTCATTGTCTCCAGGTCGGTATGGCGTTTGCAGCGGTTGAACGGGTAGCGCGTGCGCAGCAGGCACATGGGGTGGGCGCGCAGGGTGAGACCGGTGGCGCGATAATCGGAAAACACTTCCTCTGCCACGCCTGGCGCCGGCAACTGCACCGCGTCATCGAAATAGCTGGACGGTTGCCGCTGTTCATCCTGTAGCAGTGGGCGCGGCTGCTCCAGCGCCATGATCTGCCACTGGGACTGGTGGCGGTGGCCGCTCAGTGACCGCAGGGCGTCCGCATCCGCCAGGGCTTCCATGTCCCTTTTATCCAGGCCGGCGCGCTGGCGCAGCTCACTGACCTGCCGGAAAGGTGCGCGCCTGCGCGCCTCGGCGACGCGTTGGGCGCCCCCCCGACTGAGTCCTTTTACCAGGCGCAGGCCCAGGCGCAGCGGCGGTTGTGTTGCCTCGCGGGTGTCGAGCAACTGGTGGTCCCAGTGGCTCTGGTTGATATCGACAGGCAATACGGTGACCCCGTGGCGACAGGCATCTTGCACCAGTTGCGAGGGGCTGTAGAAACCCATGGGCTGGCTGTTGAGCAGACCGGCGAAAAAGGCCGCCGGATGGTGGCATTTGAGCCAGGCGGAAACATAGGCGAGCAGGGCGAAACTGGCGGAATGAGACTCGGGAAAGCCGTAGCCACCGAAACCCTTGATCTGTGCAAACAGGCGTTGCGCGAAGTCCTCGTCGTAGCCCCGCTCTATCATGCCCCGGGTCAGTTTTTTTTCGAAAGTGAGCAGTTTGCTGTTCCTGCCCCAGTTGGTAATGGCCCGGCGCAACTGGTCCGCCTCGCCGCCGCTGAAACCCGCCGCCACCATGGCCAGCCTGATGACCTGTTCCTGGAAGATGGGTACCCCCAGGGTGCGCTCCAGCACCGACTTGATGGCTTCGCTGGGATAAGTGACTTCTTCCAGCCCCTGTTTGCGTCGCAGGTAGGGGTGCACCATGTCACCCTGTATCGGGCCGGGGCGTACAATGGCAATCTCGATGACCAGGTCGTAAAAACACTTCGGCTTGAGTCGTGGCAGCATGGACATCTGCGCCCGGGACTCGATCTGGAACACGCCGACGGTGTCCGCAGTCTGCAGCATACGGTAGGTGGCGCCATCCTCCCTGGGGATATCGCTTATAGTTTTGATCGTGGGTTGGTAGCGGTGCACCAGTTGCAGGCTCTTGCGGATGGCGGACAGCATGCCCAGGGCCAGGATATCCACTTTCAGCAGGCCCAGTGCTTCGATGTCTTCCTTGTCCCACTGGATCACCGTGCGCTGCGCCATGCTGGCGTTCTCCACAGGTACCAGGGTGGAGATAGGGCTGCGGGTAATCACGAAACCGCCCACGTGCTGGGACAGGTGGCGGGGAAAGCCGAGGATTTCCTGCACCAGGCGGTAGAACAGCTCCGCCTGTTGGCTGTGACCTGCAACACCCTGCTCCTCGAAGCGTTTCGCCAGGTCCGCGGTGCGATCCCACCAGGCCAGGGATTTGGCCAGATCATCCACGAATACCGGGTCCAGTCCCAGCGCCTTGCCCACGTCGCGCACCGCACTGCGAGAGCGGTAGGTGATGAGCGTGGCGGCCAGCGCCGCCCGTTTGCGGCTGTACTTGGCATAGATGTACTGGATTACTTCCTCGCGGCGCTCGTGCTCAAAATCCACGTCAATATCCGGCGGCTCATCCCGCTCTCTCGATATGAAGCGCTCGAACAGCAGGGATATCTGCTCGGGCGACACTTCGGTGATAAACAGGCAGTAGCACACCACCGAGTTGGCCGCCGAGCCGCGGCCCTGGCACAGGATGTCGCGCTCCCGGGCAAAGCGCACGATGTCGTATACCGTCAGGAAGTAATACTCGTACTGCAGCTCACTGATCAGCGCCAGCTCCACGTCGATACGCTGCTGTATTTCTGCCGGAACGCCCACGGGCCAACGCGCCCGCGCGCCCTGTGCCACCAGCTCCAGCAGGTAGCTGTTGGCGCTGTGTTCTGCCGGCACCACTTCCCGGGGGTATTCGTAGCGCAGCTCTTCCAGGCTGAAGTCGCACCGCCCGGCGATATGCAGGGTTTCCTGCAGCAGTGCGGTGGGGTAGAGCCGCTCCAGCTGGCGCAGGCTGCGCAGGTGTTGCTGGCTGTTGCCCAGCCGGCGCCGACCCAGCCGGTCGATACTGGTATTGTGGCGCAGGGCGGTAAATACGTCGTGCAGCGGTTTGCGTGTGGCGCAGTGCATTTGCACATCGCCGCAGGCGACCATGGGCAGCCCGCTGGCAGCGGCCAACTGGCACAGGGATTGATAGCGCGCCACCTCGTTGTTGCCCAACAGGTGGCTGACTCCCAGCCATACCCGGCCCTTGCACAGGCGCTGCAGTTGCTGGCCCCAGGCGCGGGTGTCATCACTGTGCTCCTGTGGCAGCCAGATCAGCAGGCAGCGCTTGAGGTGGAAGATGACATCGCGCAGTGCCACCCGGTACTGGCCCTTGGGACTGCGCCGCCTGGCCATGCTGATCAGCCCGGATAATTCACTGTAGGCGGCCCGCGATGGCGCCAGCGCCAGCAGGCGGATACCCTCCTGCAGCGTGAATTCACTGCCTATGATCAACTTCAGCCCCAGTTCCCTGGCCGCCACATGCGCCTTGACCACACCGGCCAGGGAGCACTCGTCGGTGATGGCCAGCGCGGTGTAGCCCTGCTGCGCAGCCCGCTCCACCAGCTCCCGGGGGTGTGAGGCGCTGCGCAGGAAGCTGTAACAGCTGAGGCAGTGGAGTTCGGCGTAGGTCATGGGTGCCTGTCTTGGCGTGAATCGCGCACGGTTGCACGGGTTATCGTATACTGTACATATATACAGTATACGATAACCCCCGGATTTCAAGTGCCTTGTGCTCGGCGCTTGTTATGCCTGGGTGTTTTGTTTTAAATGGCTGCATACCGCGCGCCGGGATGGTCTTTAACCCGGATCGCGCATAATCATTTAACGAGGGTGGCATGACGCCGGCAATTACGCTTGCGAAGAACAGCGGTATCGTTCATCGGGTACATGACTATATTCACGATGTGGCCAGCGAATCCTACGGGTTGGAGGCAGCGGAGAAACCGGGTGTATCGCCGGACGCAGGGGGTTGGAGGTCGAACTGTCCCCGCATGACCTGGGCAAGCTGGTCGATGCCAGCTCCGCCTCCATAGGTCGGTTGCCGTCTTGATAGACTGACGTTTTTGCAACAATTCGGGAAATGAAGCAACAAAATGGCAGTGACCGGAACATGAAGACATGTATCAAGCAGTTCGGCACCCTGATCCTGGTAGGGTACCTGGCACTGTTGTGCGCTTGCGCCGAGCCCAAACTGTTTCCCCTGTCGCCGGGCGCCAGTATCCTGGCATTTGGTGACAGCCTCACGGCCGGTGTGGGTGCAGCGCCTGCTGAGAGTTACCCCGCTGAGTTGGCGCGCTTGAGTGGCTTGCAGGTGATTAACTCGGGGGTGTCGGGAGAGACTACCGCGGGCGGTGTACAGCGCCTGCCTGCGGCCCTGGCGGAGCACGACCCGGATCTGTTGCTATTGCTGCAGGGCGGCAATGATATTTTGCGCGGCAAAGACATGGCTACCGCCAAGGCAAACCTCGCCGGGATGATAGAGCAGGCACAGGCGGCCGGGGTGCAGGTGGTGCTGGTGGGCGTACCCGACAAACTGCTGTTTACCGATTCCGCCGACTTTTATGCAGAACTCGCGGAGCAATACCAGGTGTTGCTGGTCGATGATGCCCTGGCTGGGCTGCTGCGCAACACGGCCTATAAATCCGATGCCATTCATCTCAATGCCAGGGGTTACGCACTGTTTGCCCAGGCCGTCTACGAGACCCTGCAAGAGGAGGGCGCGCTGTGAATGGCCAGACCCGCCCGGGAATATTGTTGATGTTGCGTCGTTTACTGCTGTCATTACTGTTACTGGCGGGCCTGTTCGCGGCAGTGTTGGCCTATGGTCTGCTGGTATACAACAAACCGCCAGTAGACCCCGATTGGGCGCTTGCCGGTGGTGAGCCTGTTCCTGATGGTGCGGTGACGGTGCGCTTTTCCGGGACTGCCACCTTGCTTTTCAGCGATGGTGAAACCCACTGGATGACCGATGGCTGGTTCAGCCGACCCGGGGTGCCGCGCCTGCTGCTGGGTAAAATCGCGCCGGATGTGGCGGCGATTCGCCGCGCCCTGGAAGCTAACGGTGTGTCACAACTGGACGCCGTGCTGCCCTTGCATTCCCACTACGATCACGCCATGGATGCGCCCGAAGTGGCGCGTGCCACAGGGGCCTTATTGCTGGGCTCGGAATCCACCGCCAATATTGGCCGCGGCTGGGGTTTGCCGGAGGAGCAGCTGCGGGTGCTGGTGGATCGCCAGCCGGTCCGGTTGGGCAAATTTGTTATTACCCCCATCGAATCCCGGCATTTCGAATTTCCCGATCCCGAGATGCGGCGGCGGGCACTGGGGGAGCCGTTGATCGACGCGCCCCTGGTGCCCCCGGTATCGGTATTCGACTATCGCCTGGGCAAGGCCTATGTGCTGCATGTTACCCATCCAAAAGGCAGTTGGCTGATCGTCGGCAGTGCCGGTTATGTCGAGGGCGCCTTGCAGGGCTTGTCTGCGGATGTGGTGTTTCTCGGCGTGGGTGGCCTGGGTTCGCAGACCCCGGCGTACCGCGAGACCTTCTGGCGGGAAACCGTAGCCAGTGTAGCGCCGTCGCGTATCATCCCCATTCACTTCGACGGTCTCACTGCGCCCCTGTCCGGCCCGTTTCGCGGAGAAGCCAAAGCGGTAGGCTGGGCTTCCGGCGGTCTGGAGGAAACCCTGGCTTTTCTTCAGGGTAAGGCGGTTGCATACCCGCAGCTGAGTTTCCACACCCTGCCGCGCTTTGCTCGGGTTGTGCTGTTCAGGTAGTGCCAGCCTGACCTTTTCGGTAGGTGATATGTCCCCTGTGGGGCCCCACAGGGCCTGCTGGAAGAATTTGCCAGCCGAAAATACATAACCAGGGGTTATATCTACATATAGATAATCGTCATTTGTCGCGATTGTTGATATCCATATAATCATTACAGCTGCAGCAGGTTTGTGGCTGAAGCGATTTCTTATAAAGGGCAAACCCATCCGAAAGGAGGGGGCGCAAAGTCACCGGTCTAAGGAGCTCTGGCTCTAGGACAGCGGGGTTGCAATATCAGTTGGGCTAGCTCTGTGCCGCCGGTACGGCATGCAAAGCCCCTAACCGTTGCCTGTCCCCTTTGACCTTTGTGTCCACAATGGAGCTTCAGAGGCTTGGCAAATGGGAAATTCATACGCTGCTCTCGCCATGACACGGCTCCCCGGGTAGTGGACGCCGCTGGCCCCATGGCTGGACGTGAACCACCCTTGTCGCAAATGGCCAGGTCGGTGACGCACGCGGCCATGTTCGCTGCCATGGTCGTGAAGTTACCATTTGCAAACAACGTCGGGAGAGTATTATGAAAGGATATATTGCTGTAATCGGATTGTTTTTCCTGTGGGGCCTGATACCTGTTGCGGTATCGCAGTTAACTGCATCTTCATTTTTAATCGTGGCGCCGACCATTGCCTACGGTTATTGGTTGCTGCTGCACGGGGAGGGCATCAGGAAATTTGGCAAGCTGGTACCGGTTGCCAGCTAGCTGTGTGAATTCACCTACGCAAACACCCCGTGCACATACCACCGCCGCTCCAGGCGATCACAAAATACCCAGTAGTGTTGTCCCTTGTTGTCAGCCGCGATGTAGTAGTCGCGACAGATGGCTTGCTGCCACCAGTTATCCTCGATGCGCTCCGGTCCGTATAGCAGGTCCAGGGGGCTATGCCAGTACAGGTGATTACGCCTCTGGCGCAGCGCCTGGGGTTGCGGCATCAGCCAGAAAGGACGCTGGCCGCAAGCCATTGAGGCAGGGCGCTCACTGTCGGCCATGTCGTTGCTGGTATGCAGGGCGAATTCTGGTAGGTGCTCATCTCGATAGCCGATTTTTTCAACCGCCTGCAGTCCCAGGCGGCTGCGCAGGCGATCCAGCAGGGCGGCCAATGGCTCACGCTGGTTGCCCGGGGCGAACAGGTCAATACTGTCCAGCTGCCCGGCCTGTAGTTTCTGGCAGTCCAGCGCCAGGCCCTCCACGCCGGTAGACAGTTGCAGTTGCTCGAAATGGATGCGGGTGAGTTGGTGCCAGCTTTGCCAGTCGCTGTGACTGCTGGCGCTGCGTATGACGACCTCGTGTACCTTGTGATCGATACCTGCCAGTTGCCAGGTAATTTCCACTGTCTGTAACTGGGTGTTGCGCAGGAAACGGCACAGCGATTGCAGCAGTGTCTGCGCAGCGGGTAACAGCTCGGCATTGGCTTTTACCTCGTAGCCGAACCAGTATTCATCGTTGAAGGAGGCGGGTGGGCAATAGTCCGCCTGCAGGTCTTCCCGCTGGCCCAGTACCTGCTGCAGGAAATGGGAGAACTCCTTGCCGCAGCGTCGGCCCAGGGCCGATGGTGGCAGTTGCAGTATATCCCCCAGTTTGTGCAGGCCCGCCCGCCGCAGTGAGTCGACAGTACCTGAAAAATCATCAAGCAGTTCCAGGGGCAGGGGGGCGAGGCGTTCCGGCAGGGTTTGGTGTATATCCCTGGCGCAGTCTTCATCGCCAAAGGAGAGTAGCCAGGCGGCCTTGGGGGTTGCCGCCAGCCCGGACCTGGCCCGGTAGCCACGATTGCCCAGGGCGTGGGCCACTGCTGCCAGCAGGGCATCCAGCCCGCGGAACAGGCTGAGGCAGCCGCCGATTTCCAGTTGCAGGCAGTCCTGTCGCCAGGTGTGCAGGGTCGGGGTAATACTGTAGGCCCAGCAGCATAATTGCTGCAGGCAGCGCTGCTCGGCCTGTTCATCCCGCTCCAGCAGCAGCACGGGCTCATCACCAGCCAGGGCGCGTACCGTGGCGCTGCCGGTGCCCTCACGTATACCCAGCGCGGCGGCGCAGTCATTGGCGCGCAGTACCCGCTGCCGTGCCAATACCACCACCGGTTGTTCCTCGCAGCGGCTCAGGCACTGGAGGGGGAGTTGCTCAAAGCGCAGGCACAGCCACAGGCTCATGTACTCTCCCGCTGCGAGATGGCGTATCAAGGGGGGAAGGCTGCCCCAGTGTATAGGTAGTACTGTACATATATACAGTATCAAGGAAAAAGCGGCAGCTGTCCATGATGTGTAAAGAGGTAGTGCACAACCGCTGGTATCAACGGTGGGATTGATCCTGTCTGGGGCAAAATTACCCGCAGTCGGTTATACGCGACTCATACCCCGGAGCTTTCCAGCAGGTAGGTGATAATGAATTTAAGCAGGAAACCGACAATACCCATGGCCAGGCCGATGTACAGGATCAGGGTGCCGAACTTGCCGGCATTACTGCGCTTGGCCAGGTCCCACACAATGAAAATCATGAACAGGATCAGCGCCCCCACGCCCAGGGTAACGCCGTATTCGGTCAGCCATTCGTCCACGGTTTAGCGCGCCTCGCGGTAGGTCTGTGCAGCCGATAGCATTTCCATCGGATCTTCGGGCTGGGTGTCGAAGGGGCGAGCATGTACCGGCAGGTTGACCCAGTGTTGCTTGCTGCGGGCGAACAGGTAGACCTCGGGTTCCAGGTCTGAGGTGTCTTCGAGTAGCCCGGCCTGTAGTTTGGCCAGTCCCATTCCCGAGTCGTCCACGCCGTAGATAATATTGCCGCAATCGGCGCAGCTGTAGCGGGTGTTAGTAGTGCCCTTGTCCGAGGTTCGGCTCCAGGAGGTAAGCTCGCCATTGACCCGTAGCGCGTCTGTGGGAATGATCAGCCCCATGCTGAAGGCGCTACCCGTGCGCTTCTGGCAACTGGTGCAGAAACAGGCATAGGTCAGCAGTGCCGGTGATGAAAAGGTCAGGGTGATAGCGCCACACTGGCAGCTGCCGCTCAGGTCTCGGTTCATAACTACAGTTCCCTGCTTAGGACTCGACGATGATATCAGCCTCAAGCTGTATGTCAGCTAGCAGGGATCGGGCGATCATGCAGGCCGCCTCTGCCTTCACCAGCAGTTGCCTGGCCCTGCTGGTGTCTGTATCGGGAGAAACCGTTAGTGCGGCCCTGATCGTGAAGGAAGTAAAACGGTTGACCTTGTCAACCCGCTCCAGTACGCCCTGCGCCGACGTCTCCAGATTGCTCCACTCCAGTTTTGAGGTACGGGAGATATTCCGAAAAGTGAATATGAAACTATCTAAAACTGCGCCAACCAGTAGTGCTTCAGGTGACCACTGGTCCCCTGGGCCGCCAAATTTCGCGGCTGGGGCGGAGATCAGTTGCGGCACGTCGTCTATTTTTAAGACGACGTTGCCATCCGGCTCGGCGGTGGCGTTGACCTCGTAGCGGTGAGGCAGGTCCTGCATGATGATCTCCGTATTCACTGTTTGGCCTGTAGGCATTCTATCTTTTCGGTGCTTCTATGCGGCAGGCTGTTATCTGGAAAGGAGAAGCGAAACCATTTGTGGCCTGCCAGGCTTTTCACCGCTGATTCAGGATTCTACGATGATATCTGCCACCAGATGTGTTTCGGCCAACAGGGACTGGGTGATCAGGCAGCCGGCTTCGGCTTTGTGCAGCAAACGCTGGGCCTTGTCAGTGTCCGTACCGGCCGGGACGATCAGTGTGGCATTGACTGTAAATTGGGTGAAGCGGGTGGTCCGATCAACTCGCTCCAGCATGCCGACGGGAGAGCACTCCAGGTGGGTCCAGTCGAGCTTGGAGTTTCTGGCAATGGCCCGGAAGGTCAAAATGAAGCAATTGGCAACGGTGCCGACCAATAGGTGCTCTGGTGACCATTGGTCGCCAGGACCTCCAAATTCGGCCGGAGCGGCAGTGATGATCTCAGGTAGGTCACCGGTATTTAAGGCAACGTGGCTGTCAGCTGCTGCTCGTGCTGTGGCGTGGTAATGATGTGGTAAATCCTGCATGTGGTTTTCCCCTGTATTGCGCAGTCAGGCTGGCGTTCTACGATGCCGGGCGATAGCCCCGGGCAGGAGAGGAGTATAGGCGGTTACGCCCCGCTTGTGCACGGGGCGGGAATGGTTTCTAGGCCGATGCGGCACCTTGTTGCGTCACATCACTATTCCAGGCCGGCAGCTCCCACAATTGCGGCTGCTGCGGTACATCCTCCGCCGGGGGTAGGTCCACATCGATACCCTGGTTGCCGCCGCGCTGTTTCAGGATATGCACCTTGCGGTATTCGCGCATCTGCAGGCGCAGGCTGGCGGGAGCGTGGTTCTGGGCCGCCTGTTGGGGGCGGAACAGCACTCCCAGGCTGTCGCCGCTGGTGGCGGCCAGTTGCAGTTTGCGCAATTCGGTATAGCTGTAATTATCGGCTCCCAGCCAGCTGAACACCGCGCTGCAGGTGCTGCTGCGCAGGGCCTGCTCGGTGGCCCACAACAGGTCTTCGCGATTTTTCGGGTGTACCAGTAGGATCTGTCGGGTATCGATACCCCTGGCTTCCAGCAGGGGGGCATAGGGCGTATAGGGTGGTGCAATAAACACCTGCCAGCGCCCCTGTTCGCTCAGTGCCTCCATGGCGGGCAGGAACAGGCCCATGGCCCCCAGGCCACAGCCGTCGCTCAACAACTCTATGGTATTACCCACGGGCCAGCCGTCGCGCTGCAGTTCGGTATCCAG
Organism: Halioglobus sp.; assembly: GCA_029287595.1. Taxonomy (GTDB): domain Bacteria; phylum Pseudomonadota; class Gammaproteobacteria; order Pseudomonadales; family Halieaceae; genus JAACFI01. The sequence goes on along the minus strand of JARFQU010000148.1, from coordinate 4,397 downwards.
GGTGCTGTAACCGGTGGGGAGCAGGTCCTGGCTCCAGTGGCGGTCGCTATTGGCACAGAGAATATGGCCGGCAAAGCGGCCCTGGTTACCGCGCCAGGTGTCGTTGCGCGCAATGATCTGTTGTAGTGCTTCGTTCATGGCCTGCTCCCAATTACTGTATATAAAAACACTGTTGATATATACAGTAGTCTTGAGTTTGGCAGAATGCAAGGCCGGGGAATGGGAATAAATCCGGGAAAAATTAACAGGTTTGAAAAGGCGACAGGTGCCGCTACGGGTAACTGGCGCGGGCGAGAATTCAGCGATAAGTAACGCTAGCGGTTACTTACACAACGCACAGCGCGGTCACCAGTGATTCCAGCCGGTCCCAGGGCTTGCCGCCGGCGTAACCCTTGATGCTGCCGTCGACCGCCGCAGCCTGCTCCAGCAAACCCGACAGCGACCGGGTGTCGTGTCGTGCCAGCGCCGCCTGCATCAAGGGCATACGGTTATTCCACACGCGGTGGGCTTTCAGCGCCTGTGGCGGGCTCTGGCCGCGGTCGCAGTCCAGTTGTACCTGGTACAGGGTGCGAATTTCCCGGGCCAGAGCCCACAGTACCACCGGGGGTTCGGTGCCCTCGGCGCGCAGGCCGTGCAGCATGCGCAAGCTGGTGGTGGCGTCGCCCTTGAGGGCGCTGTCGGCCATACCAAACAGGTTGTACCGGGCATTGTTCGAGACCGCCTCGGTCACGGTTTCGGTAGTGATGCGGGAATCGGTCGCCAGCAGTTTCAGTTTTTCCACTTCCTGCACCGCTGCCAGCAGGTTGCCTTCCACGCGCTCGCACAGCAGTTGCAGGGCGTCCGCGTCAATGCTCATGCCCGCATTGCGCACCCGCTGTTGCAGCCAGCGGGGCAGCTCGGCAGCATCTACCGGCCACACCTGGATGGTCACGCCGGCTTTATCCAGGGCCTTGTACCACTTGCTGTTAGTGGATTGCTTGTCGATCTTGCCGGAGATGATCAGCAACACGTCCTCGCCGATCGCCATGTCCAGGTATTCACACAGGGCCTTGCTGCCCTCGGCGCCCGGCTTGCCACTGGGCAGACGCAACTCCACCAGTTTGCGCTCCGCAAAAAGCGACATGCTGGAGGCGCTGTGCAGGATATCCTGCCATTTGAATCCGGAGACCCCGGCGTCGATGACTTCCCGCTCGGTGCAACCCTGCGCCCGCGCCTGTTGGCGGATCAGGTCACAGCATTCCTGCAGCAGCAGTGGCTCGTCGCCGCTGACCAGGTAGACGGGCAGCAGCTGCTGTTGCAGGTGACCCGGGAGTTTCTCAGGGTAGAGCCGCATCTAGCCGTTGCCGGTGGCAAAAAAGCCTATGCGACGCATGATCTGGCGGGCGAGGTCGGCGCGCATCTCGGATTTGATAATGCGAACTTCCTCGGATTTACCCACCACGTTGCGCGAGTCATTTTCCATCTGGCGTATTACCGCGACTTCGGTGCTCTCGATGGTTACCTGGTTGTCGGCATCGATGACGGAAAACCGGGCCGTCATGTTGAGTTCAAATTCAGCTACCCGGGCCTCGGAATTCAGCGACAGATTGCGTTGGCTGAAGCGCTCGGGCCCCAGTTCCAGGCGATAGTTGGCGCTCTCCCGGTCCGTCCAGGTAATGCCCTGCGCCGCAAAGCGCATCTCTACCTCGCGGCTGAACTCGCTGTTGGGGTTGTCGGTAGACAGGTGCATGCTTTTCCAGCTCTCGGGCAGGACGGTGGCATTGTCGCCGACACCGCGCAACTGGAAGCCGCAGGCGCTGAGCAAAGCGCCCAGGCTCAAAAGCAGGATGAAACTGGCAAGGCGCCTGTGCATAGAGATTCCTGGTGATAGCTTAGTTGGCAACAATATTAACCAATTTCCCGGGTACCACAATGACCTTGCGCACGGTAACGCCCTCCAGGAAGCGCTGCACATTGTCCTGGGCCAGCGCGGCGGCCTCTACCGCGGCCTTGTCGGCATCGGCGGCAACGTCCATTTTGGCGCGCACCTTGCCGTTGACCTGCACCACCATTGCAATACTGTCCCGGGTCAGTGCGGCCTCATCGACCCGGGGCCAGGGGGCATTCAATACATCACCTGTCCCTCCCAGTGCCTGCCACAATGACTGGCACACATGGGGAACAATGGGGTTGAGCATCAGTACCACGGCCCGCAGTGCTTCACCGCTTACTGCCTGATCCTGCCCGTCGCCGGTGTCCAGCTTGCCCAGTTCGTTACACAACTCCATGATTGCGGCAATAGCGGTATTAAAGGTCTGGCGTCGGCCGTAGTCGTCGCTGACCTTGGCAATGGTCTCGTGAGCCTTGCGGCGCACCGCTCGCTGCTGCTCGTTGAGGTTACTGGCATCCAGGCTTGTGCCGGCGTCAGCCTGCGTATGGTTGGCCACCAGTTTCCACAGGCGCTTGAGGAAGCGATTGGCGCCTTCGACACCCGAGTCGGACCATTCCAGGGACTGCTCCGGCGGTGCGGCAAACATACTGAACAGGCGCACGGTATCGGCGCCGTAGCTGTCAATCAGCGATTGCGGGTCTACCGTATTACCCTTTGACTTGGACATCTTGGCGCCGTCTTTCAGTACCATGCCCTGGGTGAGCAGGCGGATGAAAGGCTCATCAGATGTGACCAGGCCCTCGTCCCGCAGTAGCTTGTGGTAGAAGCGGGCGTATAACAGGTGCAGGATTGCGTGTTCAATGCCGCCCACATACTGGTCTACCGGCGCCCAGTAGTCCGCCTCACGATCCAGCATGGCCTCGCCGTTGCGGGCACAGGCATAGCGCGCGTAGTACCAGGAGGACTCCATAAACGTGTCGAAGGTATCGGTTTCCCGGGTGGCCGCGGCGCCGCAGGACGGGCAGGGCACCCGGTAAAATTCCGGCATCTGCTTGAGCGGTGAGCCCACGCCCTCAAACTCGACCTCGGTGGGCAGCACCACCGGCAGGTCCTGCTCGGGCACCGCAACGGCGCCACATTTATCGCAGTTGATGATGGGTATGGGCGCTCCCCAGTAGCGCTGGCGCGATACACCCCAGTCCCGCAGGCGGAAATTGACCGTGCGCTGGCCGCGACCCTGCGCTTCCAGCCGGTCGGCAATGGTATTGAATGCCTGCTGAAAATCCAGGCCGTCGAACTCGCCCGAGTTAACCAGCACACCCTTGTCAGTAAATGCCGCCTGGTCCAGGTCGCAGTTCTCGTCGCCGGCAGGCGCAATTACCTGGACGATGGGCAGGTCATAGCGGGTGGCGAACTCCCAGTCGCGCTGGTCGTGACCGGGCACCGACATCACGGCCCCCGAGCCGTAACTCATCAGTACAAAATTGGCGACCCACACCGGAACTTCCTTTCCGGTTAGCGGGTGTGTGACAGTCACGCCGGTGTCCATACCCAGTTTTTCCATCGTGGCCATTTCCGCCTCGGCCACCTTGATATTGCTCTGGGAGGCGATAAAAGCTGCCAGTTCCGGGGCGTCCTGCGCGGCGGCCAGTGCCAGGGGGTGTTGGGGCGCTACCGCCACGTAAGTGACCCCCATCAGGGTGTCCGGGCGGGTGGTGTAGACGCTCAGCGCAGTGCCATCTGCCAGGGAGAAGTCCAGATCCACCCCCTCAGAGCGGCCTATCCAGTTGCGCTGCATGGTGCGCACCTGCTCCGGCCACTGGTCCAGGGTGTCCAGGTCGGTCAGCAGCTGCTCCGCGTAGTCGGTAATCCGGATAAACCACTGGTCTATTTCGCGGCGCTCCACGGGGTTGTCACAGCGCCAGCAGCAGCCGTCCACCACCTGCTCATTGGCCAGCACCGTCTGGTCGGTCTCGCACCAGTTCACTTCGGCTTTCTTCTTGTAGGCCAGGCCCTTCTCAAACAGGCGCGTGAAAAACCACTGCTCCCAACGGTAATATTCTGGATTACAGGTGGCGATCTCGCGATCCCAGTCATAGGCAAAACCCAGCTGACGCAACTGGTCGCGCATGTAATCAATGTTCTGCGCGGTCCACCGGGCCGGCGGCACCTTGTTCTGGATGGCGGCGTTTTCTGCGGGCAGGCCAAAGGCGTCCCAGCCCATGGGTTGCAGCACGTTCTTGCCCTGCATACGCTGGTAGCGGGCGATCACGTCGGCGATGGTGTAGTTGCGCACATGCCCCATGTGCAGCTTGCCGCTGGTATAGGGGAACATGGCCAGGCAGTAAAATTTCTCCCGGGCATAGTCCTGTTGTACGGCAAAGCTGTTGTGCTTCAGCCAATGTGCCTGCGCGGCCTGTTCCAGGGCCTGTTGGTTGTAGCGTTCGTCCATCACGGTTTCGCTGTTGCGTCCTTCAATAAGCGGTTACCACTTACCTCCGTGTCTATCTTTCGGGTGGTTGTGGGG
>JARFQU010000023.1 GCA_029287595.1 Halioglobus sp. | reverse complement strand
CTGACACCCAGGGCATCGTCCTGTTTTGACAGCAATTCGACAAGATATTCCTGGGCCGATTCTGTAATGGTGATCATCTGACTTTCCATTCCGAGTAAATTAGTCGGGTATTCTAGCAAACTTGTACACAAATGTGCGACACGGTGAGTCGATTAACGCCATTCATACGGGTAATCTGCTAGAATACCGCGCTTTTTATCGCCGGGCCCTGACCCCCAATCGAAGGACAATACAAATTATGGCAGCTCACACTTCCGCAGCGCTACGCCTGGAGCAAGCCCTGCAACAGCGCATACTGGTGCTGGACGGGGCAATGGGCACCATGATCCAGGCGGAGGGCCTTGAGGAAGCCGATTATCGCGGTGAGCGCTTTGCTGGGCATGGCTCGGATCTGAAGGGTAACAATGACCTGCTGACCCTCACCCGACCCGATGTTATCACCGGGATACACCGCCTCTTCCTGGAGGCTGGCGCGGACATTATCGAGACCAACACGTTTAACAGTACCGCTATCGCCCAGGACGATTATGCACTGGGGGAGTTGGCTGCCGAACTCAATGAGGCCGCGGCGCGTCTGGCCAGGAAAGTTGCCGACGAGGTTACCGCTGAAACGCCGGACAAGCCGCGTTACGTCGCAGGTGTCTTGGGCCCTACCCCGAAAACGGCGTCCATCTCGCCGGATGTCAACGATCCTGGCGCGCGCAGTGTGGATTTTGACCAGTTGCGCACTGACTACGCCCAAGCCACCCGGGGCCTGCTGGCTGGCGGCGTGGATCTGCTGCTGATAGAAACCATCTTCGACACGCTCAACGCCAAAGCCGCGATTTTTGCCGCCAGGGAAGTCCTGGACGAATTGGGCAGCGATGTACCCATCATGATATCGGTGACTTTCCCGGATATCAGTGGTCGGGTGCTCTCCGGACAGAACCCCGAGGCGTTCTGGAATTCGGTAGCCCATGCACGTCCGTTAATCGTGGGCAGTAACTGTGGCCGCCGCTTCAAGGAAATACGGCCCTTCATCGAGGAACTGTCCAATGTGGCGGACTGCTATTTCAGCGCCCACCTCAACGCCGGGCTGCCAAACGCCTTCGGCGAGTTCGATGAAACTCCCGATATCATGTTCGAGGATTTCCAGGGCTTTGCCCAGCGGGGGTTCCTGAACCTGGCCGGTGGCTGTTGCGGCACCACGCCGGCGCATATCAGGGCGATTGCCGCCGCGGTAGAAAAGGTTGCACCCCGCCCACTGCCACAGCATCCCATGGCCTGCCGCCTGAGCGGCCTGGAGCCCTTCAATATTACTCAGGACAGTCTGTTTGTTAATGTTGGCGAACGCTGCAATGTGACGGGTTCGGCAGCGTTCAAGCGCCTGATCCTGGAAGGCGATTATGAAACCGCCCTGAGCGTGGCCAGGACGCAGGTGGAAGACGGCGCCCAGATCATCGATATCAACATGGACGAGGGTATGCTGGACGCGGTGGAGGCAATGACCACATTCCTGCGCTTAATTGCCTCGGAGCCGGATATTTCCCGGGTGCCCATCATGGTGGACTCTTCCAAGTGGGAAGTTATCGAGGCCGGGCTGAAGTGTATTCAGGGCAAGGCCGTGGTCAATTCCATCAGTATGAAATCCGGGGAGCAGGAATTCCTGGATCAGGCCCGCCTGTGCCAGCGCTACGGTGCGGCGGTTGTGGTAATGGCGTTCGACGAGCAGGGCCAGGCGGATACCCTGCAGCGACGCAAGGACATCTGCAAGCGCTCCTATGAGCTGCTGGTCACTGAAGTCGGTTTCAACCCGGGTGATATTATTTTTGACCCGAATATCTTCGCTGTGGCCACCGGTATCGAAGAGCACAACAACTACGCGGTAGACTTTATCGAGGCCACTCGCTACATCAAAGCCGAGTTGCCCGGCGCCCTGGTTTCAGGCGGGGTTTCCAATGTGTCCTTTTCCTTTCGCGGCAATAACGCGGTACGCGAGGCAATTCACTCGGTGTTCCTGTATCACGCCATACGCGCCGGCATGGACATGGGCATCGTCAACGCCGGCCAGCTGGCAGTCTACGACGACCTACCCGCAGACCTGCGAGAAGGTGTGGAAGACGTGGTGCTTAACCGCCGTGACGACGGCACCGAGCGCCTGTTGGATATAGCCGAGCGCTATCGCGAAACCGGTGGCGCAGAGGCGCGCAAAGAAGATCTCACCTGGCGCGAGCAGCCGGTGGCAAAGCGCCTCGAGCACGCTCTGGTGAAAGGTATAAACAAATGGATCGTGGAAGATGCCGAAGAGGCTCGACACCAGTTTGATCGGCCCATACAGGTGATCGAAGGACCGCTGATGGACGGTATGAACGTGGTCGGCGACCTGTTCGGTGAAGGCAAAATGTTCCTGCCGCAGGTCGTCAAGAGCGCCCGCGTCATGAAACAGGCAGTGGGTTACCTGCAACCGTTCATCGAGGAAGAAAAAGATGGGGCCAGCCAGAGCAACGGCAAGATACTGATGGCCACGGTCAAGGGTGATGTGCACGATATCGGTAAAAATATCGTAGGCGTGGTGCTGCAGTGTAATAACTTCGAGGTTATCGACATGGGAGTGATGGTGCCCTGCGAAGATATCCTGCGCGTCGCGCGTGAAGAGAAGGTCGACATTATTGGACTCAGCGGGCTGATCACACCCTCGCTGGATGAAATGGTCCATGTAGCGAGCGAGATGCAGCGTCAGGAATTCAGCGTACCGCTGTTGATAGGCGGCGCCACCACGTCCAAGGCTCATACCGCGGTGAAAATCGATCCGCACTACGATCGCAATGTCATTGTTTATGTGCCAGATGCTTCGCGCAGCGTCGCGGTAGCCACGCAGCTGGTGGGCGATGACCGCGACAGCTTTGTCGCGGACCGTGCCCGGGAATACCAGGAAGTGCGTGAGCGGGTCGCCAACCGCAAGCCGAAGCAGAAACGATTGCGCTATCAGCAGGCCGCGGCACGTGCACTGCAGTTGGACTGGCAAGCCTATACCCCACCGGTGCCCAGCTTTATCGGCACGCGGGTATTCGAAGACTATCCACTGCAACAGCTGGTAGACACCATCGACTGGACGCCCTTTTTCATCACCTGGGAACTCGCGGGCAAGTTTCCGCAGATTCTCGAGGACGAGGTGGTCGGGGTTCAGGCCAGCGAATTGTTCAGGGATGCGCAGACCATGCTACAGCGTATCGTCGAGGAAAAGTGGCTTACCGCCAACGCGACAGTCGGTTTCTGGCCGGCGGCGCGGGTGGGCACGGATGACGTCGTGGTTTATCAGGACGAGGCTCGGGAGCAGCCATTGGCGACCCTGCACCACCTGCGGCAGCAGGGTGACAAGCCCAATGGCAAACCTAATCTCAGCCTGGCAGATTTTATTGCACCGCAGGACAGCGGCGTGCGGGATTACCTGGGGGCATTCTGTGTCACCACCGGCCACGGTGTTGACGAGCGCGCCGCACAATTTGAGGCGGACCACGACGATTACAACAGCATTATGCTCAAAGCCCTGGCGGATCGCCTGGCCGAATCATTTGCCGAGCAACTGCACCGCTTGGTACGTGTTGAATTATGGGGCTACGATGCGGACGAACAACTGAGCAACCAGGAGCTGATTCGGGAGCGCTATCGCGGTATTCGTCCGGCACCCGGCTACCCCGCCTGCCCCGATCACACCGAGAAGGCCACCCTGTTTGAGTTGTTGGATGCGAGCAACACCTGCGGTGTGGAACTGTCTGAGAGCTATGCCATGCATCCCGCTTCTTCGGTCAGCGGGTTTTATTACTCTCATCCGGAGTCGAGTTATTTTGCCGTGGGCAAGATTGGACGCGACCAGCTGGAGAGTATCGCTGAGCGCAAGGGCGAATCGATTGCCGTCATGGAACGCTGGTTGCGTCCCAACCTGGATTATTAAAGGGCCACGATCATGAGCGACAAGGAACAGGATAGAGCCCTGGAAGAAGGTGAAAAACGACAATCATTGAACCCCCTGCATGTGATGAGCAGCGTACTCGCCGCGGGACTGGGAGTTCAGAGCAGCAAGAACAGGGAGCGTGATTTCAAGCAGGGACGCGCAGGTGTTTTTATCGTTGCAGGTATCGTGTTCACACTGCTATTTATGGGCACGGTCTTTACCGTGGTACAACTGGTACTGAAAAGCGCCGGGAAATGACCGTGGAAACTTCCCGGCGGTTGCGTTCAGGAAGGCATACCGGACAACCAGAGATACATGGCCAGCACGATAACGCTAATGACCGCAGTGGCCGCGATGGAATCCGCCACACCATCGGCACTGCGTTCCTGGTTCAGTTCTTCAGACATGTTTCACTCCATTGGGGTAGATCGCTTAAGCGCTGCATTATAGCAGCATTCGCGCTAATCCCAAGAGCGCAGCACGACCTGAGAAACAGCGCCGAAGTTATGCCCAATAGTGGTTCTAACCTTATGAATATTATGACTATTTGTTCACAATGCTTTTCTGGTAAGGTAGCGCGTCCTGGCCAGAACCCCCTCACCCCTAACAACGGTTTAACAGGTATTCCAGATGTACGTTTACGACGAGTACGACCAGAAAATTGTTGACGAGCGCGTCGCCCAGTACCGCGACCAGACCGAGCGTTTTCTGGCCGGAAAATTGACCGACGCAGAGTTTCTGCCATTGCGCCTGCAAAATGGCCTTTATGTACAGCGCCTGGCCCCAATGCTGCGCATTGCCGTGCCTTACGGATTACTCAATAGCACCCAACTGCGCAAGATCGCCCAGATCACCCGGGATTACGACAAGGGCTATGCCCATATCAGTACCCGGCAGAACATCCAGCTGAACTGGCCCGAGCTGGCCGAAGTACCAGACCTGCTCGCCGAATTAGCCACAGTGCAGATGCACGCGATCCAGACCAGCGGCAACTGCATACGCAATACCACCACCGACCAGTTTGCCGGCGTGGCCGCCGATGAACTGGAAGATCCACGTCCCTACTGCGAAATCATCCGCCAGTGGTCCACTCTGCACCCGGAGTTTGCTTTCCTGCCGCGCAAGTTCAAGATCGCGGTATGCGGCAGCGCAGAGGACCGCGCCGCTATCCACGCCCATGATATTGGCCTGGAGCTGGTCGCCAATGGTGCCGGGGAAGTCGGCTTTAAGGTACTGGTCGGCGGCGGCCTGGGGCGCACACCGGTTATCGGCCAGGCGATCTGCGAGTGGCTGGAGAAAAAGCACCTGCTGACGTACTTGGAGGCGATTTTACGTGTCTACAATCAGCACGGTCGGCGGGACAACAAGTACAAGGCAAGGATCAAGATCCTGGTGAAAGCAATGGGTACCGATGCTTTTCGCGAGGCCGTGGAGCAGGAATGGGTGCACTTGAAGGAAGGTCCCACAACACTGACCGAGGAAGAAATCAGTCGCGCCTGTGGTTTCTTTGTCGCCCCGGACTACCGTGAGCTGGATGCCGAAGAACAGAACTCGCAGTTGCAGTCACAGTGTGACGCGGAGCCGATCTTTGGCAACTGGGTGAAGCGTAACACCCGGGAGCATCGTGTGGCCGGTTATCGTGCCGTTACCATATCGCTGAAAGCCACCGGCTACGCGCCGGGCGACATCACCGACGCGCAACTGGACTTGATGGCGGACCTGGCTGACCAGTACACCTTCGGGGAAATTCGCAGCACGCATCAACAGAACCTGGTGCTGGCAGACGTCGAAACGGCGCAGTTGTATTCGCTGTGGCAACAGCTGCAGGGTGCCGGCCTGGCCACAGCTAATATAGGCTATCTGACCGATATGATCTGTTGTCCTGGCGGTGATTACTGCTCACTGGCCAACGCCAAGTCGTTACCGGTGGCGGAAGCGATTCAGGCGCGCTTTGACGACCTGGATTATCTTTACGACCTGGGTCCGCTGGAGCTGAATATCAGTGGCTGTATGAATGCCTGTGGCCATCACCATATCGGACACATCGGTATACTCGGCGTTGATAAAAAGGGCCAGGAGTTTTACCAGGTCTGCCTGGGTGGTTCACAGAGCAAAGAGGCTTCCATCGCGAAGATTCTGGGCCCGTCTTTCAAACAGGAAGATATGCCCGATGTCATCGAAAAGATACTGGACACCTTCCTGGGCCTGCGCCAGGAACAGGAAACTTTCCTGGATACCTACCGGCGCGTAGGTATAGACCCATTCAAGGAGCGTGTTTATGCCCCGGCTAATTAAGGACGGCGCTATTATTGAAGACAACTGGCTCGCGCCAGACGCCGAGAGCAACGCGCCCGCTAGCGCACAGTTGTTGACCCTGGAGCAGTGGTTGCAACTCCGGGACAAGTCCGGCCGGGGGGTGCAACTAGAGCCCGGAGAGGCTCCCGCCCCGCTGCTGGATCACCTGCAGGATATACCGCTGGTGGTGATTAATTTTCCTTTGTTCATGGATGGCCGAGGCTTTTCCTATGGCCGGGAACTGCGCGAACGCGGATTTCAAGGTGAATTGCGCGCCGCGGGTCATTTCATCCGTGACCAGGTGACATATCTGCGGCGCTGCGGCTTTAACGCCTTTCAACCGGCAGACGAATCTCAGCTGGAAGCCTTCGTGGCCAGTCTGGATGATTTCAGTGAAAGCTACCAGGCCACACCGGACCAGCCACTGCCGCTATTTCGACGCAGAAGCTGAGGGGCAGGCATATTCCTATCCGCGGCGGGCTTGTTTACACTCGGGACTGGTTTGCAGGGATTACGCCCTAGATGGATAGCGTCACCTTTTCATTTTTCCTGATCTTCACCGGGGCTGCGATTTTCGCCTCGTTGGCACTCTATACCCGGCAACCGCTGATCATCGCCTATATCGCACTGGGTGCCTGTATAGGCCCCTATGGGCTGACCCTGGTCACCGACCTGCAATTGCTGTCTGACATCGGCCATGTCGGCATCATCTTCCTGCTGTTCCTGCTGGGCCTGGATATGCAGCCCCAGGCGCTGTGGTCCACCCTGCGCAATTCAACCGTGGTCGCCCTGCTCAGCTCAGCGCTATTTTTGGCCATGGGATACTTGGTAGCGCAACTGTTTGGCTACAGCACTGTGGATTCGTTAGTCATCGGTGCCGCCATGATGTTCTCCTCCACTATCATAGGCATCAAGTTGTTACCCACCACGGTGTTGCATCACCGTCATATCGGCGAACTCATGATCGGACTGCTGCTTATCCAGGATCTACTGGCGATCATCGTGTTAATGGTCCTGTTCAGTGCAGCCTCGGAAGACAGTAGCAGCATGGGCAGCACACTGGCCCTATCGTTGCTGAGCCTGCCGCTGCTGGCTGGCGCCGCCCTGTTGACCGTGCGCTATGTACTGCTGCCGCTGATTGCACGTTTTGATCGTTTCCACGAGTATATTTTCCTGCTGGCGCTGGGCTGGTGCCTGGGCATGGCCGAAGCCGCCAGTGCTCTGGGGCTCTCTGAGGAAATAGGCGCTTTCATTGCGGGCATTACCATCGCCACCAGCCCGATATCACAGTACATTGCGGTCAACCTGAAGCCGCTGCGGGATTTTTTCCTGATCCTGTTTTTCTTCTCGGTGGGTGCGCGTTTCGATCTGGCAATGCTGGGCCAGGTCTGGGCTCCGGCTCTACTGCTGGGCTCTCTGGTGTTGGGCCTGAAGCCGGTAGTCTATCGCTTCCTGCTCAAGGGCGTCAGCGAGAAACGCACCCTGGCCTGGGACCTGGGCTTTCGTCTGGGCCAGGCCAGCGAATTCTCACTGCTGATCGCCTACGTGGCCATAGGCTCCGCGCTGATATCGGAACAGGCATCCCTGCTGATACAGGCCACTACCATCATCACCTTGCTGGTCTCCTCCTACATCGTGGTGTTGAACTACCCTACTCCTATCGCCATTTCGGATCGCTTGCGGCGGGATTAGGTTCCCGGTTTTTCCTCGTTCTTCGTGAGTTTTTTGGCCAGGCGGTCGGCCACATTGCCGTATACCCCCTGCGTTCCGAACCCCAGTCACTTCGGGTGTACACACCAATGTGGCCGACCTCTTTCCATAATGACTACAGCAGCCACTACCTATTCTCTGGGCTTTGTTCCAACGTCGTTGGGAGAGTGCCTGCATTTCACCTCTGATCTACGCGCCCCTCCGGGGTGCCCTCAGTCGGTTGCGAGCCAGATAAAGCACTGTCTCACGCCCTCCCTCGGCGCTGATTTGCGACGCGAAATGCAGCCGCTCTCCCAACTCAACACCGAGCTAACTGAGATTCTGTAGCCTCCTGGATAGGAGTCGACGGTGCGGCTGAACGTGCCGTCGCAAGTGCGCGCCGAGAGAGTGGAGCGAAACGGCGCTTTTCCGGTTCGCGACCGACCGAGGGGACCCCGCAGGGGCGCGTTTACAAGACGGCATGTTCAGGCACGCCGCCGACGGCTTCGGCGCGTGACGATAGAAGTAGGTAGTGGATACAGGAGTAATACTGAAAAAGGCCAGCTCGATCGCGGTATACCACCGAAGTGACTGGGGTTCGGAACGCCGGGGGTATACTGCGATTGAGCTGGCCGCCTGGCGCGAAAGATCGCTAACCAGCTATCCAGCAAGTAACCAATGACCCATAAAAAAACCGGCCACAAAAGCCGGTTTCTTCAATTGGCTAGCCATGCAAGAGCACGGCAATAACTGAACCCTAGATCTTGGACTCAAGCTCCGGCAGCGCGTCAAACAGATCGGCCACCAAGCCATAGTCCGCTACCTGGAAGATCGGGGCGTCCTCGTCCTTGTTGATCGCAACGATCACCTTGGAGTCCTTCATGCCCGCCAGGTGCTGGATCGCACCGGAAATACCCACTGCAATATACAGATCAGGGGCGACGATCTTACCGGTCTGGCCGACCTGCATGTCGTTGGGCACAAAGCCCGCGTCGACTGCAGCACGGGAAGCACCGATGGCGGCACCCAGTTTGTCGGCAATGCCCTCCAGCAACTTGAAGTTTTCGCCGTTCTGCATGCCGCGGCCACCGGAGATGACCACAGACGCGGCGGTGAGTTCAGGCCGGTCAGAAACAGCGACTTCTTCACTGACAAAGGCGGATATACCGGCATCGTGCACTGCATCAACTGCTTCGACAGTCGCAGAGCCGCCTTCGGCAGCTACCGCATCATAAGCTGTGGTGCGCACGGTGATAACCTTCTTGGCATCCGTGCTCTGCACTGTAGCGATCACATTGCCGGCATAGATAGGACGCTGGAACGTATCAGCGGACTCTACAGAAGTGATTTCAGAGATCTGCGCGACGTCCATCAGCGCGGCAACCCGCGGCATGATGTTTTTGCAGTTGGCAGTGGCCGGGGCGATGATGTTGTCATACCCGGCGCCAACTTCAGCGATCAGCAGGCTCACGTTTTCCGCCAACTGGTGCTCGTAAGCTGCGTTGTCAGCGACCAGTATCTTGCCAACGCCAGCTACTGCGGCAGCAGCTTCAGCAACGGCGCCACAATTGGAACCGGCGACCAGGATATCAATGTCCGCTCCCATGGCCTGCGCAGCGGCAACGGTATTAAGAGTAGCGCCCTTGAGGCTGCTATTGTCGTGTTCTGCAATTACCAGAGTACTCATGATATTACCTTCGCCTCGTTCTTCAATTTGTCTACCAGCTGATCCACATCGGCCACCTTGATACCCGCCTGACGCTCCGCCGGCGGCTGCACCTTGACCTGGGTCAGGTGAGAGGTAACGGCAACGCCCAGGTCCTCAGGGGTATACACATCCAGCTGTTTTTTCTTTGCCTTCATGATATTCGGCAGAGAAGCATAGCGCGGCTCGTTCAGACGCAGATCGGTGGTGACGATAGCCGGCAGCGTCAGGCTGAGCGTCTGCATTCCACCGTCCACTTCGCGGGTAACATTGACTTTCTCGCCGTCGATAACGACCTCGGAGGCAAAAGTGCCCTGCGGCATATTAGCCAGGGCGCCCAGCATCTGTCCGGTTTGGTTGTTGTCGCCATCAATGGACTGTTTGCCCAGGATGACCAACTGCGGCTGTTCCTTGTCGACAACACCTTTGAGCAATTTGGCGACCACCAGGGGCTCTACGCCGCCTTCGGTTTCAACTTGGATCCCGCGATCTGCGCCCAGTGCCAGAGCGGTTCTAATCTGCTCCTGGCAGGATTTATCACCGATAGAAACGGCGATCACCTCAGTGGCGGTACCGGCTTCCTTGAGGCGCACAGCCTCTTCTACCGCGATTTCACAGAAGGGGTTAATAGCCATCTTGACATTATTCAGGTCAACATCACTACCATCGGCTTTGGCGCGAACCTTGACGTTGTAATCAACGACGCGTTTAACGGCAACAAGAACCTTCATGGATTCTCCATAGATTATTTCAGGTGGGTTTACGCGGGTATGGACATCCTTATCTGGACCAAACCCACACAAAGTCGGGCGGGTATGATGCCCACAATTAAAGTACGGGTCAATAGCCGGGGGCGACACACCCCTGGTCAAAACGGGCAATAGCGCGATACCTGCCATTCACCCGGTTTATAGTTTTTTCTCTTTCAAAATTATATACTTGCGCTCTTCCCTTCGTCGGCAGTGAAAGCCGGCCTCCCACCTGTGACTAGAGAGGACATGGCAGTGGAACGTGAATCAATGGAATTTGATGTAGTGATCGTAGGCGCAGGCCCTGCGGGCCTTTCCGCCGCCTGCCGTATCATGCAGCTGGCACAGGAAAAAGAGCAGGAAATCACTGTCTGTGTCGTGGAAAAGGGCTCCGAGGTTGGGGCTCACACCCTGTCCGGTGCAGTGTTGGAACCACGCGCGATGGATGAGCTGTTTCCTACCTGGAAGGATATGGGTGCACCGCTGAATACCGCGGTCAAGCAAGACAGGTTCTTCTTTTACCTGAGTCAGAAAAGCGCCATAAAACTGCCCAACTTTTTTATTCCCAAGCCCACCCATAACGACGGTAACTACATCGTCTCCATGGGTAATGTGTGCCGCTGGATGGCGGAACAGGCTGAGGGACTGGGGGTGGAGGTCTACCCCGGTTTCGCAGCAGCTGAAGTGCTTTATCACGAGGATGGCCGGGTGAAGGGCATCGCTACTGGGGATATGGGGGTAAGCGCCAGTGGTGAGCACAAAGACAGCTACATGCCCGGCATGGAATTACATGCCAAGTACACGTTGTTTGCCGAGGGCTGCCGGGGGCACCTGGGCAAGCAACTGATCAACCACTTCTCCCTGGACGCTGGCAAGGACCCCCAGCATTACGGCATAGGCATCAAGGAAGTCTGGGAGATAGCCCCTGAAAAACACGAGGAAGGCCTGGTTATCCACGGCCTGGGCTGGCCGCTGAGTGAAAGTAACACGGGCGGTGGTGCTTTCATGTACCACGCTGAGAACAACCAGGTATATCTTGGCTTGATAGCGGATCTCAACTACAGCAACCCGCACATGAGCCCGTTTGAGGAATTCCAGCGCTGGAAACACCACGCCCAAACCCAGCCCTACCTGGAGGGAGCGACGCGCCTAGTCTACGGTGCCCGTGCTATCACCAAGGGCGGCTTCAACTCCTTGCCCAAGATGCATTTCCCGGGTGGATTGCTGATCGGCTGCGACGCCGGCACACTGAACAGCGTCAAGATCAAGGGTAATCACACCGCTATGAAGAGCGGTATGCTGGCTGCCGAAGCGGTAGTAGAGGCCCTGGGCCTGGGCGAGGCAGCCCCCGCGGACCTGGCCTCCTACGCCGACAAGGTGGAAGCCTCCTGGATGCACGAGGAGCTCTACACCACGCGCAACTTCTCCGGCTTCATGCACAAATTTGGCATCCTGATCGGTTCCGCCATGGTCTGGCTGGACCAGAACATTTTCGGCGGCAAGCTGCCGTTTACCCTGAATGACGACAAGCCGGACTACGCGGCGATGAAACCGGCTGCCGAGTGCAAGAAAATCGACTACCCCAAGCCGGACAACAAAATCAGCTTCGACAAGCTGTCATCGGTATTCCTGTCCAATACCAACCACGAGGAAGACCAGCCCTGTCACCTGACGCTGATCGACCCCGATGTGCCACTGGGCAAAAATCTGCCAATGTACGACGAGCCGGCGCAGCGCTACTGCCCTGCGGGCGTCTACGAAATCGTGGAAGATCCCGAGGGCAAGCGCTTCCAGATCAATGCCCAGAACTGCGTGCACTGCAAAACCTGTGATATCAAGGATCCTTCACAGAATATTGTCTGGGTTACTCCGGAAGGTTTTGGCGGACCCAACTACCCCAACATGTAGCGTTGCATCCCAGGCTCCAGGCTGAGCAATGCCGGTCTGGGCTGCACTGGTGCGTTAGTCTCGCAGCAGCTTGAATACGTAATCTCCACTGATGATTGCGGGTTTGCCCTCGATTTCGGTGGTCATATCCACCAGCCGGTACCAGGCTGCACGGGTAAACAGCGCGCTGAGGCCATACTCCAGCGTTAGCACGGCGATATCAGCCATCGCAGGCTCCAGGAACAGCGGATGCTGCTCACCAATGGCAACGGTCTTACCGGTATTCAGCGTAGCCTGAAGCAAGGCCTGGCTGCCTTTTGCTTCCATCACGGTGATGTCGGTGACCATCAGTGGATGCAGTTCCACCTGTATGCGCCATTTTTCCGCAGGCGTTACCAGGTAATACTCCCCATCATCTTCCCGGCGCAGAATACTGGCGAACAAACGCACCAGTGACTCCCGTTCAACCCGGCCACCCTCGTGATACCAGGAGCCGTCCGCGGCTATCCTGATATCAATATCGCCACTCAGAGGCGGTTGCCACAAATGCAATGGTGGCTTGTCGAAGTTGCGTTTACCGCGAATATTCTGCTCAAGGGATTTGAGCTGCTTTTCCATCGCTGTTCCTCTGGTATCAGCTTTCGCCCTGCGTTATAACGGTAGCATGGTTAGAGTTAGAAAAACGCAATGATTAACTGGGTTCGCAATGCCATTGTCAATTGGCTGGAGCACGAAAAGCCGCTGCCGAACACCCCACTTTGTGATTTCGAGCGTATCAGCCGCGAGGTGGAAGCCTGTGATGTGGTGTTGGTAGAGGGCCGCTCCCGGGTTAGCGAAGTCATCAAGATGATTACCCAGAGCAGCTGGTCTCATGCAGCGCTCTACATTGGTCGCCTGCGAGATATCACGGATCCTGAGGTGCGCGAGGCGCTAGAAAAACACTACGACGGCTGGGCAGAGAAGCAACTGATTATCGAGAGCGAACTTGGTATGGGCACGGTGGTGCGTCCGCTAACCGTGTATGAACAAGAGCATCTGCGTGTATGCCGACCCAGGGGACTTGGCTACAGGGACAGCCAAAGCGTCATTGCCTATGCCGTCAGACAACTGGGCACGGCCTACAATGTGCGGCAGATTTTCGACCTGGCCAGATTTTTCTTTCCCTGGTTCATCATGCCCCGTCGGTGGCGCTCCTCGCTATTCAGCACCAAGCCCGGGAAAAGTACGCAAACCGTGTGTTCCACCATGATTGCCGAAGCCTTCGGCAGCATACAGTTTCCCATACTGCCACTGGTAAAGCGTATTGAAGACGACCGGGTGCAGCTGTTCAGACGCAACCCGAAGCTGTGCGTTCCCAGAGACTTCGACTATTCGCCCTACTTCGACATTATCAAATACCCGTTCCTGGACTTTGAGCACGAGGCTGACCAGCGCCTGCTACCCTGGCGCGGCCCTATCAGCCTGACCCCGGAGGAACGGGACTTCTATCTTACCGGTCTGGTGGAGGCGGATCCGATTTATGATGATACGCAATAAGCGTTCTTGTCAGACGCAGTTGCCAATCAGGCGAACATTGGTCACGCCATTCAGCGCGCGCATCTGATCCAGCACAGCGTCAGCCGGGCGGGACTCGATATCAATCAGGTTGTAGGCAACCTGGTCACGACTCTTGTTCAGCATGTCGATCACATTGATATTTTCATCGGCCAGTATGGACAGGACGCTACCCAGGATGCGCGGCACATTTTCATTGGTGACGGACAGGCGACAGCCGCTAACCCGCTCCAATTGCAGTGTGGGAAAGTTAACCGAATTGCGTATATTGCCGTTCTCCAGGAAATCACGCAGTTGGTCCGCCGCCATGATGGCGCAGTTATCCTCGGCCTCCTCCGTACTGGCGCCGATGTGGGGCATCAGGATCACGTCGTCTCTTTTGATCAGCGCCGGTGAGGGAAAATCTGCAATATAGGACCGCAAATGACCGTGCTCCAGGGCTTCAACCAGCGCAGCCTCATCAACAATTTCCTGCCGCGCGAAGTTTAACAGGCAGGTACCCGGGCGCACTGCACTGAGCAGCTCCGCATTGATCAGGCCCCGTGTGGAATCCAGTACCGGCAAGTGCAGGCTGATGAAGTCACAGCGCGCGAACAAAGCCGACAATGTATCCGCCTTGCGCACCTGGCTGGACAGCCGCCAGGCCGCTTCGACCGACAGCGCCGGATCGTAGCCAATCACATCCATGCCCAGGGTCAGCGCCATTTCCGCCACCAGGGAGCCGATTGCTCCCAGGCCAACAACACCGAGTGTCTTGCCCGACAGCTCGCTGCCTTTGAACATTTTTTTGTTGGCTTCAAGCGTTTTGTTCAGCGCTACTTCGTCCTGCTCATGCGCCAGTGTGCGGACATATTCGATGCCCTCAACCACACCGCGGGAGCCCAGCAGCATGCCGGTAGCTACCAGCTCTTTAACCGCGTTGGCATTGGCACCGGGGGAGTTGAATACGGGTATACCGCGCTGGGTGCAGGCAGCCACGGGAATATTGTTCACGCCCGCGCCAGCACGTCCAATGGCCAGCACCGAATCGGCGATATCCTCGGCTTTCAGCTTGTGGCTGCGCAGTAAAATCGCATCGGGGTGAGAAAACTCACTGGCTACTTCATAGCTGTCACGTGGTAATCGCTCCAGGCCCTTTATCGAGATCTGGTTGAGCGTAAGTATTTGTCTGGCCATGCTAATCCCTACAAGGTGGTTCGTTACAAAACAGAAATATCGGCGTTATTGCGTAGTCCCTGCTGGAATTCTGTATCCACCAGCCCGCCGTATTCACCACTGACCTGACGCTGTAGCATTTGTTGCCGTGTTTCCGCCAGCGACTGGTAATCGCCAGTGGTGACCCGAACCACTTCAAATACCAGGGCGTCGCCCGCCGCGGTCATAACAAAATCACTGGCACTGGCGCCCTGCTCTGATGCGGGAAGCTCAAATGCCCGCCTGAGTACCTCTGGGGGCACCACGGCGCTGCTGCGCTCCGCGCCCAGTTCCACCTGCCACTCATAGCCACTTTCCAGTGCAAACTGCTCCGCACCAGCGCCGCTACGCAGTTCTTCCAGGCCGCGACGCGCCTCTGCTGCGACAGCCATACGAGCCGCCTGGTCAGAAATTTGCGCCACGATCTGGTCACGCACCACCTCCAGGGGGCTCACCTGGGGGGCGTGGTGTGCGTGCACCCGCAGCACCACAAAACGGTTTTCGCCAAGCTCTATGACTTCACTGTTATTACCCGCCTGCAGCACGTCCTCCGAAAATGCCGCGGTCAGCAGGGCATTATTGGCAAACAGACCCTCGTCCCCACTGCGCGTAACACCTTCAGCCCTGGCGACTGTAAGCCCCAATTCTGTGGCCGGCCCGTCAAGGTCTTCCGCATTGAAAGTCAGGTCCTTCAAATCCTCCACAGTGCGCAGCAGCGCCACCCGCGCCTCACCGGCCTGAATCTCGTCATGCAATCTGTCACGAACCTCTTCCAGTGTCGGGACCTCACCGGCGTCGCGCTCTGTGACCTGTATCAGGTGCAGCCCGGCATCGGTCTCCACCGGCTCTGAAATAGCATTAATATCCAGAGCAGCTATCGCCTCCTCCATCTCCGCAGGGAAAGCATCACCACTGGTGTAACCCAGGTCTCCACCACTTGCGGCGGAACCGATATCATCCGAGAACTCGCCGGCGACATCAGCAAACTCGGCTCCCGCGGCGAGCTGCGCTTGCGCTTGTGCGATGCGTTGCTCCTGATCGTCTCCCGCTGCAAACAGGATATGAGAAACGCGGCTCGCCGCTTGCATCTCGTAACTGTCTTTTTCCAATTCGTAAGCCTCAAGCACCAGGCTTTCCTCTACCGGCTGCATAAACGCAGCCGGGGTAAGCTCGATATAATCCAGGTCCACGGCTTCTTCAGTAAGAAACTGGGATTCGTTTTCCGCATAGAATGCTTCTATTTCAGCGTCGCTGACTTCTATATCCTCGCGAAAATTCTCCATCGGAATACTGACATAGCGAATGTCGCGTTGCTCCGCGGTTATCCGGGCGTTGAGATCAAGCTCCGCCGGGGTGGCAAACTCGGTGCCTGCCAGCCCGCTGCGCAACTGCGTGAGCGCCATGTCCTCGCGCAGACTTTGCTTGAAAAAAGCGGGGGTATATCCAGATTCGGACAGCAGCGCCTTATACAGCTCAGGATCGAAAGCACCATCTACCTGAAACTGTTCCATCCCGGCAATGACCATGCCGATTTCCCGCTCAGACACCACCAGATCCATCTCCTGGGCGGCCTGCATCAGCAATTTACGGCCTATCAGTCCCTGCAAAGCCTGCTGGCTGAGACGCTGGTCATCCAGCAGGGCGGGATCCAATTGATCACCCATCATGGCGATTAGCCGTCGTTGTTGTGTGGTGACCGCCTGTTGCAGCTCCAGCGGGCTGATTTCCTCCCCGTTGACCTCTGCCACGCCACTACCACCACTGCCAACCAGTATCGATTCAATACCAAACAGGGAGAAGGCGATTACAATCAGGCCTACGATGATTTTCGCAGCGGGACCTTTTACGTTCTGACGGATATCTTGAAGCATGAGAATTACTCGTAGAAACTAAAAAAAAAGCGCACCCGGAGAGTGCGCCTTTTCACTGTTATAGGGTGGCATCACCTGCACAATAACGGCTGAAGCAGACCGCCATTACCTGCCAGTGACAGGCCCGCTGGACTCAGGAGTTTACCGAGTCCTTCAGTGCTTTACCGGCCTTGAAACTGGGTACATTCGAAGCGGCGATTTCAATGGTTGCGCCAGTTTGCGGGTTGCGACCGCTGCGAGCGTTGCGGTGTTTCACAGAAAAAGTACCGAAACCAACCAGAGAGACCTGGTCGCCCTTGGTCAGTGCGTCGGTAATACTGTCTACTACTGCGTCCAGCGCGCGGCCTGCTGAGGCCTTGGGTAGGTCTGCTGCTGCTGCAATAGCATCGATTAGTTCAGATTTGTTCACACTTATCCCCTTGGAGAGTTTTCTATTAAGACTTGATGATGTTGCCAGTTGGCTACCAGGAACATCACTCCATGAGAGCATGTTCCTCGTATTCATGTTTAACCTGTCGCCTTCCGGTTCTTGGTTTTAGGTCCGGAAATGCCCACATAGTCAGACGCACGACTTTATACCAGAGCGGGAATACCGGTCAATAATAACGCGGGTTTTAATGCGTATTTATGCGATTTTTTTCGTCCTGATCGCCTTCTGCACCGTTGCCCAGCTTATTTGCCATGAACTCTTCGTCGCTCAGGGGCTCGGGCATGGCTTCCAGGGCAATGGCCAGGACCTCATCTATCCATTTCACCGCGAGTATATTCAGGTGCTCCTTGATGTTATCGGGCACTTCCTTCAGGTCGCGCTCGTTCTCTTTGGGAATAATCACCGTCTTGATACCACCCCTGCGGGCAGCCAGCAATTTCTCCTTGAGCCCACCAATTGGCAACACCTCGCCACGCAGGGTGATTTCCCCGGTCATGGCGACGTCTGCACGCACCGGGATATTAGTGAGCACGGAGACCAGGGCAGTACACATCGCGACACCCGCGCTGGGACCATCCTTGGGTGTGGCGCCCTCAGGCACGTGGATGTGCACGTCGTGCTTTTCATGGTAATTGGCAGGGATGCCCAGCATCTGTGACCGACTGCGCACTACCGTGGTGGCCGCCTGGATAGACTCCTGCATAACGTCCCCCAGCGAACCGGTTTTTACGTGCAGCCCTTTGCCCGCCACAGCCACAGCTTCGATGGTAAGCAACTCGCCGCCCACTGAGGTCCAGGCCAGGCCAGTTACCTGCCCGATCTTGTTCTCTTCCTCGGCGATACCGTAGTTGTATTTCCTCACGCCGAGTAGATCCGGCAGCATTTCGGTGGTAACCGTGGTGCTCCCTTTAAGCTCGCCCAGCGCAAACGCCTTGACCATCTTGCGACAGACCTTGGCTATCTCACGTTCCAGCGAGCGCACCCCTGCCTCGCGGGTATAGTAGCGAATGATATCGGTCACCGTGTCCTCAGCGATCTCGATTTCATCGGTTTTCAGTCCATTCAACTTGACCTGCTTGGGAATCAGGTAACGCAGGGCAATATTAAGTTTCTCGTCTTCCGTATAGCCGGGAATGCGAATAACTTCCATGCGATCCAGAAGTGGACCAGGGATGTTCATGGTGTTGGAGGTACACACAAACATCACGTCTGAAAGGTCGTAGTCCACTTCAAGGTAGTGATCGTTGAATGCGTGGTTTTGCTCCGGATCCAGTACCTCCAGCATGGCTGAAGCCGGATCGCCCCGGTGGTCCATACCCATTTTGTCAATTTCATCCAGCAGGAACAGCGGATTCCTGACGCCGGCCTTGGACATTTTTTGCAGCAGTTTTCCGGGCATCGAACCGATATAGGTCCTGCGATGGCCGCGAATTTCAGCCTCGTCGCGCACTCCGCCCAGGGCCATGCGCACAAACTTGCGATTGGTGGCACGGGCCAGGGATTCACCAAGAGAAGTCTTACCGACCCCTGGGGGACCCACCAGGCACAACACCGGACCCTTGACCTTACGCACCCGCTTCTGCACCGCAAGGTACTCGAGGATACGGTCCTTGACCTCTTCTAGGCCATAGTGATCCTCGTCCAGAATCACGGTAGCGCGCTTGAGGTCGTGCTTTATCTTGCTGCGCTTGGCCCAGGGTACGCTCACCATCCAGTCGATGTAGCTGCGTACCACCGATGCCTCAGCCGACATCGGCGACATCATCTTCAGCTTGCCCAGTTCCGACAGGGCCTTATCCCGGGCTTCTTCCGGCATCTTTGCCTCATCGATGCGCGACTGCAGTTCGTCCAGCTCATTGGGGGCTTCATCCATATCACCCAGTTCTTTCTGGATAGCCTTCATTTGCTCGTTGAGGTAATACTCGCGCTGGCTCTTCTCCATCTGCTTTTTGACCCGGCCGCGGATACGTTTTTCAACCTGGAACAGGTCAATCTCGGCTTCCATCAGACCCATCAGGTGTTCCAGGCGCGCGCGAATACCGGATATCTCCAGAATGCGCTGCTTCTCCTCCAGTTCCACGCTCATATGCGCCGCAATAGTGTCAGCCAGTCGCCCGGGCTCGTCGATACCGGTCAGAGAAGTGAGCACTTCAGCAGGCACCTTCTTGCTCAGGTTGACATACTTTTCAAACTGGGAAATCGTCGTACGCAGCAGTCCCTCTACCTCTTCTTCAGGAAGCTCATCACTGATGATCTCGCGCACACCGGCCACGGCAAAGCTGCCATCGTCATTGACGTTATCCAGTGCAGCGCGAAATCCGCCCTCGACCAGTACCTTGATCGTGCCGTCGGGCAATTTCAGTAATTGCAGGATGTTGGATACCGTGCCGACCTGGTAGATATCATCTGCACCCGGATCGTCATCCGCCGCATGGCGCTGGGCGACCAGCAGCACCTGCTTGTCATTGGCCATGGCGTCTTCCAGGGCCTCAATGGACTTTTCCCTGCCGACGAACAGCGGTAATACCATGTGTGGGTAGACCACTACATCGCGCAGGGGCAGCAGGGGCAGTTCGGTAAGAGAGGAAGAACCCATAAAAATCTCCGGGTTTAGCAGGAATTCTGGTCGTTAAACCCTATATGGGGTCACTGTGCCGCAATTCAAGCACTATCGCCGTATTGCGGAACAACCCGGCAGAGCCATGTGCGCACCCGGGAACAGCCCCGGGTTATGCTCGCACTAGTCGTCTTTTGAGGCCGCCCTGGGGGCCGGCTCACTGTTCTGGTACACCAGCAGCGGCTCTGAATCACCGCGGATGACCGACTCGTCTATGACGACCTTGCTGACGTCGTCGCGCGAAGGAATGTTGTACATGGAGTCCAGCAGTATCCCTTCAAGAATAGAGCGCAGTCCGCGCGCACCGGTTTTACGCTCCATTGCTTTTTCCGCGATGGCGCGCAGGCCATCTTCGCGAAAATCGATTTCGACATCCTCCATTTCAAACAGCTTGCTGTACTGTTTTGTAAGGGAGTTCTTGGGCTCTGTGAGAATCTGCACCAGTGCATCCACGTCCAGTTCTTCCAGGGTGGCAATCACCGGCAGGCGCCCCACGAACTCGGGAATCAAGCCATACTGC
Organism: Halioglobus sp.; assembly: GCA_029287595.1. GTDB lineage: Bacteria > Pseudomonadota > Gammaproteobacteria > Pseudomonadales > Halieaceae > JAACFI01. Next base: position 76,050 of record JARFQU010000023.1, on the reverse strand, counting down.
ACCAGATCTTCCGGTTCCAGATCGAAAAGTAACTCGCCGACGTTTCGTTTCTCGTCCTTGCTTTTCACCTCGGCGCCAAAACCGATCCCGCCCTTTTCAGAACGATTGCGGATAACCTTGTCGAGGCCGGCAAATGCACCACCGCAGATAAACAGGATATTCGAGGTATCAACCTGCAGGAATTCCTGCTGTGGGTGCTTGCGCCCGCCCTGGGGCGGCACTGAAGCCACGGTGCCTTCAATTAATTTCAACAGTGCCTGCTGCACACCCTCTCCGGAAACGTCACGGGTGATCGAGGGGTTGTCTGACTTGCGCGAAATTTTGTCGATTTCATCGATATAGACAATACCCACCTGGGCCTTCTCGACATCATAATCACACTTTTGCAGCAGCTTCTGGATGATGTTCTCGACGTCTTCACCGACGTACCCGGCCTCGGTCAGCGTCGTCGCGTCAGCGATAGTAAAAGGTACATCCAGCAGGCGCGCCAGCGTCTCCGCCAGCAGGGTCTTGCCGCTACCGGTGGGGCCAACCAGCAGTATGTTGCTTTTGCCCAGTTCTATGTCATCGCGACCCTCGGTATGGCGCAGGCGCTTATAGTGGTTATAGACCGCGACTGCCAGCACTTTCTTGGCCCGTCGCTGCCCTATCACATACTCGTCGAGGATAGCATTGATTTCCTGGGGAACAGGCAGGTGATCCTGATCAGACTGGCTGCTGCTTTCCTGTACTTCCTCGCGGATGATGTCGTTACACAGGTCCACACACTCATCACAGATGAATACGGACGGGCCGGCGATAAGCTTGCGCACTTCGTGCTGGCTTTTGCCGCAAAAAGAGCAGTACAACAGCTTGCCATCGTCGCCTGAAGTTGTGGTTTTGTTACTCATTCGGCCGTCCTGCGCCCCTTGTCAGTGTGATTTATCACCCGGTGCCCCTAAGATGATGTTTTTTACCGATTTTTGCAAGTCCCGGCACAGACTAAAGCAGAATAATGACAATGTCCGCGGACGACCCGGGTAAGGACATGAAATCCTATGCCGGAGCCGCCTGCTCGTTCAGACCGCGACTGCTAACCACCTCATCGACCAGGCCGTATTCCTTACTCTGCTCGGCATCCATGAAACGATCCCGTTCAGTGTCCTGCTCTATCACCTCCAGGCTCTGCCCGGTGTGCATGGCCATCAATTCGTTAAGTTTCTTGCGGATGATCAGGATTTCCTTGGCCTGAATCTCAATGTCCGTGGCCTGCCCCTGGGCGCCACCACTGGGCTGGTGGATCATGGTGCGGGCATTGGGCAGGACAAAACGCTTGCCCTTGGCGCCGCCACATAGCAGGAAGGCGCCCATTGAGGCCGCCTGGCCTATGCACATGGTGCTGACGTCCGGCTTGATAAACTGCATGGTGTCATAGATAGACAAACCGGCGGTGACTGAGCCGCCCGGCGAATTGATATAAAGGTGAATATCCTTGTCCGGATTCTCGGATTCCAGGAACAGCAATTGAGCCACGATCAGGTTCGCCATATGGTCCTCAACGGGGCCCACCGCAAAAATAACCCGCTCTTTCAGCAGCCTGGAGTAAATGTCGTAGGAGCGTTCACCGCGAGAGGTCTGCTCCACTACCATGGGGATCAACCCCAGGTTGTCGATTTGAGTGTTATTCTGCCCGTCAATCTGAAATGGCATGGCCTGGCGTCCCTGTGTAATCGGTTATAGTGAGCGACGAACAGCGGTAGTGCCGCCCGTCAGGTGCTCCGTCAGGCCGCATTCGCCTCCTGGCCAATTGCTTCCTGATAGCTGCACTGCTTCTCTGTAATGTTGGCATTGTCTAGCAGTTTTTCAACCGCCAGGTCCTCCAGGACCTTGGATTCCACCGACGCCAACTGATCCTGATTGGAATAGTAATAGTTGATTACTTCCTCGGGATCCTGGTAGGTCGATGCCATTTCCTCGATTGTCTCACGCACCCTTTCCGGATCCGCGCGCAATTCCTGCTTGTTGATAAATTCCGCCATGACCAGGCCCAGCTTTACGCGTCGCTCCGCGTTTTCCTGGAACATTTCATCGGGTAACAGCGCCTTCAGGTCGAGATCCTGGCCACCGGCGGCGCCGCCAAATTGCTGGAACATCTGGTCGCGCATACCGCCGATTTCCTGATCTATCAAAGCCTTGGGTACTTCCAGCGATTTGTGGGCGTCCAGTAGCGCATCCATAACCTGCTGCTTGAGCTTGTTCTGCACGGCATTCTTGAGCTCGCGGGCCATGTTCTCGCCCACTTCCTTGCGAAACTGAGCTTCGCCGCCCTCTTCCACACCGTACTTTTGAAACAGATCCTCATCCAGCGCAGCCGGCTCCAGTTCCAGCACACTGTTGAGCTTGACCTTGAACACTACCGCGGCGCCCTGCAGTTCCTCGCTGTGGTAATCCTCCGGGAAAGTGAGTTCCAGGGTTTTTTCTTCCCCGGGCAGCATGCCAACCACACCGTCCTCAAATCCGGGAATCATCCTGCCTGAGCCCAACTCCAGCTCACTGTCATCCGCGCTGCCACCGTCAAATTCTTCGCCGTCTTTGGTACCGATATAATCAATATTGACCTTGTCACCGTCAGCCGCTGCGCGTTCTACTGGCTCCCAGCTACCCTGCTGCTTGCGAAACACATCGATGATGTTGTCGATATCCTCGTCGGTTACTTCCGATACTGGTTTTTCTACGTCGAAGCCCTTCAACTCGATCACATCCACCTCGGGAAAAACCTCGAAGGTGGCCACGTACTCGAGATCCTTGCCGGCCTCAAGATTGCGTGGCTCGATACTGGGCTGGCCAGCGGGCCGCAATCTTTCCTGCGCAACCGCTTCCTGAAAGGACTGGCTCATGACCTCGCCCAATACTTCCTGGCGAACCCCTGCGCCGAAGCGCTGGCGCATCACCTTCATAGGCACTTTGCCAGGGCGAAACCCGGGCAGGCGAACGTTTTTGGCGGCCTTCTGTAAGCGGCTGTCCACCTCGACGTCCACCCGCTCCGATGGCACGCCCACGGTCAAACGACGCTCCAGCCCCGATGTCGTTTCAATAGAAACCTGCATGGTATTTCCTCATCAATCCGATAGGTATCGAGCACTATGTGCGCTCGTGTCATAGCGACGCTCCCGGAGAGAATTACCCCGGAGAACATTCGCCCAAAAACTGGTGCGGAAGGAGAGACTCGAACTCTCACGCCTTGCGGCACTGGAACCTAAATCCAGCGCGTATACCAATTTCGCCACTTCCGCTGCAATGAAACCCCCAAAGAAAAACTGCCAATAAACTAGAAAAATCGTCAAAAAGCCCGCATAACCACTTGATTATTGGGGTATAAACGCTCGCTTCGCTCGCCATTGGGGGTCTTTACAAGGGCGAGGATTCTGCCACAAACAGTGCCCTGGTTCAACTGCTCGCTAACCCGGCGTGGCCAGTAGTAAAACCAGCTCCGGCGCGGCTTGCAGCGCTGTCAGTTGCCCGACCCACTCTGCGGGCAGCAAGGCCGCTTGTTCGGCCCCGTACGACGTGTCGCCAAGCTCGATTTGACCCGCGATCACCAGCAACAGGCAGTAGTCTGCAAGCACCTCATAGGAAAAGCTCGCGCCCTGGGCGAGCGTGAGGCGCCGGATCTCGAAATCTTCGCATTGGGCGACTCTTTCCAGCCGCAAACCAGGGCCCTGTTGCAGCAGGAGCGGCGCCGGATCCGGAGGCGCCAGCAGCTGCATCTGCTCCAGTACCGTCGCTGTATCCCAATGTTCCTGCGTAAGCACCCGCTGGGCGAAGGACAGTATTTCGCGCTCGTACACCGGAGTCTGGAATTCCACCACGCGCACTCCGTGTTGCAAGGCATGTGGCAGCAGCAGAGGCACGGCAATAACCTCACCCGGCACCACCGGCCTGAGGTGAGTAAAACTATCCATCGCGCTGCGTAGTCTGGCTTCCTGGTCCAGGACTTCAGCGGAGGCCTCTTCGCCCTGCGGCATTGCGTCGATACTGCGCCGCACGCCTTCGTAAGCCTGGACTGCGGACAGATAGTCCAGGCGAAACGCTTTTTCATCAGGGTATCGCGCGATTTTATCCGCCGAAAAACCGTAGCGCAGATAGCCTACACCGTCGGGCCAGGCCTGCTCATCGACATGCGTGACCACGTAGACCTCGCGTTTTTCCCGATGCAATTCGAAATAAAGATCCCCGCGCACCGGCTCGCTATAGGGCTCCAGTATTTTCAGCAGGACCAGCGGCACGGCACCCCGATTCTGTGGCAGCACAGCCATCAGCCAGGGCAGTGGTACCGCGATGCCATCGCGGCCTACGGCGCTTACACCACGCTGCTCAACACCGCTGAACCACAATTCCTGTCCCCAGGGTTTGGCAATGACCGCCGGTTGCAGCGGTAGCGGCTGCCCCAGCTGCGCGACAAACAAACCGGCGCCGCTCACCCAATCGTCGAACTGTGCCAGGGGTTTTTCGCCATTGCAGTGCAGCTGCCTGTCGGTAACCGCTACCCGCAGTGCCGCTGCCTGGCGACAATAAACTGCGGTGAGCGACACCGGGGAATTATCCGCAAGCCAGTACCTGCTTAGTTCAAAGTCCACCACCAACAGCGCCTCACCCGGGGTTTCAGGTGTGGCCAGCCACTGCTGGCACAACTCAAAGGGGCTGCCACTGGTACGGGTAATGCCGGGATGAATGGTCACCGCGGTGTGTCAATCCGTGAGGCAGGCGGGATCAAAGGTATATTCACCGCGCAACCAGGCGGTGACCTCGGCCGCCGCAGCACCCGGCAATTGCTCATACTGGGTGGCCAGTTCACTGCAGCGCGCCGCCCCCATACCGGCAATGCCACGGTGCAGAAACTCCTCACTGTCGCGTTGTAAACTGCGCCAGGTATCTGCTCCCAGGTTGGTTAACAGCCAGGCCTGGGCGCCTTCGGCGTTGCCGTAGAGTTCCGCGAGACCAAGCAAGGCCGGAATGGAAAGCAGGCCCTGGTTCATCGGGTTACACAAATGGCCCGTAAGGCAGCGGGCCAGATCCGTATCGCGGTTCGCCAGTTTGTCGAGGTACAGTGAATTACTGCGTTTTGCGCCGTCGTTTACAGGGTAATTGTCCCATAACAGCACTTTGCGCCCGATGCGCGTGTTGATGGCCGCTATGTCGGCGCTCAGCACCGAGGCTGAGCACACCTGATTACCGGTCCAGAAAACATCCACTGCGGCGGGCAACTGACTGCCCAGTTGCTCCCAGTAGTTATCCGGCATGGGGCCAAAATATTGCTCGAGTACCGGGTCGAAGGAGTAATAGGTAGGACAAACCAGGATTCGCGTATCCGGACACCATGCGCATACATCGGCGACGATCTCCGCCTGTCGCGCCGCCAGGTCGTCCAGGTTTCCGGGCATGTCGTCAAACAGTACCGCCAATAAGGGCGCCTGGAAAACCTCCATACCTTCAAGCCTGCCCCGCAACTGGCGGCGCTCTGGCGCACCGTAATCGCGATAGAGTTCAAACGGGGAGAGGCCCACTCCCCAGTTGATACCCTGCCGGTGATACTCCGACGCCAGCGCCTGTAAGCATTGCAACTGCGCCGCCGGCCAGTCCTCCCGCCAACGCTTGCGCAGGAAAGGATCGTCCTTCGGGGCATAGAGGTAGGTGTTGAGCCGCGATTCGGCAAGAAAACCGGCATAAGCCGCCCGCAACTCGAAGGACCAGGCGCGGCCGTAGAAGCCTTCTATTACGCCACTGAGGAACTCGCAGGGGGCAGACATTCTGTGCCTATATAGCTATTTATAATTAAAGAGTATTTCTTTAGTTCAAAATATGTTTAAAAAATGACCATGCCACTGTGGAAAAGTACCAAAATTGAGCGATACTAAAGGTGTGTCTGCCTATCCCCTAGTTAAACCGGGTAGTCACAGGGAGCATACCCATGCTCTTTCAGGGAAGCAATTCCTTTATGTTTCACTCCTAATGGTCTTGGTGGGTCCCTTTCGGGACCCATTTTTTTAACTTTAATTCTTTAATTACAGCAAGTTGCACGGAACTTGGAGAAGTTACTTCAATGTTGCCAGGGCGCTCACATAGTGTGCGTGGGGCGGTCCGAACTGAGTGAACCGGCCAGGTGATTTTCGATTTTTGAGTTGGCATCGGCATCCTGCTCGCTGAACTGCACGCCGATCCCGGCTGTCCTGTTACCCTGGGCACCGCGGGGCGTCACCCACACCACCTTGCCGGAGATGGGTATTTTCTCGGCTTCATCCATCAGCGTCAGCAACATGAAGACTTCATCGCCAATACTGTAGGGTTTATTGGTCGGTACGAACAGGCCGCCATAACTGAGAAATGGCATATAGGCTGAATACAGCACTGCCTTATCCTTTATTGTCAGCGACAGAATACCGTTACGGCTGTTTTGTCTTGCGTCATTCATTCCACAGGTCCCCTTACCACTGGCTCATACTATCACTGTGCAGGCCGCTGCCCAACTCCCGCTGGCATCGGGCCAGCAGACTTTCCACCAGCAGTTGGCTGTTAGGGTTGGCACCGGCTGCCACGGCCCGCTGCAAGCGATTCACCTCATCGCTCAAGCTAAAAGCCGCTTTAGCGCCAGGCTTGCCCAGAGACTGCCCGGACTGCACCCGCAGCAGCGCCTGCAATTCTGCCTGTAAGTGCGCCAGGAAGGCCTCTGTCCCGGTATCGCTGAGCAAGTTCACGACCTCATGCGCCGACAGTTTTCCAGTGAGCACCCCGGCAAGGGCGGCGCGGATGGCCGCCAACGCTTCGGCGCTGTCCTCCCGGTACAACTGCTCAGCCAATAGCGGCCGGCCGTCGGCAATTTGCAGCAGGCGGCTACTTTGCTCCGCACTCCCGGTCAAAGCATCCAGCCAGGCTATACTGGCAGCCTGGCTGGGCTGCGCCAGTTTCACGATCTGGCAGCGTGAACGAATCGTTGCCGGCACACCGTGCAGTCGGTCACAGCACAGGATCAGATAGGTACCAGGCGCCGGCTCCTCCAGGGATTTAAGCAGAGCGTTAGCCGCATTGGTGTTCATGCTGTCAGCCGGACACAGCACCAGCACCTTACGCAGCCCGAAGTTTGCGGTCTGGTTGGCAAATTCAACGGCCGCGCGTACCTGATCTATCTTGATCACGCGGCTCTTGTCCTCGGGTTGCAGCCAGCGCAAATCCCCATGGCTGCCTCTGGCAGACAACTGGCAGGCATGGCACTCCCCGCAGTTGAGGCCCGCGCTGGGTGCCGCGCACAACAACAACCGGGCGAGGGCCAGGGCCAGCCGCGATTTACCGATATCTGCCGGCCCTGCCAATAGCAGCGCATGGGGTAATTGCTCCCCGGATAACTGCTGGTTAAAACGTGTCCATATCGCCGCCTGCCAGGGCAGCGGGGCACTGGTGGGCTGGAGGTCCGTAAGTCCCATCACACCTGCTGCCCTTCGAGATGATGACAGCGCAATAGCTCACGACATATTTTGTCGATCTGTTGCTGCACCTGCTCCAGGGGCTGAGCGGCATTCACCAGCCGGTAGCGGCCACCGCCCTCCTGAGCCAGTTGCAGGTAAGTCGCGCGCACGCGCTCGAAAAAGTCCACTTGCTCGCGTTCAAAACGGTCCAGTTCCCCCCTGCCCCGGGCCCTTTCCATGCCGATATTTACCGGGGCATCCAGCAGCAGGGTGCAGTCCGGACGCAGGGTGCCCTGCACCAGTTTTTCCAGGGATCTCACGGACGCCGCCGCAATACCACGTCCGCCACTCTGGTAGGCGTAAGTGGCGTCGGTAAAACGGTCGCACAACACCCATTTCCCGGCAGCCAGTGCCGGTTCGATCAACTCGTGGATATGCTGGGCACGGGCGGCAAAAATCAGCAATAACTCGGTAGTGGCGCACACCGGCTCTTCGCTCACCTGCAACAGCAGGCCGCGCAGCTCTTCACCCAGACGCGTACCCCCGGGCTCCCGGGTAACGAGCAGGTCTACGCCGCTGTCTCTCAGGCGCTGCTCCAGGAAGGCCATATTCGTGGATTTACCCACGCCCTCACCTCCCTCGACCGTGATAAACAAACCTCGTCTACTCAAGCTAATTATTCTCCGGGCTGGAACGGTAATCCTTCTTGCGTCGTAGCTGGTATTTACGCACGGCGCGCTGATGCTCGGCAAGCGTGGCGCTGAATACATGTCGGCCATCGCCGGTAGCCACGAAATACATCGCATCACCCGGCGCCGGGTGCAATGCAGCGTGAATGGCCGCACGACCGGGCAGGGCGATAGGTGACGGCGGCAACCCGCGGTGGCGATAGGAGTTGTAGGGATTGCCCGCGTCTTTCAGGTGAGTGCGCAGCAGGTTGCCATCGAATGACTCTCCGAGACCGTAAATCACCGTGGGATCGGTTTGCAGACGCATGCCCTGCTGCAGGCGACGTACAAAAACCCCCGCAATCTGTTCTCGCTCCTCCGGTGCACCGGTTTCCTTTTCGATAATGGAGGCCATTATCAACGCCTCATAGGGCGTCTCGTAGGGCAACTCGGCCGCGCGCTGGGCCCACTCCTGTGCCAATACCGACTGCAACGCGCTGTGGGCCCGCTGCAACAGCTCCCAATCACTGTCCCCGCGTTCATAGCGATAGCTGTCGGGAAAAAACAGTCCCTCTGCGCTGATCCAGGGTTGCACCAGCTGCTCAATTTTTGTATCGCGCACGTCGGTGATTACTTTCTCCAGTGCGTCCTCTTGCCGCAATATAGACAGGGCCTGCGCCAGTGTGATGCCTTCTGGAAGAGTTACCTGATATTGCACCACCTTGCCGCTGTGCAGCAGGTTGAGCAGTGACAGCGCCGTCGTGCCTTGGGGGAGCAGGTATTCCCCCCGCTTTATCTGCTGGTCCAGACCACTCCAGCGACCATAGAGTATCAGCAGATCTGGATAGGGCATATGGCCCTGGGCGTGCAAACGGTTGGCGACAGCCCGCAGGGAGTCGCCCGCAGCAACCGTCATCACAAAGCCCCCCGGGGGAATCGCCAGAGGCTGCTCCCAACGCTGTTGCACTTCGTGCAATATGGCCCAGCCCAATAGCAACAGCGCGGCAACGGCCAGTGCCAGGCGGCGAATCAAGCCTGTTCACCGCGATAGTGTTGAAACAGGGCGTTGCACACCCGGTGCGAATGCCAGTGCCGTGAACCGCAGGAGGCTACCGGGCGCAGGCCCCATAAGGTATTGCTGTAGAACACCTCATCGGCCTGCTCCAGTGCATCCTGGTCCAGACCAGCTGCAACGACGACCTGCAGGCCGATGGCCGCTGCCCACTGCTCTATCACCAGCTGCCTTCTGGTACCGGCGATACCGCAATCGTCGAGCGCCGGGGTGTACAACACGCCGTCTCGATGCAGAAACAGGTTGCCCGCGGTGACAGACACCAGTTGTGAAGCCTGCCCCAACATAAGCGCCTCATCCGCTCCCGCGCGCTGCCACTCGGCTGCAGCAAGGACCTGCTCCAGACGATTCAAATGCTTGATACCGGCCAACTGAGGCTGACTGCCCCAGCGTGTGGTAGCGGTGATCAGGTGCGCCGCCTGCGGCAACAATCCGTCACCACTGGCCAACTGGGTTGCGCGGATGATGATGCGCGCCTGCGGCTTCCGGGGGGGCGCGTAGCCGCGCGGGCCATCGCCCCGCGTAACGGTCAGGCGCAGGGCTGCCCTGGACCAGTTGTTAAGCTGTAATTGGGTAAGGGCAATCTGCAGATGTTTGCTTGCGACTGACAGGCAATCGGGAAAGGACAACAGCGCAAGCCCACGCTGCAGGCGCTGCAAGTGCAAGTCGATATAGCGCAGTTCACCATGCTCCAGCAGCAGGGTTTCGAATAGTCCGTCACCAAAGTCCAGACCGCGATCCGGAAGCGGCAGAACATCTGCACGCTCTCCGTCTACCCAGATCAGGGTTTGCCCGGTCACCGCAACGTCAATCAGTCAAGTTTGCTGAACAGCAGTGAGCCGTTGGTGCCGCCAAAGCCAAAAGAATTTGTCACCACGCTGTGAATAGCGCGCTCCTGTGCCTGGTTGGGTACATAGTTCAGGTTGCAGCCCTCTTCCACGTTATCCAGGTTTATGGTGGGCGGCGCGACCTGGTCACGCAGGGCCAGGATCGAGAAAATAGCTTCTACCGCACCGGCAGCGCCCAGCAGGTGTCCTATCATGGATTTGGTGGAACTCACCGCGACCTGGCTCGCTGCGCTACCCAGCACCGACTCAACCGCGCGGGATTCCGCCACATCGCCCGCGTTGGTGGAGGTGCCGTGCGCATTGATATAGTTGATCTTGTCCAGTGGCACTTCGGCATCGCGTATCGCGTTGTTCATGGACGCCGCCGCGCCGCGACCATCTTCCGGTGGCAGGGTCATATGGTAGGCATCGCCGCTCATGCCGAAACCCTTGAGTTCCGCGTAAATACGGGCGCCTCGGGCCTTGGCTGTTTCATACTCTTCTATCATCAACATACCGGAACCATCACCCATGACAAAACCGTCCCGGTCCCGGTCCCAGGGACGTGACGCCGCCTCGGGATCGTCATTGCGAGTGGACAGGGCCCGCGCCGCGGAAAACCCGCCCAGACCGACCGGAGTGGTAGCCATCTCGGCGCCACCCACCAGCATGGCGTCCGCGTCTCCCAAAGCAATAAGACGCGCACCGAGGCCGATATTATGGGTGCCGGAGGTACAAGCGGTAACTATCGCGAGACTGGGCCCTTGCAGGTTGTACATCACCGACAGGTTGCCGGAAATCATGTTGATGATGGAGCCGGGCACGAAAAACGGAGATATCTTGCGTGGGCCGCCTTGCTTCAGTATTTCCGCATTTTTTTCTATCTGCCCTATTCCACCGATACCTGAACCTATGGAACAACCAATGCGTGGCGCATTTTCCTCGGTGACTTCAAGGCCGCTGTCTCTCATGGCCTGGATACCTGCCGCCATGCCGTACTGGACGAACACGTCCATCTTGCGCGACTCTTTGGGAGCCAGGTAATCGGATATATCAAAATTCCTGACGCTGGCGCTGAACCGTGTGTTATAGGCCGACACATCAAACGTCTCTATGGGAGCGGCCCCGCTCTTACCAGCCAGTATGTTATCCCAGGTTTCTGCCACTGTGTGGCCAACCGGGCTCACCATGCCCATACCGGTAACAACGACTCTTCTGCCTATCAACGCTCTAACTCCTCTACGCAGGAAGGTGGGGGAAAGCTGAAAAAAGAAAAGCCGTTCTACTATTAATAGAAACGGCTTTCCTGGATGAAGCTGTTAAATCAGGCGAGGTTGTTGTTGATGTAATCGATCGCCAACTTAACAGTCGTAATTTTCTCCGCTTCTTCGTCTGGAATTTCTGTTTCAAACTCCTCTTCCAAAGCCATAACCAGTTCGACTGTATCCAGGGAGTCTGCACCCAGATCCTCTACGAAAGAAGCCTCAGTTTGTACTTCTTCTTCTTTTACGCCAAGCTGTTCAGCCACAATCTTCTTAACGCGCTCTTCAATGCTGCTCATGATTATTTGATACTCCTGAGATTTTTTTAGTGCTAAGTCAAACCCGATTAATCGGCCTGAACGCGAAGTTTACTCTGTTTTAGCAGAGAGTAATAAACTTTTTTTAAACAGCCGTTACAGACCAGTGCCGGGGGCAAGATAGCAAATTGTCAAGACATGTGCATGCCGCCGTTTACATGGATCGTTTCGCCCGTAATATAGCCCGCCACATCGCTGCATAAAAACGCGACCAATGCGCCTATTTCCTCGGGCGCACCCAGGCGGCCCAGGGGTATCTGGCCCAACATCAACTCGCGTTGCTCATCCGACAGCTCCCTGGTCATATCGGTATCGATAAACCCCGGGGCGACACAGTTGACCGTAACCGAGCGAGAGCCGATTTCCCGGGCCAGTGCGCGAGAAAACCCCTCTGCCCCCGCCTTGGTCGCCGCGTAATTACTTTGGCCGATATTGCCCATGGAACCCACCACTGAGGTGATGTTTACAATCCGCCCCCAGCGCGCCTTGGTCATGCCACGCAAACAGGCTTTGCTGACGCGGTACAGGGCACTAAGGTTGGTATCTATTACATCGTCCCACTCGTCAGTTTTCATGCGCATCAGAATATTATCGCGGGTGATGCCGGCATTATTAACAAGGACCAGGGGAGCTGCATAGGTCTCGGCAATAGTCTTGATTACCTCACTGATATTTTCTTCATCCCCCACTTTCAGAGTCATACCACAACCACTGTTACCCGCAGCCTGCAGGTACTGTGTGATACTCTGTGCGCCAGCGTCACTCGTCGCTGTACCCACCACGATAAATCCGCTGCCTGCCAAGGCCTCTGCAATCGACCTACCGATGCCACGGCTGGCGCCCGTGACCAGCGCCACTTTTGCTTGCTCGTCCATTACTCGCTCTCCCCCGTTGATTGATCCAATTCTGCCACTGCGCTCGACAAGTCATCGGGCTCTTCCAGTGCATAACTGCTCAGTGACTTGTCAATGCGCCGGGTGAGTCCGCTCAGGACCTTGCCAGGACCGCACTCCACCACCGCAGTCGCGCCCCTGGACACTATTGTCTGCATGCAACGTGTCCACTGCACCGGGCTGTAGATTTGCTCTACCAGCAAGGCGCGGATCTTCTCCGGGTCGGATTCACAGGCGGCATTCACGTTGTGTACCACCGGTATCGTCGGCTGGGCGATTGGGATGTCGGCTATGGCCTGCGCCAGGCGCTCGCCTGCGGGCTGCATCAACGCGGTGTGGAAAGGCGCGCTCACCGGCAACGGCAGCGCGCGCTTCGCTCCCGCCGCTTTCAGTGCGTCGATAGCCTGATTTACAGCTGCGGTATGCCCGGCGATGACCACCTGCCCGGGTGAATTAAAGTTTACCGCCGAGACTACCTGGGACGACGTCTGCGCCACGTCATCGCAGATACCGTTTATTGTTTCATCATCGAGGCCGATAATCGCCGCCATCGCCCCCTCACCTACCGGCACCGCACTTTGCATAAAAGAGCCACGCAGTCGCACTAATTGTACGGCATCGGTAAACTCCAGCCCCCCGGCACAAACCAGGGCAGAAAACTCTCCCAGGCTGTGGCCGGCCATGATCACGGGCGAGGCCCCGGAAGACGCCTGCCAGGCGCGCCACAAGGCCACGCTGGAGCTCAGTAGCACCGGCTGGGTGGTCTCGGTCATGTTCAGCGCGTCCTGCTCACCGTTCTGGATCAGGTCCCACATGTTATAGCCCAGCACGTCGGAAGCTTCTGCGAATGTGTCGCGCACAGCGGCAAAGCGCTCGTGGGCCGCCGCCAGCATTCCTGCTTTTTGCGAACCCTGGCCGGGAAAGACGAATGCGAGGGTGTTGTCTGACATGGTCTGTTTCCTGTTTGCGATCAATATAGGCTAGATGCGGACTGAGGCTGCATCTCGACATAGTGTAGATCAGTTGGCCGCTCACCGTTTCTCGGGCAAATGAGAGTTCGCCAGCGCAATGTTGATGGTGTTACTAGTAGGGGGAAGAACGAGCTGCGGAGGCTGAAGCCTCCGCATTTTTGGATAACGGTTACTGTAACCGTCGGGGACAATGCCAGCCGCTGCCGAGTTGTCTTATAGCTTCGGTTAGTAGCCTGGGTTAATCGTCCACACCGGTTTCGACCACTTTCTTACCACGATAAAAGCCGTCGGCTGTCACGTGGTGACGGCGATGGGTTTCACCCGAAGTCTGATCTACGGACAGCGTAGACCCGGACAGTGAATCGTGCGAACGACGCATACCTCGACGAGAACGCGTCTTCTTGCTTTTTTGAACAGCCATGGCTAACTCCTAATGTTTATTGCCGGGCTTCAATTGCGCCAGCACGTCAAACGGGTTGGGCTTTTCCTCACCTGCCTCCTGATCCGGTAGCGATGTGGAAAAATCCGACTCTATCTGTATCTGTTTACACTCTTCCAGTGGGTGGTAGCTGAAAGGCGGCAATGCCAATATCAACTCGTCTTCCACTACATCCCAAAGACTGTAAGCCTCCTCGTTGACGATCAGCGGTTCGAGGTGCCTGGGCAATTGCGCGGCCTGCTCATCGGTCCACACGATCGCCAACGTATTCTCGCCTTCGAGATACAACGCCATGGGCTCAAGGCACCGCTGGCAGATCACCTGCACCTCCACCGCTACCAACACTGTTACCAGGAAGCGGTTTTCCTCATCCCGGGAGAACGCTAATTCTGCCTGGACAAGTGCGTCGTCATCCGCCAGAAGGGGCCGAAAACGCTGCAAATCCAGTGCTTTTAACGTCCCCTTGACACTGACACCACGCGCTGCTGCCTTGCGAAGATCCAGCGTGCTCGGGAGGGGCTCAGTCAACATAGGCGCGCATCATAGGTGCCGATTCCCCCTTTGTCAAAAAAATCTTTAAAATACAAACAGTTCACTCACATATCCACAGTAACAACAGGAGCTGTTCATGGCGCTGATTCTCGCCTCTACATCCCCCTATCGCGACAGGCTGCTGCGTCGACTGCAGATGCCGTTTAGCTGCGCGGCGCCACACACCGATGAGTCTCCCCTGGCTGGCGAGCTACCGGACGCCCTGGCCCAGCGCCTGGCACTAGCCAAGGCCAGGGATGTCGCCGCGCGCAAACCCGGTGACTGGGTCATCGGTAGCGACCAGGTCGCGGCACTCGAAGGGCGTATCATGGGCAAGCCCGGCACCCGTGAAAAAGCGCGGGAACAGCTCCTGGCCAGCTCCGGCAAAGAGGTGCGTTTTTACACTGGAATCGCCCTGGTGGGCGGACCTGAACGGCAGGAGTGGTTCCACGTGGAACATTTTAGCGTGTACTTTCAAATACTTAGCGAAGACCGTATCGAGAGCTATTTGAGCCGGGAGCAACCCTATGACTGTGCCGGCAGTTTCAAGTGTGAAGGCCTCGGGGTAGCGCTGTTTGCCCGGCTACAGGGCGATGACCCCACCAGTCTCGAGGGCCTGCCACTGATTTCGCTCACGCGGCTGCTGCTCAACGCAGGAATGGATCCGCTGCAATAATAATATATAGCAACTACTTACGAAGCTTATCTAAGACCATTTCTAGGTCATTATCCAGCCCGGCCTCAAGCTCCAGTCGCCCTACTGCGGGTAGGGAAAAGCTCAGGCTTCGTGCATGCAGGAACAGGCGCTTGATGCCCAGCCGCTGGGCGAATCCGGCGGTGCGCTCATCAGTGTATTTTTCGTCCCCGCACAGAGGGAAACCCGCGTGCTGGGCGTGCACTCTGATCTGGTGAGTGCGCCCGGTGATCGGCCGGGCCTCGATCAGTGTAGCGCCCTGCAGCCGCTCCACAATGGAGAATTCCGTGACCGCCCTCTTCCCCTCCTGGTTAACCCGCACCATCCGTTCCCCGGACTGCAGCACATTCTTTTGCAGTGGCGCCTCTACCATACGCTGATTTTTTGGCCACGAGCCGGCCACCAGGGCAAGATAGCGCTTGTCGACGTGCTTTTCGCGCAGTTGGCGGTGCAGCTCACGCAGTATCGCCGGGCGACGCGCAATCAGGATCAACCCCGACGTGTCGCGGTCTAGCCGGTGCACCAATTCCAGGTAGCGGTCTTCCGGGCGCATCTGTCGCAGGCACTCGATCAATCCAAAGTTGAGTCCGCTCCCGCCATGCACGGCAAGCCCGGAAGGCTTGTTCAGTACCAGCAGGTCGCCATCTTCGTACACCAGGCGGCGGGTCAGCATTTCTGACCAGTACCGCGGGATAGTAGGCCGTGCGCCAGGTTCGGGCTGATGTAGCGGCGGGATACGCACCATGTCGCCAGCGACGAGGCGGTAATCGGGGCGTACCCTACCCTTGTTAACGCGCACTTCTCCCTTGCGCAAAGCGCGGTATAGTCGCGTGCGGGGCACACCTTTAAGCACACGCGTCAGGTAGTTATCGAGCCGTTGACCGGAGGAATCAACGTCGATCTCCAGAAAACGTACCCCCTGATTTACGGAGCGCGGTCTGCTTTCAGACATAAGTCGTGGAATTCATTTAACTTTCTACCATTAGCTGCTATAGTCTGCGCCGTGTGATTGCACCCGCCCGCGGACAGAGACGGCGCCGGTGACCAATACCACCCCTGGCGACTTTTTGGACCTGCCTACGAAATGCACGGTTCCGCCAGCACAATCACACACTGACAACAACGGATGCCGGCATACCGGACGGTGCGAGAGAAATAAGCTCTGCGCGCCCGATTGTTTACAGGCCGGCAATATATTTTAACCGAGCAGCGAGTACTGCCGGGACACAGAATCAGTTATTGAAATAGTGCAACGTCGTCGCGGGTCCAAGGTGCTGCGACACTAGCAAAAAGGCGGGAACAAGACCACTAATCTTTCCCACCTGACGTTGCGAAGTCATCGCATTGGCGATGATTGGCGTAGACCAGGCACCTCGACGCCGCAAACGGAAAAACCAGGTTGTATCTGGGCCGCAGGCTCACATACCGCAGGTAATTACCCGCTGTAAACGGCCCCTGTGCCGGCTTTAACATCTGATTCCTGCCCCGCCAGGCCTGCTGCAACAAGGCTTATGGCACATTATGAAAAAAATATTAATCAATGCAACGCAACCCGAAGAGTTGCGTGTGGCTCTGGTCGACGGCCAGCGTCTATACGATCTGGATATCGAAAACCGTACTCGAATCCAGAAAAAATCCAATATCTACAAGGGCAAAATTACCCGGGTTGAGCCCAGCCTGGAAGCGGCCTTCGTCGAATTCGGCGCCGATCGCCACGGCTTTCTGCCGCTGAAAGAAATCGCCAGGGAGTACTTCTACCGTAAGCCCGAAAATGGCAACGGACGCCTGATGATCAAGGATGTGGTGAAAGAAGGCACCGAGGTTATCATCCAGGTGGATAAGGAAGAGCGCGGCAATAAAGGCGCCGCACTCACGACCTTCATCAGCCTTGCCGGCCGCTACATGGTGCTGATGCCCAACAATCCCCGCGCCGGCGGCATTTCCCGCCGTATCGAAGGTGATGACCGCAACGAACTGCGCGACGCGCTTAACGAGTTGGAAATCCCCAACGGCATGGGCGTAATTATTCGCACTGCCGGTGTTGGCCGCAGTTCACAGGAGCTGCAGTGGGACCTGAATTACCTACTGCAATTGTGGGAGGCCATCACTACCGCGAATGACCAGGTCAAAGCCCCCACATTACTGTTTCAGGAAAGCAATGTAATCGTGCGCGCGGTACGCGACTACCTGCGCGACGATGTCGACCAGGTGCTTATCGACTCGCCGGACGCTTTTAGCGAGGCCTCTGACTTCGTCGGACTGGTGATGCCGCAATACCAGAACCGTATCAAACTCTACGAAGACTCCATTCCGATGTTCAACCGCTTCCAGATCGAGAGCCAGATCGAAACGGCTTTTCAGCGGGAGGTGCGCTTGCCCTCAGGTGGCTCTATCGTCATAGATCCCACAGAGGCGTTGATCTCCATCGATATCAACTCTGCCCGGGCTACACGCGGTAGCGATATCGAGCAGACCGCTCTGCAGACCAATCTGGAAGCCGCCGATGAAGTGGCGAGGCAGTTGCGCCTGCGGGATATGGGTGGCCTTGTCGTCATCGACTTTATCGACATGTTGGCGGCACGCAATCAGCGCGCCGTGGAAAACCGCATGCGCGATGCCCTTGAGGTAGACCGCGCCCGGGTCCAGGTTGGCCGTATCTCCCGTTTCGGTCTGCTGGAAATGTCCCGGCAGCGACTGCGCCCCTCCCTTGGTGAAACCAGCGCTATTGTATGTCCGCGCTGCACCGGACAGGGAACCATTCGCGACACCAAGTCCCTGGCACTCTCTATCCTGCGCCTGTTGGAAGAAGAAGCGATCAAGGATCGCAGCGCGGAGGTTCGGGCCATCGTGCCTGTCGATGTGGCAGCCTACCTGCTGAACGAGAAGCGCTCGGCGCTCGGTGAAATAGAACAGGTTACCAAGGCGCGGGTGCTGGTTATCCCGAACCCGAACCTGGAAACCCCACACTTCGAAGTCCAGCGCCTGCGCGATGACGAGGTCGTCGGCGACCACGAAACCAGCTACAAAATTGAACTTGCGGCGCCAGATGTCGACGCCATCACCGATAGCCACAAGGCGGATATCCCGGTGCAAAAAGCGGCGGTGGAAGCTGTTCGGCAAAAGGGTCCCTCTCCCCAGGCGGTTGAGAAGGCGCCGGCCAGTGAAGCAGCTCCCAGCAAGCCACAAGTAGCACCCAAGCCAAAAGCCGGCCTGCTGTCCAAACTTTGGTCTGCCTTGGGAGGCACTGCGGAGACGGAACAGGCTCCCGCGGAAGAGCCCAAGACCACGGCCAAATCCGGTCAAAAACCGCAGGGACAGGGCAACAGGTCCGAAGGCAACCGCAACAGAAACCGCAACCGCAACAGAAATCGCAATCGTACACGCAGTGATGGTGGGGACGGTGCCCGGCAGTCACGCTCCCAGGACAACCGCAGTAACGAAAATCGCAGTAAAGACGACGGCAAGCCGGCGGAAAAACGTCAGCGGCGCGACAGTGCCGATGGCCGCGGTGATAATCGCGAACAGCAAAGGCGTCGTCGCAGTGAACGCGACGGTGGGCAGCGCAGCAAGCCAGAAACTGCAGCGGAGCCTGCCGATACTAACCTGCAGGTGGACGGCGTCGAGGAACTTACCGGTACCGGTAGCGACAACAAGCCCCGTAAGCGCCCCAGCGATATGAAGCGCGGAGAGTCTCCACGTCGGCGCCGCAGCCGCGGACGTCGGCCGGCCGCCGAGAACAAGGGTGAAACTGCAGTTGATACCCAGGTAGACCAGTCACAAGCTACCCCGCAAGCCGTTGTCGCAGCCGCCCCTGCACCTGCAGATATCGCACCTGAACCCCCGACTGAACACCCCGTGGTAACGGCTGATACTGTGTCTGAGGCGGCAGCTTTTCCTGAAGCTGCGCCAGAAGCCGAGGCAGCGGAACCCGTTGCAGAGGTTGCTGATGTCACGGCTGCAAATGAGGCGTCCATTGCAGTAGCCGCGGAAGAAGCGCCTGCCGAGACAGCTGAGGTAGCCGCTGCCGTTGTGGAAACGCCTGTACCTGCTGCCCCGCAGCGGGAGCAGCATGTTGCCGAGATCGACACCACCGGCTTGACTGCTGGCGGGCGAGCGATCAACGACCCCCGGGTCGAGGCGCGACCGGTCCGTGATCTGGAAATTGTCACCAGCCACCTGCAGCTGTTTAGCGACACCGTGGCACCCGCGGTAGAGCCTGGTGGCAAGGTTGCCCCGCGTGCCAGCAATGACCCCAGGGGCCCGCTGCCCGAAGCGGAGATGGCCCAGGCCGCAGGTCAGTCCTGAGGCCCATGAATGTGGCCACAGGGGCGCTCGAGCCCTTGTGTCCACTTTGCTGAACTGTATAATCACGCCTGCCTGAAGCAGTGCTGCAGGCGACAGACAATGTAAGTATCCGGTGGGCTGGCTGAGTGGTCGAAAGCGGCGGTCTTGAAAACCGTTGAGGGTTTATCCCCTCCGTAGGTTCGAATCCTACGCCCACCGCCATATTCAGATGCCAGTTGAAAGGGGAGTCCATGCGGGCGCCCCCTTTTTTCTCGTGGACATATGCCGCTGTCTGCTATTTGCCCGCGCCTGATGGGCATTAACCCTACAGCGTGTGTTGTTGAGCTCTTTGCCGTAAATCCGTTATAGTTGGCGTTGGATCGGGGCGTTAGCTTTTACATGGCTAATGAAAACCCGGCCACTCAGATAAAATGCCTGTAAATCAGTCGCTTGAAGCGGAACTTTAGAGCGTATTATCTGTCGGAGAATTGTTAGCACAATCCGTGCGCTGCTTTTTGGAGTAAACGATGCAAGACAAAAGTTTGTACAACATGAATACTGTCGGCGTAGAGTCGGTCCTGAGCACCAACAAGGTGCTGAAGAACACCTACATGCTGCTGGGCATGACACTGCTGTTCAGCGCCCTCACTGCGGGCATTTCCATGTCTATGGGACTGGGACACGGCGCTGGCCTGGTGCTGGCCCTGGTTGGATTTGGACTTCTATTCGTTGTCAATCGTCTGGCTGACAGCAGCAAGGGTCTGATCGCAATTTTCGCCTTTACTGGCGTCATGGGCGCCTCTATCGGCCCCATGCTCAATTATTACCTGGCCATGCCCAACGGCCCCGGCCTGGTGATGCAGGCGCTAGGCGGAACGGCGATCGTGTTCTTCGGACTGTCGGCTTATGCGCTGACCACACGCAAGGATTTCTCCTACATGGGCGGCTTCCTGATGGTCGGCCTGCTGGTCGCGGTGGTCGCCATGATAGCCAATATTTTCCTGGCGATTCCGGCCCTTTCGCTGACGATCTCAGCGGCAGTGGTCATGATCATGTCCGGCCTGATCCTGTTCGATACCAGCCGTATTATCAACGGTGGTGAGACCAACTACATCCGCGCTACAGTGTCTCTGTACCTGGATATCTACAACCTGTTCATCCACCTGCTGCACTTGCTTACAGCACTGGGCGGCGATGACTGATCGGGATCGCAAAACACTGGAACCCCGGCTTCTACCGGGGTTTTTTGTTTTTGGGTCCATGCCGCCATGATCTATTCCCTGCTGGTACTTTCTTCGCCGGTCTCGGGACAAGGTGCGCAAACTGCTGCTGCCTTCGCTGAGGCGGTACTCGCTGCTGGCCACACCGTCAGGCGCGTTTTTTTCTTTGATGCGGGGTGCTACGCCGGTACAGACCTGGCTGTGTTCCCGCAAGATGAAACTGACCGGCTTGGCCCCTGGATCGACCTGGCGGAACAGCAGCAGGTAGAGTTGGTGTTGTGCATTTCCTCCGCCATCAGGCGCGGCCAACTGGACGCTACCGAGGCTTCCAGGCATGAAAAGCCCTGCGCCAGCGTCCACCCCGCCTTTACCCTGTCAGGCCTTGGAGAGCTGGTTGATGCCACCGCTAACTCTGACCGGCTGGTTACTTTCGGGGGGTGAGCGTGACGGTTACCGGCAAAAAAACACTGGTCGTAATCAGGCATACGCCCTACGGTTCCAGTTTGGCCCGGGCGGCGCTGGATGCCGCCATGGCGATGGCCGCTTTCGAGCAAGCGATAGATATTCTGTTCCTGGGCGATGGCGTATTACACCTGATGCCCGACCAGGACAGCGCTGCCATCGGGGTTAACAATGTCGGCAAATTGCTGGCTTCCCTACCCTTATATGATATTGACTCGGTCTATGTGGACGCTGCTTCGGCAGCAAAGTATCGAATTGCCACATACGACACACCCATTGCCGGGCAATTCCTCGACCAGGCCCAGATACAGCAATTGTTGTCTCGCAACGACCACCTGCTGGGTTTCTAAATATGGTTCTGCATACACTGAACGCGTCCCCCAACAGTGCAGCCTTTCGCGACTGCCTGGCTGCTATCGCCCCCGGTGATGCCCTGCTGCTGCTGGGTGATGGGGTGTACTGTGTGCGAGGGGCAACGCCAGCCTGCGAGGCGATACTGCGTTGTGGCGCCCAGTTGTATGCACTGGACAAGGATGCACGAGCCGCCGGTATTATCGCGACACCCGATACTGTGACGATCACCGATATGACGGGATTTGTCGCGCTGACCGCGCGCTACCCTCGCCAACTCGCCTGGTACTGAAACAGTGTTACCCGCGGATCGATTCGATAAGGAGGGCTTCCTGCGCGACCTGGACGACTGGGAACCGAGCGTGGCCCAGCAGATCGCTGCGGGAGAAGGCATTGAACTCACACAGGCGCACTGGGAGCTACTGAATCTGCTGCGCGACTACTACGCCGAGTTCGACAGCTCACCAGCGATGCGTGCGCTGGTAAAATACTGCGCGGTAAAGCTCGGGAAAGAAAAGGGGCGCAGTATTTACCTGATGTCGCTGTTCCCCGGCTCGCCCGCCAAGCTTGGCAGCAAGATTGCAGGCCTGCCCAAACCGGAAAATTGCCTGTGACGGCACCGGCCGACAACGCTCCAATGGAGCAGCCCTCCCCCGAGCACCCCTTCGCACCGTATATACGAACTCTCGGAAAGGGCAAAACCGGCACGCGCTCGCTAACGCAAGAAGAAGCTGAATCCGCTTTCGGCATGATACTCAGAGGCGAAGTCCAGCCATTGCAACAGGGCGCGTTCCTGATGCTGTTGCGCGTCAAGGAAGAAACCGGTGAGGAGCTCGCCGGGTTCGTGAGCGCCTGTCGCGAAGCAATGCAAGGGCCGCCTCCAGGCTTAACCGCGGACCTGGACTGGTCCAGCTACGCCGGCAAGCGGCACCAGCACCCCTGGTTCATTTTGTCGATACTGCTGCTGGCCCAGGCAGGGTACCGTATTTTCATTCACGGCTCTGATGGCCATACCCAGGGCCGGCTCTACACCGAAGACGCACTGGGGCAACTGGGCTTGCCAGTGGCAAGCAGTTGGAAGGATGTAGGCAAGCAATTGGCAGACGACCGCCTCAGTTATTTACCGCTGCGGCATATCTGTCCGCCACTGCATGAAATGATGCAACTGCGTCCCCTGCTGGGCCTGCGCTCACCGGTCAACACTTTGGCACGTATGATCAACCCGATTAATGCAAGCGCCAGTATCCAGAGTGTTTTTCACCCCGCCTACGCAGCGCTACACCAGGAGACCGACATCCTGATGGGACAACACAGATCGCTGGTATTCAAGGGCGATAGTGGCGAAGTGGAAATAAAACCCCAGGCCGATACCCGGCTCTACTTGCTGAGCAATGGTCAGCGAGAAGAGCAGCAACTTCAGCGCAGCCGCTCGGAGCGCGTCAACAGTGTAGCCGGCGACCTCTCGACACTGCCGTTACAGGAACTGTGGCGGGGCAGCCAGCAGCATGGCTATGGCCTTGACGCAACGCTGGCAACCGCGGCCGCGGCCCTACTGTTACTGGAGCCGCAACGCACGATCGCCTCTGCCAGGCAACAGGCCGGCGCACTCTGGCAGCAGCGTGATCGCTCGAGGCTGGACTGATGCCCCTGTCCCGCGTCGAGCCCTCACGCTACAGCGAACTGCTTAATGAAAAAGCCCAGCGGGTTAAGGCGCTGCTAGCACCCTACTCCCCGCCTGAGCCGGAGATATTTGTCTCACCACCCATCGGGTTTCGTATGCGCGCGGAATTTCGAGTCTGGCATGACGGTGACAACCTGGACTACGTGATGTTTCGCCCGGAAGATCGCAAGACGCCGGTGCCCATCGTCGACTTTCCCATCGCCTGTGCCGCTATCCAGTCACTGATGCCGGAGCTTATCGCGCAACTCAGGGATAACCCTGCGCTGCGACTCAAGTTATTCCAGGTAGAATTTCTCAGCACCTTGGCCGGTAACACCCTGGTCACTCTGGTGTATCACCGCAGGCTGGAAGACGACTGGCACCGGGCCGCAACCCGGCTGGCTGCGGATCTTGATATTGTGCTGGTGGGGCGCAGCCGCAAACAGAAGTGGACGATAGAGCGTGACTATGTTCAGGAGACACTACAGGTAAATGGTCGCAGTTATCATTACCGACAATACGAGCAGGCGTTTACCCAACCCAATGCGACAGTCAACATGCACATGCTCGATTGGACATGCGATAAAGCGCAGTCGCTGTCTGGTGACTTACTCGAATTATATTGTGGCAACGGCAACTTCAGCTTGCCCCTTGCGGCCCATTTCGACCACGTCATCGCCACTGAACTCTCCAAAAGCTCGGTGCGCGCAGCCCGGGAAAACATTCAGGCCAACGCGGCCAGCAATATAGAGGTTATCAGACTGTCCGCCGAAGAAGCCACCCAGGCAATGAACGGCGAGCGAGAGTTCCGGCGCCTGGCAAAACTGCCCAGGCCACTGGGGGAGTATCAATTGGACACGATTTTTGTTGACCCACCTCGCGCGGGCCTGGATCAATATACAACGGCAATGGCAGCGCGTTTTCCCACCATTCTGTATATCTCGTGCAACCCCACTACCCTGGCTGAAAATTTGAAAACTTTGTGCAATACACACCGCATCGAGCACTTCGCAATGTTCGACCAGTTTCCCTATACGGAACACATGGAGTGCGGCGTCATGCTGCGACGACGCTGATCGGGCATCAACTCAGCAACGCAGACCAAAGGCCAACAGGCCCCTGCCCAGAACCTCATCCAGCTGCTCCACATCACGCGCATTGATCTCGATATTGCGCAGACCCATTTCCCTGTAAATTTCCCGCTTGTGGAGTTTCGCGGAAAGCTCCAGGGCAGGTATATCGGCTTCCCAACAATCGATATACACGCTGCCCTCCGGAACATAGAAATCCGCTAGTATTAATTCTTCTATGGGCAGTGCCCGTTGGTAGGCGTGTGCCAGCTGGGCCAGGTATAGCCAGTTACACACCCGGGTCTGCAAACCTGTTTGCACCTGGTGACCATCGATGCCATTAAAGGATACAGACTCTGCACTGGGCGCAGCAAAAAGATCAGGTTCCGCACTGGTATCCGCGACAGGCTCTGGCGCCTGAATCTGGTCTGACTGCCGGGTTAGCTCTCTATGAATCACCGGGTGATCGATAATCTCGTGCGGCCAGGTCACGTAAAATGCGCCACTGTTGGCGCTTTCCTCCTGTTGCCCGCCCAGTGTTTTACCCAGCGCAGTTAATTCCCAGCCCAGGATGCTGTGATGCTGCAGCCCGAGCTCTGCCAGCGCGCGATTGATCTGCCGCGCGTGCAGGCGTGGATAATAGCGACACATGGATGCGGCTGTAATGCGCTTATTGGATTCAATAGCAGCCAACAAGGGATGGTGATCCAATTGCGCCGGCCACAAGATGTAACGACCATAACGCTTACTGGTGCGGTAACTGCCCCCTTCGTACTCGCCCTTTGGGGTAAGGGTCCAGGTTTTACCGGAGCGCAGAATCCAGCCATAGTCCTGCAGGGTAGCGAACAACTGTTGCACGGGGATATTTAATTTCTGAGCCAGTGCCGTTGTCGATAGTTTGTTATCGCCCGCCTCCATAGTATCTAGGCCTGGGTAAGCCCGGCATAACGAGTGACCAGCGCCTGGTAGACCTGGTCGGCAAAATTTTCAGCGTCTTTATCCAGCTCCGCCACCAATTCCACCAGGTGTTCATTATCCTCCCGCCCCGCCCAGTTCTTGATATAGCTACCGTCCTTGTAGCCATGGTCCTGGCGAAAGAAATTCAATACGTTTTTGCCCACATAGGCGGTGTAGAGGCTGTCAAAATCCAATCCCGAGGCGAGCATCAGGTCCCAAAAACGGCCGGGAGAAAAACCCCTGGTCTGGAGGCAATGCAGTGCCAGTTCTTCTGTGGCTTCGCGCACACCCGCCCCGCTGGGTTGATGCGATGCCAGTTCCTCGGCGACTTCCGTGGCTATCTGGTCTATATCCTTGCCCGGTTTGAACAATGCAGAGAGGCCAAAGTGCCAGATATCGATCGCTTCCAGGCGCACCTGCTCTATGTCTGGTTGCTGCTTTTTCCACCACTTATAACCGTAGTGTTCGATCAACTCGCCGCACTCGATCCATGCTGCGCGATACCACTCAAAATCCTGTTCGATCCAGTTTTCGTGGACCCGGGTATTCATGTTGTGCTGCATCGTCAGCATGTTGACCAGTGCCTGCTTCAAGCTCTTACCTCAAAATAGTTTGTAAAAAAACAGACCCGCAGCATAGCAGCGCCAAGGCTGAAAAAATAGCGGCAGGCTCTACTACCCAATGCCCCTGCCTTGCCCCTTCCAGTAAGGCTCGCGAAGGATCTTTTTCAGGATTTTCCCCGAGGGGTTGCGCGGTAACTCGTCCACAACTTTCAGTTGCCGCGGAATTTTGTATCCCGCAATCTTCTCGCGGCAAAATTCGATCAATTCCTCAACTGTCAGCGTCATTCCCGGCTTGGTCACCACAAAGGCCAGCAGCGCTTCGCCGAACTTATCATCGGGCACACCGATAACAGCCACGTCCGCCACCGCCTCGTGTTTGGCCACCGCATTTTCCACTTCGACCGGATAGATATTCTCCGCACCGCTGACCACCATGTCCTTGATTCTGTCCTTCAGATAAAGATAGCCTCCCTCGTCCAGGTAGCCGGCATCGCCGGTATGCACCCAGCCGTCCGTCAGGTTGGCGGCCGTTGCCTCCGGTAAATTGTAATACCCCAGCATATTGGTATCAGACTTGACCCATATCTCGCCGACATCGCCGGTGGCCACGTCCATGCCCTCCATATCTACAATTTTGATCTGCGCGCCAACCGAGGGCCGACCACAGGAGCGCAATAGCTCAGGCTTACCTGCCAGCGCCACGCGATGATCCTCAGGAGAGAGGTTAACCACCGTGCCGGTGGTTTCCGTCATACCGTACATCTGGATGAAATCACACTGAAATACCTCTAGCGCTTGTCTTAAAACGGTCTCAGAGATAGGGGATGCACCGTAGAATATCTGCCGCAAATTGGTGAAATCACGCTGCTCGATATCGGGCAATTGCAGGACTGCCATGATCATGGCCGGGACCAGGAAGATCGCGCTCACCGGATAGTTCTCCAATTCAGCGACTACCTGCGTGGGATCAAAGACCCTGTGTAACAACATGTGCTGCCCATTAAATATCCCGGCGATAGCAGAGCCCGCGCCTCCTATATGGAAGAGCGGAGCGCAAACAATACCGGCCGAACCCTGGTCCGGTCTGGCCGGGGCAGCAACGACATTCATCATCGTAAGGGTCAGAATATTGCCATGGGAACTCACCACTCCCTTGGGATTGCCGGTGGTACCACTGGTATACAGCTGCAGATAGGCATCCTCCTGCTGTACTTCAACCGCGGGCGCAGTCGCAGGGAACTGATCGCACCAACTGTTCAATTGCAGGCTATCGGGCTGGTCGCGGGTGATTACCGCGGTGTCAGCGGGCAGTCGCTCTCGCAACGCCGCCAGCAAAGACTCCATACCATCCAGAATCAGCAGCGCTTTGGTGTTGGCATCCTCAATGATAAAAGCCAATTCGGCGGGCGCGAGGCGATAATTGAGGGGCACGGCAACCGCTCCGACCTTGCTTGCCGCCATGAACAGCACACAATGCTCGATACTGTTTTCTCCCAGCACCGCGACCCGTTGTCCGCGCTCCACGCCGAGATCCAGAAACCCGTGTGCCAATCTGTTGGCCGCGGCATTCAATTCGCCGTAGCTCATCGTTGCATCCCCCTGGGTAATGCAGGTCAGGCCCGGGGTGTTCCGTGCATAGTATTCGAGATAATGGTGAACCAACATATTTTATATCCTTATTGTATTGACCACTCGTAGAGTGTCTGAAGCGGCCCTGTTGATGTAACCCTCAGCCGGTGCCATCCGCTGCGGCCGAAGAGTCTTAAAAGGGGTCGATACTAAAACGGGGAGGATTGGATTGGAATAGTCGGGGTGGAATAGACAGGGGCTATTTAGCGGATAATTGGTGCTGTCGTCCTGCGCCTCTGGCGTGTAAAATCAACCAGCTGTAG
Organism: Halioglobus sp.; assembly: GCA_029287595.1. GTDB lineage: Bacteria > Pseudomonadota > Gammaproteobacteria > Pseudomonadales > Halieaceae > JAACFI01. The sequence continues at coordinate 48,481 of JARFQU010000023.1, read as the reverse complement.
TTTCCTCCAACCCATTTCCTGACAACCAAATAGCAACGAGTAGCAATGCCATGAAAAAGGGATTCACTGAACAGGACGTCACCAGCCAAGCCGGCAAGACCTTCGTAATCACCGGCGCCAATACTGGTCTGGGATTCGAAACAGCACGTGTCCTGTCCGGCAAGGGTGCGCGGGTCGTCATCGCCTGCCGCTCTGAGGAAAAAGCCAATAAAGCCATGGAGCGTATTCTCGGCTTGCACAAAAATGCCGAGTTGGCCTATGTGCCACTGGATCTAGGCAGCCTCGAGTCTGTCAAAGCCTGCGCGCAGCAGTTGCAGGCAGAGAGCAAGATCGACGTACTGATCAATAACGCCGGCATCATGGTACCGCCGTACGAACTGACAACTGACGGCTTCGAATCCCAGTTCGGGGTCAACCACCTGGGCCCCTTCGCCCTGACCGGACTACTGCTGGAAAAGCTTTCAGACGTGGCCGGCTCACGCGTGGTGAACACCAGCAGCATCGCGCACAAAGCCGGTAAAATCTTTTTCGACGATATCAACGCGGAAAAGAAATACAGCGCTACCGGCCGCTATGCGCAGAGTAAACTGGCCAACCTGCTGTTCAGCTATGAATTGCAAAGGCGGCTTGAGGCCGCGGGCCAGTCCACGATTTCAGTTGCCTGCCACCCCGGCATTGCCGATACGGAACTCTCCCGCTACCTACCGGGACTACTCAAGGCTGCAACGCCGCTGATGAAACCCCTGTTCAACAGCGCGGATCAGGGTGCTTGGCCCACTTTATATGCGGCCACCGGGGAGGACATCAAGGGGGGGGAATACCTGGGGCCAAACAAACGTCGGGAAACGGCCGGGCCCGCGTCCCATGCGCGGTCGACCCACAGGAGCCGCGACCCCGAACTCGCAGCCCGGCTGTGGGATCTGTCTATCGAAATGACTGGCGTAGACCCCGGTATCTGATGAGATTTACTGGCTAAAGCCGCGACCCGCTCTCGCTTCCGCGGCAGCGCCCTCCAGCAGACTGAAAGTCTGCTCCGGGTCGTTGCGCTTCAGGTCAAGCAACGCCATCTCGGGGCCTTCTCCCACAGCGATCTCTTTCACACCCTCTGCCAGCCCCTGAATCACCACCCGGGCGCATTCATTTGCATCCATGCCCCCTTCGATATCGGCTTCCTCCATATCGGTGGCCTCTCCCGTTGCGGTGAGTGCATTCCTGGCGATATTGGTACGGATAAACCCCGGGACAATAGTGCTTACCTGGATACCCAGGTAGGCCACCTCGGTGCGCAGTGAGTCAAAAAATCCCATGACCGCGTGCTTGGCTGCGCAATAGCCGGTACGCATGGGCGCGCCCACCTTACCCGCAACACTGGCAGTCACGGCGATATGTCCGGAGCCCTGCGCCATCATCACCGGCAGGACTGCCTTTGTCAGCGCGATCTGGCCCAATACATTGACCTCCAGCAGGGTGCGGTATACATCCAGTTCGGTGTCCACGCAGAAGGATCGCTGCGACATGCCGGCATTGTTAATCAGCATATCGATACCGGAGAAGGCCTCCTCAACCTGAGTCACTGCGCCAGGCATCGCCGCGAAATCCACCACATCCAGGGGAAGGACCAGCAGGTCTTCTGCCTGGCTCCCCGCCGCGACACAGTTGTCGCGCACACGCTTGAGTTCTGACTCATTGCGAGCGGACAGGACCAGACGTGCGCCACCGCGGGCAAACTCACCACACAAGGCCTCGCCAATACCTGACGAGGCTCCGGTAATCCATATCACTTTGCCCCGAAATGGCTCCGCTATCGACCGTTCGCTTGCAGACATGAGTTTCTCCTATAGGGCAATAATTTCGTCTATCATCGCAGCTATGCAGCCGCGCTCATAGCCCAGCAAAGCGACCTCATCCGCCGGTGGCTCGTAGCTGACGGTAGCTCCCGCACCGGCAAACAGGATGACATTAGGAAACAAAGGGTGCTCGTCGTCAGTCACCGCCAGGTCCTGTGGATTTCCCACTGCGCTAAACCAAGCCTCGAGGAATTGTTTCCAGCTAAGATTCTCGTCACCAATTAGGTACGGCTTACCGGACTCGCCTCGCAACAGCGCGTTGCCAACCGCCTGGGCCAGTGAGCGTGACGTTATATGGTTGGTACCGCCCCTGGGTGCAAATATCGGCATTTCCGGCATGTTACCTCGGGCGTAACTCACCAACGCGTCAATGTGCGGCACCACCAGTCCGGGAATATGGCCCAACACGAAGGGCGCGTTCAGGCTGCAAACATTGAACTGCTCCGTGCTAAGTGCGCGTAAGCTGACGTCGGTATTATGTCGGGAGGTCACGTAGGGGCAGACACCAATCTGCTGCGGGGCAACCTGGGGATAGAAGGTACCAATGTATACCGCTCGGGTGATTCCCGCATTGCGTGCCGCCCGGAAGAACTCCGGAACCGCTTCATCGTTATATTTCCGGTAGAAAGCCTCAGGTGTTACCGAGCCGTCCCTGGGGAGGTTGCGGATATCCGCAGCGGCCGAAAAAACCAACCAGTCGAATCCCTGTAAGCGACCGTCACTGCAATCGTCGTTAGCATAATCGCACTGCATAAAATCCATAGCCGCCAGACCGGGGGCCGCACTTGGCTTGCGCGCCATGATGGTGACGTCATGCCCCTGCTGCTGCAAATGCATGGCCGCCTCGCCGCCGATAAGGCCGGTGCCACCTACTATCAGTACTTTCATTATGTCATCCCGTCAGGATTTTCCGGAGACCGTACCCGGATCATCAACGGGTGTAGTCTGTGTCCATAGTAGATCAAAAACTCTGCGCGCGATTCGCCAGCCCTCGGCACCGCGGTGCAATCGGTCGCGATAAACAATACCCATATCGATCTTCGACGTTCCGTCTTCGTCGTAGAACAAATGGGAGGCGACACAATAGGTTTCTCCCTCGGCAGAATCGCCATCAACCTCGTAAAATACGTTCTGCACCTGGTGTAGCGTGGCGGTGTATTTGTCAAGGGCATGCATCATCTGCTCGATGGCACCATAGGGTGTCACCTCGTTGCCCATGAAATCGAATACGGCATCCTCGCAAAAAACCATGGCAAAGCCAGCATAGTCCCTGGTGTCAGCACAGCGCGCATAACGATACATAAGTCGCTGGATTGACACATGATCTTCCGCAGAAATGCTCATCTAGGTCTCCACATCCTCGGGTTGGATCTCATGCTTGCTAAAAAACGTCGGGGTGTACACGGTGCGAGTGCTGTACTCGCCGCTGGTATCCGCACATACCAGCCAACGCACCACCGCCGCAGTATCTTCGGGATGGTTGGCCTTGAAATGACCGGCGGTGGCTTCATTATTACCAAACAGCGCCCTACTCGCCTCGGTCACCGTGTACCCAGGATCTATATTGTAGGCGCGAATATTTTTTTGGGCGTATTCGATGTTAATAAATTCCGCCAGCCGGTGAAAGGCGCTCTTTGACGCGGCGTAGGCAAAACCCCAGCCACCCTTGTCTGCCGGCGCCGGGGGCGCGATTTGTGCCGAACCGGACGTCATATCAATGACAATACCACCACCTTGCTCCAGCATCACTGGCAACACCAGCTGGGTAAGGTACAGCTGGTTATAAAGGTTGCCCTGCATAATATTTTCGAGTTGTTGCATCTCGACTTCGGGCAGCAGGTACATCAGACCCGGCCCCTGGTAAATAGCGTTATTGACTAATACATTGATGCGCCCGAAGGTAGCCATCGTCTGGCTCACTACCGCATCCAGACTGGACCGGTCGAGCATATCCATCTGCAAGATAAGACATTTTCGCCCCATAGCCCGTATCTGTGCTGCAGTTTGTTCCAGACTACCCGGCACGGCCACCTCGCGCTGGTCCGCTTTAAACGGCGCGCCGACACGGCCCTCGCCCTCGCGCAACGTCCTGGCGGTAGCGACAATATCATAACCGCCCTGCGCCAGGGCAAGGGCAATAGCCTTGCCGATACCGCGGCTTGCACCCGTCACCAGGGCCACGTGTCCTGCCATCACTCACCTCCCAACTTAATCTCGAAACCTGACAGGTCTCGTATACTCCCAATCACCACCTGACCGGGGGTTATACATTGCCTCAACTTTCAAGCTGCTGATCAACAAACGCAACGAAAAACCAAGTCTAGATAATCCATAGAAGCTCTCAGCATGGAGCCTGCATTCAGCTTGGCCTGCCTATGAAGCGCCAGCAAAGCTCTTGGTGTGACCTATCTTTTTCCGTGAGCCGGACGCGGCGCGGGCCTGTTGGCAGGCAAATGCGCCGGCTTTTCGACGTCGGTAGCGCGATCAAGTAACTCGCGTTTCCTGTGCTCTTCGTAGATATCCTCCCGAAGATCGTCATCGCCCCCGATGTACACAGGGGTCCCCTGGGGCGATTCTGCCACAACAGGAGTTGGTTTTTCCCGTGGAGCGGCAGTCGTCTCCTGCGGCCGGACTTCTACCGAATCGGCGATATTGGGTGATCCCAATTCCACACGTTCCGCCTCTTCCGTGGGGGGGGAATCGGTAAATACCGTGTTGCCCTGCGCATCAGTCGTCTTGTAGACCTGTTCCTGTGCTTCGCCTACAAGAGGGAGAAAAAAGGAGAGAGAAAGGACGAGGTAGGAGGTCTTCATAGCAGCATTCCTGGCACTGGTTACCTGTATTCAAACAGCCCGTAGCCGTTGCATTCCGAGTTATAGTGGCTGAAATCGCCTGACAGGACAACCCCTGGCAGGCTCTGGCACTACTGATATTTTATTGCTGCTAATGCCCCTTAATAGTTGCGAAGGGAGACGTTAGGCCAGGTCGGCTTTCACCTCAGAATAGACATAGCAGTGTCACATCTCGGGGGGAGCCAAAACTTTAATTCCTGAATTGAAATCGTCGAAAACCTGTTTAATTTCGAATGAGATCGGTTGTTTATTTTCCAGTTCCCCATCAACGGTGTAGAACCAAGCCATTCTTGTGGTCCGATTGCCCAGACTTACCCACTTATCGGGAGTGTTCAGAATTCTGTGTCACAGTAAATCAACCACTGCCTCGATTTCACTTAAATCGTTATAAATATGGGGCGACATCCTGATCCCGGTTGATCGTACATCAAAGTCCACTCTTGCATGCTTCAGGCGGGAGCATACCGCATCCAGCTGTTTCTCTCGATAATGCAGAACAACTGTCCCACCTCGCTGTTTCGGCTGCGTGGGTGTAATCATGCAATTGACATCAACAGCCTCGATGATCTGTCTTGTCAGACTCAGGTTGTGGGTCCGGATAGTATCTACCCCAATCTGGTGTATAAGACGAATACTGTTCGCGGCAGTAGCATAAGGAGCCACAGAAGGTGTTCCACCCCAGAAACGAAGAGCATCCTTTGCGTAGCGGAAATTGTGTATATCGAATTCAAATGGATCTTCATGCGAGAACCAACCAACGTCCGTAGGCTCACATGTGGATAGGCGATGGGGTGCCACCCAAAGGAAGCCTGCTCCCGGGCCGCCACACAGCCATTTAACGCAGGACCCTATAACGAAATCGGCTTTCCAGACGCACAGGTCAATAGGAACAACGCCCACCGATTGTGCAACGTCTATCACCGAAACAATCTCCCGATGCTGTGCCAGCGCGCAGATGTCGGTCACCGGAACCTGTCGCCCCGTGTTGGATTGCACATGCGTGACAAGGACCAGGCACACGTCGCCTGACAATTGCTCGCTCCAGACGTCAGGATCCAATGTGTCCAGCTGCCCTGGAATAGCCTTGATCCTGTAGCCTTGCTTCACCGCCTGTTGTAAAACAAAGGCAATGGAGGGGAAATCCTCTTCCGTGTAGAGAATTGTTCGTCGTGAGTCAGTTGGCGTCAGGCCCGAGAGGATCTTGGTCAGAGCGCTGGAAAGGTTGACCTGGGGGCAGAAGTCCGCGACATGGCCGTTCAGCAAAACGGCGATCGCATTCCTGAAGTTATCGATTGTCTCCAGCCATCGCGGCCATACATTCTCGCCGGCGTTTTCCCATGGCTCCAGAAAACTCTCTACCCAGGCATCCCTGGTAGTCACCGGAGGTCGTCCGACGGAGTGGTTCAACAGGTAGATGCCCTCTGACGGAACAAAAAGCGACTTGTGGCTTTCGTTCATGACTGAATACTCCCTTATTTGCGCCTAAGAGGTCAGGCTTTCTCGCAACAACTGAATCTCCCTGTATCGGCTGGGAATGTCGTCGCGCTCGGCCGCTGAGCGCAGGTCGGCCAGCTTGCGCAGCGACTTCAAGAGCACCGGTAAGGGCGGACCGCTGGCGGTAAGACCCTTGCGCTCCATCAATCCTTTTGAGAATGCGGGGTCTTCAATGAATTTTGCCACCAACTTTTCATGATGCTGCAAGGCGGTGAGTCCATGCGCTTCGCAGGCCTCCAGGAAAAGTGCCGCGTTGCGCTGGAACCATGCCTCACTGCTATTGCTCTCCCGTTCAACCAAAAATGCGTCCAGGAGACTCTCCTGGCGCATGCAGTCTCGCAGTACAAGCTGATCCTGCGGCGTCATGAACAGGAACTTGTCTACCAGTAGCTGGGAGTAATAGGGGTCGTCGGCACGGCACAAACCAAGCAACAGGTCGATCACGTTGATACCGGCGAAGTCACCCGCGTTGGCACCGCGGTATTCGCGCAAACCCACTCGGTGGGTTTTATAGTAGGGCCGCACGCAGTAGAAAAAGCGGTCTACATCCAATTTTTCGAACAATTCAGTATTGGAGCTGATCACATCCTGTAGGGCGGCGGTAGCGGCTTTCAGCAAATCTGCCGTGATGGGGTGAGAGACACCCAGTGGTAGCGTGCGCAGCAGAGCTTCAGAGGCGCGGATATATGATAAGGCGGCGCGGGTGTTGTAATCTATAAAGGTTGCTTCGTCTTCCAGTGAAGTGAATGTCTTATACACTCCGTTAACAGCCTTGTTGTGGGTTTCCAGGTGAGCAGATGCAAAGCGTGGCACCACCCCAAGTGAGGCACCAAGTTGCATGGAGAGGGCTGATGCTTCTACCAGAGGAGACTTTGTCTCGCGGGAAGGCTCAGTAATTTCATGGCGCCGGCAGGCTGCCATGTAAAAGCCAACATTCCCCAGCAGATCAAAGCCGGCATCGAAACCTTCGTCCGTATTACCCTCCTTCAGGAGCTCAACTATATGCGTTTTACCGTCCTCCACCAGCTGCTTTTTGATTTCCTCGCCGGTACCTTCAACATCCTCGGGATTGTCACTTGCGAAGTACAGCTCCTCCAGCGCTGAATTGAGGTGAACGAAATCACTGCGGATCCAGCGGTCGAATGTCTCAGTGTTTGTTGTCATTAGCGGTCTCTTTATTAGTATCAGCAATCTGTATTGCCAGTAGTGCAGTTTGAAATTTCTTGATCAGGGCGAGTAAGCTAGCGCAGTCATCGTGGCCCATTTTGGCTGCGATGGAATCTTCCAGCTTATGAACCTCCCGATCGGCATGCTTTAACGCGGCGCGTCCAGCGCTGGTCAGGTACAGCGCATGTGAACGTCGGTCATTGGGTGGGCGTTTCCGCTCAATCCAGCCTTTCTTTTCCAGTTGGTCGAGGATGGGCACCATGCTCGACCGGTCCAGGTACATGCAATGCGCCAGTTTGCTTTGGTTGATGGCCGGATTCAGCTTGATAAGAGACAGCACCGTGTAGTGACCGGGGGCCATACGCAGTTGCTGCGAAGAGGTAAAAAGCCTATCAGCGAGAATTTGTGCAATACGCAGCTCTACCCCCAACATTTTGTCCAGATTGCCCAGTTGTGGGTTTTCCCGGGTCATTTGCAGCGTTCCCTTATGGCCATATATGTTTGATATCCAACTGTTTGATACCCTACTTTAAATTGCGCGGTATAGCAAGGACGCCAGCGGAGCTGCCAGGGGATTTCCCCAGGGGCGCTGCTTCAATAGCTGGTCTGCCCCAGCTTATGAGTAAATGTGCGCCAGAATAGTTAGCCCGGATTGCCCAGGCTAATCATTTTGAGCAAACCCTGGTTATAAGATTATTTTCAGCACTGAATTTTTGGTGCCCGGGACCGGAATCGAACCGGTACAGCCGTTAGGCCGGGAGATTTTAAGTCTCCTGTGTCTACCAATTTCACCACCCGGGCAGGATGGAAATTTCTGAAGGCCCCTGATACGAGGCGGCAGAATCATACCATAATTTCTTTTGCGTGAAACATCCGCAAAGACCTGCGGCTAAATTGACATGCTACAATCGCAGCATCACAAGGCCCTGCATACACCAGATGCGAAGACTCTATATCAGCTTAGCCGCGCTGCCACTGCTGCTGGTAATTGGCGCCTTTGCTCTGCGCTCGCCAGCTGCGGTGCTGGGCCTCACCCAGTGGGCAGTGGCGACATTTACCGAACTGCGCCTGGAACTGAAAAACCCTGTCATCAACCTGTACGGCGGTGAGATGAGGGCAGATGAACTGCACCTCATCCCCAAGGATACGCAGGGGCCGCCGCTGTTCAGCGTCATCGGCCTGGACGTAGCAACAACACTCCACGACATTGTATCGGGACGCTTACGTAATACATCACTGAGCGCTACCCAGTTGTCGATCTATGTATCTGAAAATAATGAAACCAGTAACCCCGAGCCCCAAACATGGTTGCAGTTGGCCGACTGGCTGCCTGAGAAATTAGCCATCGGCCAGGTACACCTGATCACTGCCGCTGAAAACACCTGGATTTTCCCGCTTAAGGACGTCATGGGGGCCCGTCTTGAAGAGGAGCACTTCCAGGCCAGTGCTTTGGCGGACTACGACGGCGAGCCACTGCAGGCCACACTGGATATATTGGCGTTTTCCAGCGAGGAGCGGATCGAAAGGCTGGAGTTAAGATCCAGTTTTCACGCCGTTGCGAGCGACAGCAAAGTGACACTTGAAGGCGTTGTTTCCGGTGGAGCAACGGCATTTACCTATGATTTTTCGGCACTGGCCAGCTATCGCGATATCAGCGAATTCCTCAAAGGTGTCAACAGTGACATTGTTTTACAGGGCTCCCTGCAAATTGCGGCGCGCCTGCACGGCGATAGCAAAGGCTTTACCCTATCCGACGCCAGCATGACCCTGGACAATATGCCCTCCTACGGTTTCGAGGCTGCCGGCGAACTGCACTACACACTCTCGGGGGAAAATCAGATCGAACTGATCGCGGCCGGCGAGATGGACTCCCTCAAATACCTGGTGAACTGGCTGGACATGGATATTGCCGAGCTGGGACGTGCCCAGGCGAGTGTCAATTTATCGGGTTCACTTGAAGATCCGAGGATTGAAGATTTCATCCTCATTACGCAAAGCGAACAGGGTCTCGGTGTGAATATCAGTGGCAAGCTGGAATCTCTTCACGAAGGCTCCGCAGTGGCTTCGGACAACGAAATTCGGGTTGATGCGCACGGGCCATCCCTGGAGGTAATGGCGCCCTGGCTGGGGCAAATCCCATATGATCCGGGTCCCTGGCGAGCGAGCTGGATTACACGCGGCAGCACTGAGACTATCAGTTTGAGTAATATACTCCTGGAAATGGGTAGCAAAAACGCGCTTTCGCTGCGGGTTGAAGGTGCTATCAGTGAAATCGCCAATACGGCCTCGGTAGGATTGAATTCCATAAAAGGTCTGGATCTCAATGTCAGTGCCTTTACGCCGGACAGCCAGCATCTTCCGCCCATAGAGAAATTAGCGATTCCACCTCACCATGAAATCAGTGCCCGCCTCGCCCTGCGCGGCAGCGGCAGCGACATTCAGGTTACCAGCGGCGAAATAACGGCGAACACTCCTGACATGACCGCTAGCATCTCAGATATCAGGGCACAATATACGCCGGGCACTGAAGAGCGTACGCTACAGGCTGCGTCTGCTCACGTGGATATCACCCTTAGCGATACCAGCGTCCTCTCGCAATATGTAGAGCGGGAAATCCCGGTACTGGGCGCAGTGCATATGGTGGCCAGCCTGCGGCAGCAGGGAAACCTGGCCGGGCTCAGCGATATCGCCCTGGCTATCGATGGCGATGACTTTCATCTACAGTCCCGGGGTAGTGTGCGAGATATCGCCAACGGCAGTGGGGTGCGCCTGAAAAATACGCTGGAGGGCGTAGACATTCGGCACTCACTGACGGCCCTGATGTCCGACTTCCAGTTTCCCAGAACCCTGGGCTATCTAAACGCCAGCTTTACCATCGCCGATGAAAAAGAGCAGTGGCAGGTGCGTGGGCTAAAATTCCACACCACACCACCCGGGGGACCAATAGAAGCTTCAGGCGATGGCAATATAGACGATCTCACCGGGCTTACCACCGCGGACCTGGACGCACATATCTCGATACGGGACCAGGACCTGCTTGAAGCACTGACAGGACTGCGCATTGCCGCAACTGATGCTACGTTAGCAATAGAAACCACGCCGCAGGATATCGATCTGTCCTTGCGTACGCTGACGGGCAAGACTGACCTGTCCGCAGAGTTTACCGTAGGGTATCGGGACAGCAGGGTTACCGGGGTCGAGGCGCAGATCAATACACCCCAACTGTATCTGGCAGATCTCGGCTTGCAAGCACAGTCCGGCGAGGACTACGCGCCAGCCGAACTCATCGACAGCGAACCGAAAACCCTGCTCGAAAAACTGCTGGAGCAGGCGCCTGAGTATCCTGTTGATGTTCAGGTGCAGATCGATGGCGTTACCGGGGAAAACACCAATATCGACAGCCTCAATATGCATGTCACCGGCAGTGACAGGCGCTACACATTGCGCCAGTTCAGCATCGTCTACGACGATGCGCTGGCGGAAATCCGCGGTATTATCGATCTGAACGCGTCACCGCCTTTCGTCAGCCTGGCGGGCGAAGTGTTGGCAATACCCCTGTTTACCCTGTCCAGGGACATGGGCGCTCCCAGTGATATCACAGGGACAATGACTGCCCGAGGTGGCATATCTGCTACAGGCCGGGATACGGCAGCACTGCTGGCAAGTCTCGACGGTAGCGTGGCTGTCGCACTGGAAAACACGGTAATCCGGGGTGCGGCATACGATGTTCTTGCAACCGATCTTCTGGCGTGGATCTATTCCGGGGCGGCACTGGAAAAATCAACCCACCTGGATTGCACCATGGCCAGGTTTCAACTGGAGGACGGAGTTGCCACCACCGACAGCATCTACATAGAGACCGCGCGAATGCTGGCCACCGGCAAGGGTGTATTTGATTTACCGAGGCAGAAGATGGATCTCACCATCGTACCGCTTTCCCGTTCCAGATCGTTCCAGATTCCGTCTGAAGTCAGGCTAAGGGGTGACATGAGCAACCCGCGGCCGACCATTTCCCCTATTAGCGCAGCGGCGGATGCTTCCGCCCAGGCGTTGCTGTTGATTCCAAAGATCGCCATGCGACTGTTCGGCCAGGGCGGCCAGGCATCTGATAAAGGTATACAACCGTGCCAGGCCACTCTCGCCAATTAAGGTGGCTGTGATGCCTCGGGTTCATGATAAACTCAGCCGGGAATAACAATGAAATAACAAGGGGGCCTCATGGCATCCAGTAGAGGAGAATTCAGCTCGCGTTTCGGCTTTGTAATGGCCGCCGCGGGCAGCGCAGTCGGGCTGGGCAATATCTGGGGCTTTCCGACCCAGGCTGCCAGCAACGGTGGCGCAGCGTTTCTGCTGGTTTACCTGGTATTGGCTTTCACTCTCGCCTACCCGGCCTTAATGGCCGAGTTGATTATCGGGCGTCACGCCCATGCAAACGCTGTAAATGCACTCAGGATGGTTTCCTCCGCTCCGATTTCACGCAACATCGGTGCCACCGTCGGTATTATCGGTTTTATTGTCGCCAGCCTGATTCTCAGTTTCTACGCCATTGTTGCCGGCTGGATGATAGCTTTTTGCCTGTCATCACTCGCGCAACTGTTCGGCATGCAGGATTTCGCCCAGTGGCTGGTGTCCTTTGGTATGCCGCGTAATATCCTGTTCATGTGCGCCTTCATGGTGATGACCGTCGCTATCATCTCCGCCGGAGTGCGCGACGGCATAGAGCGCTGGTCAGCGCGCCTGATGCCCTTGCTGCTGGTGACACTGGTTCTGCTGGTGTTATATGTCTTTACACTGGACGGCGCGATGGAGGGCTTGAAGGTTTACCTGCTGCCTGATTTTGATCGCGCCCTGAGCCCCAAGCTGATTATCGCGGCAATGGGATCAGCATTTTTTTCGCTTTCCCTGGGTGTTGGCACCATGCTGATCTATGGATCTTATATCAGCGACGAGGAAAACCTGCCCGTGGTAGGCGGCCTGGTTACCCTGGTGGACATCTCTATCGCGGTCCTGGCGGGTTTCCTGGTGCTGCCGGCAATGTATGTCGCCCTGCATAACGGCGTGGAGATCTATACCGCAACAGGCGCACTGATTTCTGAAGATACGCTTATTTTCACCGTGCTCCCCGAACTGTTCAAGACCATGGGATTGGCCGGGATTGTGGTGTCCTTCACTTTTTTCTTTCTCATGGCGATCGCCGCCCTGACCTCTTCCATCTCCATGCTGGAGGTGCCGGTGGCCTATGTCATCGAAGAGCACGGCCTGGGCAGAAAATTGGCTGTTTGTACCATAGGCGCGGCCATTGCCGTTACCAGCGCCACCATCCTGCTGAACTTCGAAACACTGTTCGGTTTAGTCATCGCATTTACCACGCGCTATAGCCAACCGCTGCTGGGCTTTATGTTCTGCATTTATGCCGGCTGGGTGTGGCACCGTGACAAGGTATTGCAGGAGGTGCGAAAAGGCAGCCCTGAGGTGGAACACAGCCTGTTCTGGAAGATCTGGCCAGGGTATGTAAGGTTTGTCTGCCCGGTCATTATCCTGGCTATTTTTGCCCAGTCTTTGTGGGGCTGAAGATCAGTTCAGGGCGAGTTCGCCCGTCTCCTCGATGCGCTGGGTGGGTACCAGCCCGTTAAAGTCGATCTTGGCGCTAAACTTGTATTGCAGTGGCTCTGTCGATGTACGCCCCAGCTTGGTCAGCAAGCGCACCAACTGAAAAACCTGCAAGCTGGCCTCCAGGGTAACCACTTCTTCGGTATAACCTGCGATCTCAGGCACATCGTTAGTCACCCCGCTAATCAGCTCCTCATCTAATATCTCGATGCCATAGCTGATACCTGCGATGTCCAGGGTCTGCTGGTTGGGGTTGGCGACACGCAATTTGATCCTGAAACGCGGGGCGCCTCCGTTCCCGGGAATACTTTCGACACTGTCTACCGTCACCTTGGGCGGATCCAGGGACGGCATAACCGTTGCGCAGGCAGATACCATAAGCAGCACCATCACGCAGCATGCATGCCTTCTCATTTGATTCACGATGAGGATTCCCCGCTGGCCTGAAGGAAAAAGAGCCCGTATGCCAGACTCCCCAGGGCAAATACAGCGGCCACCCAGTCGCCACTGTTCATGTACATGTAGGTACTGAAAGCAAACATGGCTGCCGTGAGCGCGATACCCACTGCACGTCCGGTTCTGGACACAGCTGACTCCTATGGAAAACGTCCCGTGCTGGGAACTCTCACCACATTCTATCCCTATTGGCTACCAGTGTAACCTGTGGGCTGCTACCAGCAGTGGCCAAAGGGCCGCGCCAGTCTATGCCGCGGCTTCCGCCTGCTTTAACTTCTGCAGTTCTACAGAGAAATCTGCTGTCCGGCCCTCCAGGACCGCTGATAACGCTCTTTCCATTAGCCAGCGAGCCTGCCCGGTATAGGCGTATATACACGCATGGATCGAAGCATCACGCCAGTTCTCCACCGAGCAACTGGCCGAATATTCTTCAAAGTTTGCCAGGGCCCGGACCAGGTCGGTAATGTGCTTGGGACACTCGCAGTCCAGGGTGGACTGCAGCCTGCGCGCGGCAGACAGTTCCTGCTCGGAGTACTGTCGCGGCTTGGACTCGACCAACTCCCCCAGGTTGAACTGCCCCTGCCTGACTTCGGCATCGGCTGCGCAATTATTGATCTCGAATGCCAGATACGCTGGATCCGGGGGAAATTCGACCGCCCGTATATCCGAGGTCTCTATCTCTTTGAGCCAGCGCTCGTTGCAGAACTGGTAGCAGACAATTACCTTACCCGGCTGCAATTTATCCACCAGCTTCTGGATTTTGCCCAACTGGGCGCTGGCCAGCGTGACACATTGCACCACCAGGCAGTCGATTCCCTCTATATTCTCGAAGATGTCCTGTTCTGAGTCCGCCAGAGAAAAGCGCGCCAGGTGCGCATCCACATTGGCCAGGCAACCCTGGTGCTCGTCCAGCCAATCGCACAAACCCTCCCCGATGAATATGGCCCGGGGCTTTGCGACAGGCAGCGGTTGCGCGTTCGAGGCCTTGGCAGGACGACCCCGCAGCAGCACTTCCAGAGTCTTGCGCTCTGATGAGGCTATCTCTCCTATGCGGGAACCGGAGGACACGAGTGCTGCCACCAGCTGCAGGTGCTCCAGGTCGGACTGCGTGTACTGCCGGCGCCCGGTCTGGGATTTGTGGCTGGCTCCGAGACCGTAACGGCGCTCCCATACCCGCAGGGTGTCGGGTTTCAGGCCCGTAAGTCGTGCGACGGTGCCGATGCCATAAAGGGGCCGGGGTTCAAGTATTGCTTGCTGCATGACGAAACCTCTGTAGTTGCTTGGGATTGATACGGTACCGGGGCGCGAATGGATTTCTTGACCAGGTTTTGACCCGGGAGTATTTGGACAAACCCTCTGAAAAGCTGTCCGAGACTGCTGATTAGCGCGTACAACCTATTGAATGCAAAGGGAGAGTACAGGTGAGCAAGTTATTTCTGGACACGGACGACAAGGATCTGGACAGGCTGTTCTCAGAGGCGAAGCGCTTTCCACTGTTGACCCCGGAACGCGAGCAACACCTGGATCGTGAAAAATGGGAAGCCGTGTGGCAATTACAGCTGTCGATGCTGGCTGACACCACCTGTCGTGCCTACCTGTCCCGTTGGGCGCGGGCCTGCTCGGAGAGCCCGCCGGAGATAGGGCGCTTTGCCAATCGCGAACACTATTTCCTCTTACGTCGTGAGCTGGCTGACCTGCAGGGAGAAAAGAGCGCCGCTGCTCTGGACTCTCTGGCAACACCACAGTCCACTACTCACGCTACGGATGCCCAACTGGTAGAAGATCTGGCGCTACCCGCTACCCTCGCCGTGGGCCTTGCGGAGAGCCTGCTGTCCCAACCCGGGAAGGCGGGCCCAGGCGGCGTTGCCGGCGCCCTGCTCGCCTGGCAAGCACAGTGGTCGAAAGTAGACGGGCCACTGCGCCAGGACCTGGACGCGATAGGCCGACAACGCCTGGCAAAGCACGTCCATTGCTACATCAGCGCCAGGGATACGCTCGTTTCGCACAATATGCGCCTGGTGTTCTCGATCGCGGGTGGGTTCGGCGACAAAGGCGTATCATTCCTCGATCTGGTGCAAGAGGGAACCCTGGGCCTTATACGGGCGGCAGAGAAATTCTCCTTTGAACGCGGCTACCGCTTCAGTACCTATGCCTACAACTGGATAGCACAATCGGTTCGCCGGTGCGCCCAGGACACAGGTGCCCTGATACGTTACCCCGGCCACATCCAGGAACAACTGGGAAAACTCTATGGCATCCGTGCGGAGCTTCTCACTGAAGATGGACGGGCCCCGGGTGATGCCAGGCTGGGGCAGGATTTGGGGCTTTCCCCAAAGAAGACACACGAACTGCTGCAATTGCGCAACAGGGCCATTTCCCTGGATACACCGCGCTTCGATGATGATGAAAACAACACCCTCCTGGACAGTACCCCGGGTGGACCTTTCGCCACGCCGGAGAGCGAAGCCCAGCAGGAATCCCTGAAGCACTTCCTGCTGGGTGAAATCGATCGACTGGATCCGGCTGAGCAACGCGTTGTTATCAGCCGCTGGGGGTTGGACCAGCAGCGCCCACAGACGCGCGCCGAAATTGCACAGCAGATGGCCGTGAGTCGCGAGTGGGTCAGGCAACTGGAGAGTTCAGCGCTGGAGAAACTCAGTCGCAACAAGCGGGTGTTCGCTGCATATCTGGACAGCGAACCCGCCTGATTCCGGTAGTTGCACGGCGGCCCCCGGGGAGGTAACGTCTGTCATTCAGGGCATGCACGCGTAACAGGAACACAAGCACATGACACAGCAAGCAAAACCCGTCATGGGGATAGGCTCCTGCCTGGCTGGCAATGCGGTGCGCTATAACGGCCAGACCAAAAGCCCCAATCAATATGTGCGCGGGCTTGCGGACAACTTCGAAATGCGTGCGTTTTGTCCGGAAATGGGCGCCGGCATGGGGGTACCGCGCCCCCCTATTCACCTGGTCGGCTCTGAAACCCAGGTGAGAGCGCTGGACGTTGATACACACAACAATGACTTTACCGACAAGTTGACCGCCTACGCCAATACGGTACTGTCACTGGCACCCGAACTGTGTGCCTACATCCTGGTAAAGGGCAGCCCCAGTTGCGGTTATGAGCGTGTGAAGCGTTATGGGGAAAACGGCCACACTATCGCCTCCGACCAACAGGGAGTCTTCGCCGTCGCCCTGGCCAGGCTGGATCCACTGCTGCCACTGGAAGATGATGGCCGCCTCAATGACCCCGGCCTGCGTGAGAGCTTCGTGACCCGCGCCTATGCCTATCACGATTGGAAGCAGCTCGTTGCCCGGGGCTTGAGTGCTCGCAACCTTATAGACTTCTACAGTCGCTACAAGTACCTGGCAATGGCGCATCACGTACCCAGTTACAAAGCCCTGGGGCGCATGCTGGCGGACGCTGGAAAAAGGGACATCTCCGCACTGGCCGAACAGTTTGTATCCACTTTGATGGCGGCCTTGACCCAACGGGCCACGCGCCGCAGTCACAGCAATGTGCTGTACCATCTGTCGGGTTACCTGAAGAGGGATGTGCCGGGGCCTGAGCGGCAGCGACTGAAAGCCTTGATAGATCAGTACCGACTGGGGCAGATCCCCCTGGTGGTTCCAATCACCATGCTCAAGCACCATTTCGCCAACAGTCCAAACGCCTATATCGACAGCCAGGTATTTATGGCGCCATACCCTGATGAACTGCAGCTGCGCAACCTGGTTTAAGTCCCCAGGATGTCATCCAGCGCGCTATCGATATCAGGATAGCTGAACTCAAAGCCCGCTTGCTCCAGGGCAGCCGGTATGACCCTCTGGCCTTGCAGCAACAGCTCGTTGGCCATCTCTCCTACCAGCAAGCGCATGGCGAAGCCCGGCACCGGCGCGGTGATCAAGGTGCGCGTATGACGCTTCATCGCGGCGCAGAAGTCGCGGCTGGTGATTGGCTGGGGTGCCGTGAGATTAAAAGGTCCCGTTAATCCAACCTGCTGCAGCAGGAACAAAATAGCCGCAATCACATCCTTGCGGTGCACCCAGCTCAACCACTGCCTGCCGTCCCCCATCCAGTTCGCTATACCCATACGGAAAGGTTGCGCCATCTGGACAAATGCACCATCACCGGCATCCAATACGACGCCCAGGCGCAACAGGCAAACCCTTACCCCCATAGCACTGGCCTGTTGCGCAAGAGACTCCCACTGCCGACACAGGTCCTGTGCGAAGCCCGGGGTCACAGCCCCGTCCTCGGTGAGTCTCTCATCGCCGTGGTGCCCATAATAGCCAATGGCACTGGCATTCAGCAGGGTCCCGGGAGTGGAATCAAGGCGCCGCAGCAGTTGTAGCACAGCCGTGGTCGTCTCGAGGCGACTGTCGAGGATTTCGCGTTTGTAGGCCGGGCTCCAGCGACGACCCGCGAGGGAGGCACCCGCCAGGTTGATCACCGCATCAATCCGGGCGCGATCATCTATCTCCTCGAGGTTTTGCACGTAGCGCAAAGCACCGCGTGGCTCAATGAGCTGGCGAGTCAGCACAGTCACTTCGTGATCCGCAGCTAGTAGCTCGGCGCTTAATGCAGACCCTATAAAGCCGGTACCACCGGTAATTAGAACGTGCATGCCTTCTCCCTGGATAGTTAGTATTTCTACGCCCTGCATGCAGATCGGATCAGTGTTGCCAGGTCATCCCAGCTGCACTTTCGCGCGTATAATGCCGTTATGAACATACACCCAAATGACATCGAACGCCTGGATGAGTTCCTGCACGCCTGCCCACGGCTTGTGGTGCTCACCGGTGCGGGCATCAGCCTGGCCTCAGGGATCCCCACCTACCGCGATCAGCAAGGGCAATGGCAGCACAGTGAGCCTATCAAACACCAGGAGTTCTTGCAGGAGCCGGCCAGAAGGCAACGCTACTGGGCTCGCTCACTGCGCGGCTGGCCGGGTGTACGCGACGCCCAACCCAATATAGCCCACCATGCGCTCGCCACCTTGGAACAACAGGGCAGCGTGGAAGCATTGATCACACAGAATGTAGACCGGCTGCACCAGCGCGCTGGCAGTCGCAAAGTCATTGACCTGCATGGCCGTCTGGACAGGGTGCGCTGCCTGGAGTGCGGGGCAATGCATTCCCGAGAGGCTATCCAGAAGCAGATGTCCGGCCAGAAGAGTCAGCAATGCACGCAGTCGTCGCCACGCCCCGACGGGGATGTCGAGCTGCCAGAACAGTACATCGCCGCCATGCGCGTCCCCAGCTGCAGCGACTGCAAAGGCGTAATCATGCCAGACGTGGTGTTTTTTGGCGGTACGGTGCCGAAGCCGCGCGTAGAATCCTGCATGGACGCCGTAGCGCGGGCGGATGGCTTGTTGGTGATAGGCAGTTCCCTGCAGGTTTTTTCGGGTTTTCGCTTCTGCAGGAGGGCTGCCGAACTGGGCAAACCCATAGCCATTATCAACCCTGGAACGACACGCGCCGACGATATTGCGCAGCTAAAATTAAAATCCGACTGCGGTCCTTTGCTGGAGAAGGTGGCGAGCCAGAGGGCTGCCCTGTGCTGAAGACGCCCGAGGGCGTGCAATACGCAACACCAGGGGCAGTTTAATTCTCATCCATACGCTCGCGATAATCCCAACTGAAAATTCGCCGGGGCTTTACGCTGATCAACAGCTCTTCATCACGGCGTGACAGCAACCAGTTCCCCAGCCTCGACTCTGCACCACCAAGGTAGCGTTGCAGCAGCCCCTCCAACACATCGCCCGCTCCCTCGTTGCTCAAAATTGCAATGCCCTGCCCCCGCACCCCGCAATACGGGGGAAGATTTGGCGCGACCTCGAAACCAACCTTGTCATTGTCGCGCAACAGTGCCACCAATTGGGAGGCGCGGTGGGATACACAGTAAAATGTACCTTCCACGTACTGGAACCAAACGGATACCACCCGGGGGAAGCCATCGTCGCCCACGCAGGCCAGACGCATTGGGAAAACACTGTCCTGCAGGAATTGATCGATCTGCTCAGCCGACCAGGGCCCTTTACTGGTCACACTCATTGGTTGTGCCTCTTGCAAGTTTGCCGGCATTATCTGGCAGCACCGGGAAAATTACAAAGCTTCCCACCACCATTCGTCCATTCATTCATACCATACATTCGCAGGCAGGGACGGTTAAAATGCTACTCAAGCTGATCTTTCGCGGCCCGGCGCGCGTATTATTGCCATGAACGCTCCTATTATCTACTGGTATCGCCAGGATCTGCGCACCCACGACCTGCCTGGGCTGATCGCCGCGGCTGCAACAGGCCACCCGGTAATTCCCTGTTACATTCTGGACGACCAGGCCCCGGGGGAATGGTCTCCTGGAGGCGCGAGCCGCTGGTGGCTGCATCACAGCCTGGCTGCCCTGGGCAGGGATATCGCTGGCGCGGGTGGCACCCTGGTGCTGCGCAGCGGCAACACCGGTGCAGAACTGCAGAAGCTGATACAGGAGACGGGGGCTGCAGAGGTTTACTGCTCCCGCCACTACGAACCCTGGGCCGCTGCACTGGAAAAGCAATTGCATGATGACCTGGATGCCGCCGGCGTGACGCTGAAACGCTATGGGGGCAACCTGTTGTTCGAACCGGAGCAGATCAGTAATCAGAGCGGACTGCCCTTCAAAGTCTTCACACCATTCTGGAAACATTGCCTGAAAATGCCGGAACCGGCTGCACCCAGGCCGGTGCCCGAGTCAATAACCTGGCTGCAGGGTGTGCTCCACAGTGTCCCACTGGACGACTTGGGGCTGCGTCCCAGGCAACCGGATTGGGCGGCGGCCTGGACCGACCAATGGCAACCCGGAAGCCAGGGTGCAGCGAAAAAGCTGCAAAGTTTTCTGCACAACGGCATAGAAAACTATAGCGAGGGCCGCAACCACCCGGCCCTGGATTGCACCACCCGATTATCACCACACCTGCACTACGGCGAAATTTCTCCGCGACAGCTGTGGCACAGCGCGCGCCAGACTGCAGCCACCAGGCCCCGGTTGGACACCCAGGTGGCCAAGTTTCTCAGCGAGATGGGCTGGCGGGAATTCTCGCATCATCTGCTACACCACTTTCCCGAACTGGACGCACAACCGTTCAAGGAACGTTTTGCACACTTTCCGTGGATGTCGAACGACCAGGGTTTACAGGCCTGGCAACGAGGCCAGACTGGCTATCCCCTGGTGGATGCGGGCATGCGCGAGTTGTGGCACACGGGCTATATGCACAACCGGGTGCGTATGATCGTCGCCTCTTTTCTCACCAAACACCTGCTGATTCACTGGCGCGTAGGGGCTAAATGGTTCTGGGATACCCTGCTGGATGCCAACCTGGCCAATAACAGCTGCGGCTGGCAATGGGTTGCGGGGTCGGGCGCCGATGCCTCACCCTACTTCCGCATTTTCAACCCGATACTGCAGGGGCAGAAGTTCGATGCCCAGGGTGAGTACATCCGCCACTGGGTGCCGGAATTGGCGGCCATGCCTGATCGCTATCTCAACAATCCCTGGGACGCACCAGCGGCGATCCTGGATTCGGCTGGAGTCCACTTGGGCAGTACTTATCCGTTACCCATCGTGGACCACACACAGGCCCGGGAGTCGGCACTGGCCGCCTACGGCGCGCTCAAGAATGGCTGAGGCCAGGACGCTAGGCGACTGTGATCCGACGAAATTGCCCCGGGCTCTGCCCATACCAGCGCCGGAAGGCCTTGTGGAACGCCGCTGCGTCGTTATACCCCAGCAGGGCCGCAACGGCTTCAACAGACATGCCTGATTCCTGCAAATGTCGAGCTGCCATTTCCGCCAGTAACTTCTCACGTATCTGGCGATAGCTGTTTCCCTCCTGCTCCAGTCGGCGCGCCAGGGTCCTCTTGGAAATATACATCGCTCTAGCGACGTCGGTTTCGGTTACCGAGCCGGGAGTACGCATCAACAGGATGTGCCGCACCCGGTCGGCAGTGGACACTGCAGTGGGTGGTACCTGTTCCAGCAATTTCAGACAGAGATTCTGGGCAAGGGCATACGACTCGGGATCCCCAGAGACGTTAGACACCCGGGCGAGGTTCGCCGGGAGCAGGTAACGATTCCCGCTACAGGCAAAATCAACCGGTGAGTGCATGTAGTCGGCATACACAGCATGGTAGGCCGGCCGGGGGTGGGCCATTTCAATCTGCGCTTCCGTTACCTGTCGACCCAATATGGCCTCCACAAAAGACTGGATCACCAGGGCGAAGGATTCCTGCAGTATTCGCTGCTCTTCCGGGTTCGCCTCCAGTTTTATCTCCAGCGAGCAGCACAGCCAGTCAACCTGCAGGTCCAAATCCAGTTTCACCACCGGCAGGCGCGCGGGCAAAAAGTCCCGCAGGGCTTCGAGGGAGCTAATCACGTCGGGACTGCTCATGGCGAGATAACCCAAAGGCCCGTGAGCCGAGGGTTGTAACTGGCGTCCCAGGCGCAAGCCCAGTTCCGGTCTGGCCAGCATGCCCTGGGCATTGTCCAAAACCTGCAATTGCTGCCGTCCGGTCAGGCGGGTTTCGTCACCGGGCATCAGGATTTCAACTGGCAGATCGGTCTTACGCAGCAAGCGCGGCAGCTCTTTCTCCTGTAGCCCCAACTCCCGGGCCACGATGCGCGAATAACTACTGGGAATAAAATAACTGTCCACCAGGAACAACTCCAAGCGATGCCGAGGTCGCCCATTGTCAACAAATAACAGGTAGTTGGCAATAAATAACATAACATGGCAAAACCTGGACGCTACACTGGTGTTCATCAACTCACAGGAGGAAACAGCCATGCCCACCATCACTGTCATTGAACACAACGGCCAGGATCACACCATTGAAGTCCAGAGCGGTATCTCCCTGATGGAGAACGTGCTGTCCAACAGCGTACCCGGGATTGATGCCGACTGCGGCGGCGCATGCGCCTGCGGCACCTGCCACTGTTTTATCGCCGAGGACTGGAGCGAGCTTGCCGGCACTGCCGACCCGATGGAGGAATCCATGCTGGGCATGCGCCCGGATCGCACCGAGACGTCGCGGCTGAGTTGCCAGATACAGGTATCAGACGCAATGGACGGCATGGTGATACGCCTTCCTGAATACCAGATGTAGCCACCGGCGAACCCAACGAGGTCTTCAAAATGAATCAACCACAACAGCTACCCGACCCATTGACTGCACCCCTGGAGCAGATTGACTTCAGTGACCCTCGCTTGCTGGAGCAGGATGCCTGGCGCCCCTATTTTGCCCGACTGAGGGAGGAAGACCCGGTGCACTACCAGGCGGAAAGCCCTTTTGGTCCGTTCTGGTCTATCACCCGTTTCGACGATATCGTTGCCGTGGACAGCAATTACGAGGTGTTCTCTTCCGAGCCCACGATCATCATTGGCGACCTGACAGATGACATGAGAGTGGAACAGTTCATCGCCATGGACCCTCCCAAGCACGATGTACAACGCCGCGCGGCGCAGCCAGTGGTAGCTCCACAGAATCTGGCACAGATGGAACCCCTGATCCGTTCCCGGGTGGTGGAAATCCTGGATAACCTGCCTGTGGGAGAGACGTTCAACTGGGTGGATGACGTTTCCATCAACCTCACCACACAGATGCTCGCCACACTGTTCGACTTCCCCTTTGAGGAACGCAGTAAGCTGACTTACTGGTCGGATATGGCTACAGGCTCGCCGGAAATCGCTGGCGGCGACACATCGCCCGAGGAGCGCATACCCGCCCTGATGGATTGCCTGGAAACGTTCACTCGCATCTGGCACGAGCGCAAGGGGCGCGACGACGGCGGCTTCGAGCTGATCTCGCTGTTACAGCGCGACCCCAACACCGCCGACCTGGTGGACAGGCCCATGGAATTCCTGGGCAATATCATCCTGTTGATAGTTGGCGGCAACGACACCACCCGCAATTCCGCCACCGCGGGCATACTGGCCCTGAATCAAAACCCGGCTGAGTACGACAAACTGCGGGCCAACCATGGCCTGATTCCCGGCATGGTCTCTGAGATCATTCGCTGGCAGACCCCGCTGGCACATATGCGTCGCACCGCCAAGCACGACGTGATCTTCCAGGGCAAACAGATCAAGCAGGGAGACAAGGTGGTCATGTGGTATCTGTCGGGTAACCGGGATGAATCCGCTATCGACAACGCCGACTCATTCATCATCGACCGCGCCAATCCCCGCCACCATATATCCTTCGGTTTCGGTATACACCGATGCATGGGCAACCGCCTGGCGGAGATGCAACTGCGCATACTGTGGGAGGAGATCATGCGGCGCTTCAGCCACGTGGAGGTTGTGGGCGAACCGGAGCGGGTTAAATCAAACTTCGTACGGGGTTACACCTCCCTCCCGGTGAGGGTGCATCCCCTCTAAAACACTGGTTCGCGCCTGGCCCCTTCCGGGCCAGGCCGCTACTCCCTCGCCGCTTCGGTGCTTGCGCACACCTGTGACCAATGGCTATATTGTGCGGATGCCCGACCCATGCCGGGTGCCGGCACATCCTGATGAGCGCAATGACAGAAGACGATAAGCAACGACGGTCTGTAGTAAAGACTATGCAAGCCCTGGTTGAGAAAAAACTCAATATTGGAACATCCGGGAATGTTTCAGTGCGTACCATCGAAGGGATGCTGATCACGCCAACCGGTATCAATCCGGCCCTGCTGCTATCGGAACAGATTGTAGCCATGGACCTCGATGGCCAGGTAGCCGAGGATCAATTGACACCTTCGAGCGAGTGGCAGATGCATGCGGATGTCTACCGGGAAAAGCCGGAAGTCAACGCGATAGTGCATTGCCATTCGCCCTATGCCACGATTCTTGCCTGTGCTCATAAATCCATCCCGGCCGTACATTACATGGTCGCCGCCGCGGGTAGCCACGAAATTCCTCTGGCGGATTATGCTACCTTCGGCAGCCAGGAGCTGTCACAGGCCAATTTGCAGGCATTGTCCGGTTCCCAAGCATGCCTGCTGGCCAACCATGGGCAGCTGGCCACAGGGAAAAACCTTGAGCGGGCGCTGAAACTCGCGGAATTGGTAGAGGAGCAGGCCCAATGCTACTGGGGCACACTGGCCATCGGCGGCCCGCGGTTACTGGATAGTCAGCAGATGGACGAGGTGCTGACAGCCTTTGCAGATTATGGCCAGCAAAAGCCACGCACAGAATCAACACCCGATAAGAAATCGGACCAGACTTTTCGAGGAAAAGAATAATGAAGCAATACCAACCGCTGATTGCAGCTGTCATCCTGGCGGCACTCACCTCCCCTGCCCTGGCGGAATTCGATTACCCCGGGAGGGTATACAGCTCCAAGTACAAGCCCGGCGACTGCATAACGCCTACCGACCAGGCCCACGCATTCTACGGTCACTATGCACGTGTCGAGGGAGTTCTTGATTCCGAGAAAACCTCAGAGCCCGGGGTCTATGTGCTGTGGTTTCCCGTCTATCAATCTCGAACAAACCTGTACGGGATAGGTATCGAGGAAAAATCTCAAAAAGTTTCCGATGATTTTTGTGTGCGCCAGCAGGTGGGCGAATAATACTTCGCAAATTTGTCACACCCCCAACAGGCCCGGAAGTAACAGCCCATGTATTCACCCGATGGTAATGCGTGGAAGCTCGCTGACAAACTGTAGCGCTTCCGATGATCACCACTTGGTGATCTTGTCTCCGGAGCATGCGAGTCCTCATGATATTTCTACTTGCTGGCATCAAGTGGATGCTCTTCTCTAAAAATGCTCAGGCGTTGCTGTTTTAAGAATGCCAGTTGTTTGTCACAGAAATTTTTGGCGCAGCGAGGGTCCGCCGCTCCCAAGTCGATATCCGACCCATTTGCGGCACGTTTAAACATGATGACTACTCTTTCGTTATGCCTCTGAGTCGAGGGAATCAAATTCCAAAAGTATTGGTGCGAATAATAGGAACTGACAAGCAAGCATACGAAAACAATAATCATCGCGAGTTTCAGGCCCAGGTGCGAGAGCAGATTTTTATCCGTCGAATTGATCCATATAGAAAAATAAATCCAGAGCGCCCCAACCATACCAAGTTGAAATAATCTTACATACCGCAGTCCGAATGCGTAATTGACGCCGTATGTGGGACCGAATTCCGGCAAACGTGACAATAGGATGCCCACCGCAGAAATTGCTGTAAAAATAATCAAAAGGAGCGGCAGTTGACCGGAGACGAGGTGGCGAAATCTAACAGCAACGAATACAGCGCTCAACTGAAAAGATAACAATAGAAGGCCAATTAACTGCTGGACGAGAGCCCCGTTCTCGGGAAAAAGTTTAGCAACATACTGGTAAGCCACCAAACCCTGGGAATATAGATTGAGAATAAACTGTATCGTTTGCAGCGGGTGGGAGACCAGGTACTCCAAGGCATCCAACTTGCCAACTTTAGTATGAGGACGCATATCTGGCAACAGCACACTTGCGCTATAAACACATATTCCAACAATCACAAGACTAACCGCCAGGTGACGCCAGTGAGTGTCCCTGGCGAATAGTACAGTCCACACTGCCATACTTAAAATGGCTGAAGCTCCCATCGCATCACCCAAATAGAAATAGAAGGGCATGGCTATGAAAAAACAGCTTCGACCCCATCCCTGGACTGGGAGCTTCTCATACCAATAAAGCGCTAGCACAGCGCACAGCAGATAAAAGTATTCGAATAACACCAAAGACCAACTCACCACGTTATGTGGACTGAAGAGCACAGTAATTAATGCAAGCAGCGCACTGCCCAGAATTAGTGGCGAAGAACTATTTAAGTGATTGATGAAAAATTGGTAACTGACAAATATCGCAAGCACTATTACAGACAACAGCCCTATGTATGCTTCCAAGTCGTAACGCAAATCAAATAAATAATAGTTTCCAAGTACCACGCCTAGAGTAACGATGTGGCTATGAGACAGGGTATAAAAATCACTACTCAGAAAATGCCACAAAGAACTTTGACCATTCATGTACTTGATCAATCCTGCCAAATAACGCCAATGATCTCCCTTTGGCAAGTCAACGCTACTCAACCAGAAAAATCTATATAAGAAGCCGCAGTTAACACACCAACTATTACGAGCGCCGCTATGAGCGCATAGCTTATGATGCTGTGCGAATTTTTGTACATGGACGACGAGGACTTCCCGAACATTTCTATGATTTAAATACCCATAATTTGTTACCTGTAAAAAGTACAAGCGGCGTAAAAAAAATCATCAAAGCAATGTAGTACAGGTGGGGTAACAGCATATAATCCACCACTGTGAATGCCAGGAAAGAATTAATTACCAGGCCGAGCAGTGAGACCAGTAAAAAGCGCAGCAGCGCTGTACCAATACTATCCAAACGACGTCGCTCTGCGCTGAAGGTCCAGAAAAACTGACCAAATAGTGAAACTGTAAACGCCAGGCAAAACGCGAAAAAGTTGCTCATGAGTGACGAAAAATCGCCCGTTAACATAATCAGATGGTAGACAACTGCATTTACAAGTGTTGCCAGGATACCGACAAACCCAAAACTTAAGAGTTGTTGAGTTAGGTCTCTAACCCCCTGAGAAAGAATCATATGATGATTTGTCGATGACTTTGTCGGTAATATACAACGGACGGTGCCTAGACTCTATGGAAATGCGCCCCGAGGCCACGGGCGGGATAAAGCGGTAAACGGTCGATTGCGTCAGGATTGTGTTGAAACGGCCAAAAGGTTGCTAAAGATTCTAGAAGTGTAACGTAAGTATTTGTTTTTAATGATTTTAGTTGGAGGCTCGGGTCGGAATCGAACCGGCGTACACGGAGTTGCAGTCCGCTGCATGACCACTCTGCCACCGAGCCTTCAGGGGGGATGGAATTTCTGTGATCATCACCGCATCACGTCAATCCCACGTTCATCGCACTGGTTAGATGCGAATCGAATTGGAGCGGGAAACCGGGTTCGAACCGGCGACCTCAACCTTGGCAAGGTTGCGCTCTACCAACTGAGCTATTCCCGCACACTTCGCGTTTATCCACCGCCGTGGTCGCCGGAACCGTCGAGGCTGCGCGCCCCGCCACAACCATGGCAAGGTTGCGCTCTACCAACTGAGCTGTTCCCGCACTTGCTGCCTGATCCAACCTGTTCAAACTCTGCACACGTTGGAAAGGCGCATATTCTATGTGTTATCGCCGGGATGTCAACCGAAAGCGGAAAATATCAGCGCAAGTTTATGAATTATAAGGGGTTATCCCTGTCTTTGATAACGCCCCAAGCGGCTTTCAGGTAGATCATCATGGACCACAAGGTGAGTACTGCCGCCGCATACAGCACCAGGTAGCAAAGGGCCAGCATCCAGTTACCGTCGCGCGCGGGGTCGATCGCCAGTAGCGCCGTGATGGCGACCATCTGGAATACGGTTTTGACTTTGCCGATATAGGACACGGCCACCGAGGTCCGCTCTCCCAGTTCTGCCATCCACTCTCGCAGCGCGGAAATCACGATCTCCCGACCGATAATGACGCAGGCGGCCAGGGTGAAGAGCAGCGTATCGTGGCGCTCCACCAGTAACACCAAGGCGATAACGACCATCAACTTGTCTGCCACCGGGTCCAGGAAGGCGCCAAACGCCGTCATTTGCCCCAGTCTCCGGGCCAGGTAACCATCAAACCAGTCGGTCACTGCCGCCACAGCAAATATACCCGCGGCTACCAGCAGGTGGTTTTTGAACGGCAAGTAGAACACCACCACGAGCACCGGGATCAGCAGAATTCGCATGATGGTCAGGGAATTGGGAATATTGATCGGCAAGTCTGTCAGTTCCTGTCGTCCTGCACCGGAATATTGTGCAAGTGGTCGTAAATCTGTTGTGCCATTGTGGCACTTATTCCGGAGATTTTCTGCAACTCTTCGATATTGGCGTTCTCTACGCCCTGGGCGCTGCCGAAATGCCGCAGCAGTTCCCGACGCCGTTTCGCGCCTACGCCAGGGATGTTTTCCAGCGTGGAACGCCGCCTGGACTTATCACGGCGTGCGCGGTGTCCGGTAATGGCAAAGCGATGGGCTTCATCCCGAATTTGCTGGATCAGGTGCAGCGCAGGGCTATCACCGGGGAGTTGTTGCTCGCGCCCGGTTTTGCCGTCCACCAGGGTTTCAAAGCCGGCCTTGCGGGTAACGCCCTTGGCCACCCCGATAACTTCCACGCCTTCAATCTGCAGTTCCCCCAGTACCGACATCGCCTGGGTGACCTGCCCCTTGCCACCATCGATGAACAGGACATCAGGCATGGCGCCCTCCCCGGCCTGCAGACGTTTGTAGCGGCGCTCCAGGGCCTGCTGCATGGCGGCGTAATCGTCACCACCGATAATGTCCTCGATATTGAATTTGCGGTAATCGGATTTGCGCGGGCCGTTCTGGTCAAACACCACGCAGGATGCAACCGTCGCCTCCCCTGAGCTGTGGCTGATATCAAAGCACTCCATGCGCTCTGGCAACTCGGCCAGGCCCAGTAAATCCTGCAGGGACTGCAGGCGCCCCAGGATATTCTGACGGCCCGCCAGGTGTGAATGCAGGTTGGTCTCTGCGGTTTGCACCGCCAGGCGCAGCCAGCGTGCCCGTGCCTCACGCACGCGGGCGCGCAACGTCACTTTGCGCTCGGCCTGGACGGTGAGCGCCGCAACCAGCGTGGTGGCATCCTCTGGCAAGGCATTTACTATCAGTTCACGCGGGATCACCCGCTGGTTGCCCAGGTAATACTGGGGAATAAAGGCCGCCAGCACCTCTGCCGGATTTTCCTGCAGCTTCAGTGGCGGATAGTAGGTTTTGCTACCCAGTACCCGTGCACCGCGCACAAACAATACCTGTACGCAGGCGCGGCCACCCTCAACGGCTGCGGCGAGAATATCCAGGTCACCTTTTACACCCTCGATACCCTGGCTGGCCTGCACATGCTGCAACTGCGCCAACTGGTCGCGCAATACCGCGGCTTTTTCATACTCCAGAGCGGCAGCCGCCTGCTCCATATCATCCGCCAGGCTGGCCATCAGTTCGCTGGACTTGCCTTTCAGGAACATAGCGGTGTTTTCCACCTGCCGGCCATACTCTTCGCGGCTCACCAGGTCGACACAGGGGGCGGTACAGCGGTTGATCTGGTGTTGCAGGCAGGGCCTGGAGCGATTGCGAAAGTAGCTGTCCTCACACTGGCGCACCTTGAATACTTTCTGCAGGAAATGCAGGGATTCACGCACCGCACCGGCACTGGGATAGGGGCCGAAGTAGCTGCCCTTGCGTCTGCGGGTGCCGCGGTGCAGGCTCAGCCGGGGAAACTCATCCTCGGTGGATAACAGGATATAAGGATAGGATTTGTCATCGCGCAACAGGATGTTGTAGGGCGGCTGGTGATTCTTGATCAGGTTGTGTTCCAGCAGCAGGGCATCAACTTCCGTCGAGGTTACCGTCACCTGGATATCCGCAATACGCGATACCAGCGCCATGGTCTTCTCAGTCAGGCCGCTGGCGCGAAAGTAGCTGCCTACCCGATTTTTCAGGTTGCGCGCCTTACCCACGTAGAGCAATTTCTGCTGCGCATCGTACATCTGGTAAACCCCGGGCCGGGTAGTCAGTGCCTGCAGGTAGGCTTTGTGATCAAAGTCTGTCACTGTACTAACCGTAAACCCGCGGTTCGATATGCAACTCGATACCGAAGGTCTCCCGCACTGAGGCGGCGATACGCCCGGCCAGACCCAACAACTGCCGACCGTCGTTATTACCGTAGTTAACCAGCACCAGGGCGTGTTCCGGGTGCACGCCAAGGTCTTGCTCGCGATAAGCTTTCCAACCGCAGTACTCTATCATCCAGGCCGCTGCAAATTTCACGCTACCATCGGGCTGCGGGTAGCCAGGCAAATCCGGGAAACGGGCCGCCAGTGCACTGGCCTGTGCCGCTGGCAACTGGGGGTTTTTAAAAAAACTTCCCGCATTGGGAAACACCGCCGGGTCCGGCAGCTTGCTGCTGCGAATAGCGACCACCGCCGCAAACACCTGCTGCGGCGTTATCTCCTTGCCCGGGAAGTCGGCCAACTGTGCTGCGAGCGCCGGATAAGCAATATGAATGTCAGCCCTACGGGACAGGCGCAAATCAACGGCGGTAATAACCAGCCGATCCTGCAGCCGTCCCTTAAACACGCTATAGCGGTAGGCGAATTCGCATTCGCTGGCGCTGAGGGAAACCTGTTCGCCGGTAGCTATCGCAATAGCGTGAACCGCGTGTACAAAAGATTTTAACTCCACGCCATACGCGCCGATGTTCTGTATCGGGGCCGCACCGACCGTGCCGGGGATCAGAGCGAGGTTTTCCAGGCCATACAGCCCCTGCTCCATGCTCCACTGCACCAGTGAATGCCAATCCTCGCCCGCTCCTACGCGCAGTGTAACGGTATCACCGCGCTGGTCGATCAGCTCTATGCCCGGAATCTGCTGAAGCACGACCAGCGCATTCAGGTCACCCGCCAGCACCACGTTACTGCCCTGCCCTAACGGCACCACCGACAAATCTCGCTGTTGCGCCCAGCGGCAGGCCGCCAGCAGTTCCTCGGTGGTCGCGACGGTGACCAGAGCATCGGCACTCGCCTGGAGGGCCAGGCTGTTAAAAGGCTGTAAAGCCTCACCGTGCAGGATGCGCACGGGCGATCTCCCGTAATAAGCCATCGCTGGCGGCCTCTACCAGGTCCAGCACATGAGAAAACCCATGCGCACCGCCGTAATACGGATCCGGGACTTCTTCCTCACGGGCCCCCTCGGCAAAGGACAGAAACAGGCTAAGCCGGCCCGTGTAGTTTCCCGGGCACATGGCCGTGAGGTCCTGCAAATTCTGGTGATCCATTGCGAGGATGTAATCGAAGCGCTGAAAATCATCGGCCTGTACCTGCCTGGCCCGCAATGAACTTAAATCGTAACCCCGCTGGCGCGCCGCGTTAGTCGCGCGGGAATCAGGGGGCTCTCCGACATGCCACCCACCGGTGCCGCAGGAGTCAGTGTAAATGCGTGAAGCCATTCCCAGCTCTGTTACTTTGGACTCAAATACACCGTGCGCGGTGGGGGAGCGACAGATATTGCCCAGACAGCAAAATAGCACTGATACCACTGGCTTTACCATGAAAGGTCTATCACCCAATCTGCTGTTAAGTTACGACGATCAATATAGATCCGATGCAGCCCATGCAGATCTATATTCATCGGGCGAGGTGCCCGGCCATGCAGAGCACGTGACAGGCATTGCAGCCCGTATCAGTTCACTTGCAGTGGCGCACGCCAGCCGTGGGGGTCCGCTGCCGCACCACTTTGAATGGCGCACAAC
This sequence comes from Halioglobus sp., assembly GCA_029287595.1. Lineage (GTDB taxonomy): Bacteria > Pseudomonadota > Gammaproteobacteria > Pseudomonadales > Halieaceae > JAACFI01. The sequence goes on along the minus strand of JARFQU010000023.1, from coordinate 16,667 downwards.
TGCTCCCGCAAGCTGGCGGACCAGGGCCCCATCTGGCCATCACCAACGGTAATTTCGCTGCCGTTATGCAGAAAAGCACCCACCGGGGTGAGCACGGCCGCGGTGCCTGTGAGGGCGGCCTCTCCCTGTGGTGCGCGCTCTAGCAGCTCTGCCACACTGAAATCCCGCTCGGTGACCTTGAGACCGGCATCCCTGGCCAGTGTCAGGATGCTATCTCGCGTAACACCAGGCAGAATCGAGCCATCGAGCGGCTTGGTCAACAGTTCATTGCCCTCGATCAACACGAAATTCGCCGCGCCGGTTTCCTGAACATTGCCACCGGGCGCGAACAGTACCTGGTCCGCACCCAATTCGCGCTGCGCCAGCACCACATGCCGCATGGCCGCGGCGTAATTACCGCCGGTTTTGACCTCGCCAAATCCGGGGGTGCAGCGCATGGCCTGGTCATCGACTTTGACCCGCAGCGGTTTGAGGCCTCCGGCAAAGTAATTTCCCACCGGAGAGGTCAGAACATAATAAAGAACCTTTTGTGAAGGCCGCGCCGCCGCACCGATATCCTGCTCGGTACCCAGCAGCGTGGGACGCAGGTAAAGGGCACCCGGGTAAGCGGGAATAGCATCGACTACAGCAGCCACGGCCATATGCAGGGAGCGCTCCAGTTCCGCCTGCCCGGGAATTTCCAGCAGCAACTGTGCGGCACTGTTGGTCATCCGCGCGATATGCCGGTCGGGTCGGAACAAGTGCACCTCACCTGTTTCCTGACGATAGGCCTTGAGACCCTCGAAGCACTCGCTGGCATAGTGCAGCACATGTGTCGCAGGGTGCAGCGAAAATGGAGCCACGGGCACCACTTGCAGATCGGACCACTGTCCGTTCTCGTAGTGGCTACTGACCATCTGCCCGGTAAACTCTGTGCCAAACGCTGCCATGTGAACTATCTCTTCCTGCGAGGGGGATTAAATTAGCCGTCCATAATAACCTGATCCGCTAAAAAACGGTTCATTTCGAGTCAAAAAATCAGTGAAATTTGCCACAGCCGGACCACGGATAAGGCAATGGCCGTGCCGGAGGTTCCTTTAACCGGCCGCGCCCAGGCTGGCACACACGGCGTCCAGATCCTGTTGCGTATCGACACCACCAGGTACCGGCTGCACCGCCGGGGCCACATGAATACGCTCACCGTTGTAAAGGGCCCGCAGCTGCTCCAGGCTTTCGAGCAGTTCCAGTGGGGCGGGCTGCCAGGTGACGTACTGATGCAGAAAGCGCGTGCGATAGGCATAGATGCCAATATGACGCTGCCACTGCCCTTCCGACGGCATCGCCTCACGGGATTGCGCGAAGGCATCCCGGGGCCATGGAATCGGTGCCCGGCTGAAATACAGGGCCATGCCCTCCCGGTCCGCTACCACCTTGACCGCATTGGGATTCAACAGCTCTTCCAGTGTCTCCAGCGGCTCGCACAGGGTCGCCATCCCGGCCTGTGGCCTAGTGGCGAGATTGGCTGCCACCTGGTCGATCACCGCTGGTGGTATCAGCGGCTCATCGCCCTGCACGTTGACCACGATTTGCTCGTCATCCCAGCCCATCTCACGGGCAACCTGCTGCAGGCGATCGGTGCCCGAGGGATGCTCCGAGGACGTCATGCAGACCTGTGCACCAAAGCCCTGGGCGACGTCCCTGATACGGGTGTCGTCGGTGGCGATAACCAGTCTGGAGGCGGCACTGCGACTGGCCTGCTCCCAGACCCGCTGGACCATCGGTTTGCCGGCGATATCCAGTAACGGCTTGCCGGGCAGGCGGGTCGAGCCATAGCGGGCGGGTATTACAACGGTGAATGACATGGTGCTCCCCAGTTGCGCTTAATGTTTGGCCAGTTGTGTCACAGCAGCGACCACTTGTAGCGGCAATTGTGCCCCGATGCTGAGGTACCAGGTGTTACTGCCGGCAATGTCGCGGCATTTTACCGCATCCTTTTCCGTCATGATAACAGGCCGGTCTTCCAGGCCGTGGAAATCTGCTGCCGTGAATACATGATGATCGGGAAATACGCGCGGTCGCAGCGTGAAACCCAGTGTCTCCAGCGCAGTAAAAAACTGTCGTGGCTGGCCAATGCCCGCAACTGCGCTGACCTGGGCCCCCAACCGCCCGGGCGACGGAGCCACGCGGTCGCCCGTGCGCACGTTAACCAGCGCATCGGCGTCATACTGTACCCCCGAGTCAGGGTCATCACTGCCGCGGTAGAGCACATAGTCAACCGTATCCAGGCGACCGGGTGGCTCACGCAGGGGCCCAGCGGGCAGGCAGAACCCGTTACCCAACCTGGCATCGGCATCCAGCAGTGCGATTTCCATATCGCGATCCAGAGCGTAGTGCTGCAGACCATCATCACTGAGCACGATATCCACCGTGAACAAACTCAGCAGCGTACGCACCGCCTGCACCCTGTCCGGTGACACCACGCAGGGACAACCGGTACGGCGATAAATCAACAGGGGCTCATCACCGCAATCTGCCAATACACTGTGCTCATCCAACACGTGAGGGAAGCGTTTAGCAGTCGCTCCATAGCCACGGCTGACCACTCCCGCGCGCAGGCCCAGGGCAGCCAGCGCCTCTACCAGGGCGATAACTACCGGAGTTTTGCCCGTACCGCCCACGGTGATATTACCCACCACCACCAGTGGCACAGGGGGTTTATATGTCCGGCATAAGCCGAACCGATAGCAGCAGCGTCGCGCGGCAGCAAGCATGCGAAACAGGACCTCGGCGGGACGCAACAGCCACAGCCACCAGGCCTCGCTATACCAGGCATCCGACAGCGACTGTGCAGCGCCTGCCATCAATCACTGAACTCCCGGTGATACAGCTGCGCGTAAATGCCACCGCGCTGCAGCAATTCATCATGGGTACCGATCGCGACAATAGTGCCCGCATCCATGACTGCGATGCAATCGGCTTTCTCCACCGTGGACAAGCGGTGCGCGATAACAATGGTGGTACGCTGGCGCATGATATTGTCCAGCGCCTGCTGGATGTAATTCTCCGATTCGTTATCCAGCGCCGAAGTAGCCTCATCCAGTATCAGCACCGGAGCACCCTTGAGTATCGCCCTGGCAATAGCGACACGCTGCCGTTCGCCACCGCTAAGTCCCCCGCCGTCATCACCCAATACCGTGTCAATGCCATTTGGCAACCTGGCGATGAAAACATCAGCACAGGCCAGGCGGGCAACCTCATCAATTCTCTCCCGCGGCACATCAGCCAGAGCGCCATAGGCGATATTGTTATACACCGTATCGTTAAACAGGGTGACCTCCTGGGAAACCAGGGCGATATGACTGCGCAGATTGGCCAGCCGGTAATCATCGATCGGCACCCCATCCAACAGTATCTGTCCGCTGTCGGGGCGGTAGAATCGTGCAATCAGCTGTACCAGGGTGCTCTTGCCACTGCCTGAGCGCCCGACCAGGGCCAGGGTGCTGCCGGCGGGTATATCCAGCGACAGGTTTCGCAGCGCCACACGATCCGTTCCCGGGTAGGAGAAAGACAGGTCGGCAATAGCGATATGTCCGTTAACCCGCGATGCGCTGTGAGTACCCGTATCGATTTCGTCTTCCAGGTCCAGTTGCGCAAAAATATCCTCGGCCGCAGCCAGGCCGCGTTGTAACACGCTCTGTATGCCGCTCAACTGCCGCATCGGCTTACCCAATTGCCCAGCCGCAATCAGGAACGCCACCAGGGAACCGGCGGAGAAGCCCGCGAGAATATCAGGGCTGAGGGCAAACCATACCAGCGCCGCCAGTGCCAGGGCGAGCAAGGTCTGCAGTACCGGCGTACTCACCGCATCAGCAAAAGCCAATTTCAGGCTCTGAACCCTGTTGTAGTCACTGGCATGGCGAAAACGCTCCCGCTGCTGCGACTGTCCACCGAATATGCGCACCTCGCGATAGGCCCCGATAGTCTCATTGGACACCTGGGTCACGTCGCCCATCGAGGCCTGGATGCGGCGGCTGTAACGCCGGAAATGCCGGCCCACCACTCGCACCACCAGGGCGATCAGGGGCGCCACAGCAACAAATACCAGGCACAGCCGCCAATTGAGGTAGAGCATATAACTGAACAGGGCGACTACGGTCAGACTTTCGCGCACCAGGATCTTTAACGCCTTGGTGGCAGCACCGGTGACCTGTTCCACGTTAAAGGTGATTTTTGAGATCAATACACCCTGGCTGTGGGCGTCGTAATAAGCACTGGGCGCAACCAGCATCTTGTCGAACAACTCACAGCGCAGTTCGTGCACCAGGTGACGAGCCACGTGATTCATGAAATAGGTACCGACAAAAAAGCCCAGCGCCCGGGTCAGGGTCAGCAGCACGATGGCTAACGGTACGGCGACCCGGGCGAATTCCAGGCGCCCCATGTCGGGCGAGTAGAACAGACGATAAGCCACACCGGAGACGATACCGTTGGCCACATCACTGGTGTCATTGAGGGCATCCAGCAGGAACTGCATCGTATCCGCCAGTAGTACATTGCCCAAAGAATAAACCAGGTAGCCCAGCAGGCTGAGCGCAAACAAATACCAATAGGGAACGACATAGCCCAACAGCCGCAGGTAAATCTCCCAGTCGTTGAGTTTGCCCTGCCGGCGGGTACTGCTGTACATCGCCCGGGGCCTGGTGGTCATTGTCCCCTGGGACTCCGTTGTCCGGCGGGCTGTCGGGTAGTGATACTAAGGTGCACAAAGCCCATCTGCCCGGCAGCGTCCATCGCCATGACCACGTCCTGGTGAGCCGCCTGGGCGTCAGCGGTAATTACCATAGGCAAGGTGGTATCCCCCGCAGATAGCTTGTAAATGGCGGCCTGCAGGGTGCGCATGCGGCTGTCGACCAGGCCCTGCCCATTAACCCGATACTGACCAGCCTCATCAATCAGTATCTCGATCTGCTTCTGTACCTCCGGCCTGGGCTTGCCCTCGGCTTCGGGCAGATCGACGCTCAACTGGGTTTCCCGGGTAAAGGTGGTGGATACCATAAAAAAAATCAGCAGCAGGAACACCACATCGATCAGCGGCGTCAGGTTGATACCAACCTCCTCCCTGCGCTGACGGCGAAATTTCAAGAACGTGCTTCCGTATTTTCTTCACTGTGCAGGGCGTCCACCAGTTTGATGGTTTCCTGCTCCAGTTCAATCACGATCCCGTCGATGCGACCGGTAAAATACCGGTGCATCACCAGCGCCGGTATAGCGACAGTCAAACCGGCAGCGGTGGTAATCAGTGCTTCAGAGATACCACCGGCAAGTGCGCTGGCATTACCTGTGCCCTGGGTCATGATCTCGGCAAATACCTTGATCATGCCCACCACGGTACCCAGCAAGCCCAACAGCGGAGCTATCGCCGCGATGGTGCCCAGTGGGTTGAGATAGCGCTCCAGATCGTGCACCACATGTCCTGCGGCCTCCTGAATGCTTTCCTTCATCACGTCCCGCCCGTGATAGGCGTTGCCCAGGCCCGCCGCGAGAATCCGACCCAGGGGCGACGACTGTTTCAGGGTACGCAGACGATTGGCGTCCATTTCCCCCGCCTTGAGCTGCTTCCACACGGTGGCCAGCAGGTGCGGCGGCGCAATTTTCTTCGGATTGAGCGTGTAAAGCCGCTCGATGCAGATAGCCAGCACTACCACGGAACTGATCATTATCAGTACCATTATCCAACCACCTGCGGCCAATAGTTCAAGCACAGTAACGCCCCTTGCTGTTGTTCTAATCGGGTCATTATACGCACAGGCTGCGAGGGTGAGAAACCGCAGCAACTTACATCCAGTAGCGGCGCAATTCCTGGCGATAGGAACTTATCGATAAAGGTTGTCCCGGTACGACGGTGAATTCCAGCGCCCCACTTGCGGCAGTGCCGATAACGGTATCCGCCGCTACCTGTAATCGCTGCATTACCAGGGGATGGGGGTGGCCGAAACGATTGGCGTAGCCGTGACTGAGTACTACCAGGTCAGGCCGCACCATTTTCAGAAAGGTTTGCGACGAAGAGGTCCTGCTGCCATGGTGGGCCGCCAGCAACCAGTCGCTGAGAAGGCCCTCGCCCCAATAGCGCACCAGTTGCCGCTCCCTGCTGCCCTCGATGTCTCCGGGCAGCAGCAGCCGGTAGCCGTCAATCTCCACCGACAGAACACAGGAGGCGTTGTTGCTGGGCAAAGCGGTCTCCATTGCAGGTGAAAGTATCTGGAAGATCTGGCCGCCGGGCCAGGACCAGGACTCACCGGCCAGGCAGGGACGACCCTGTGGCATCGCGCCCTGGGCGCCGCCATAAAGCTGCCTGGCCGCGGGCAGCAATCTCAGGACATCGCGTACACCCGCCGCGTGATCCAGGTCCGGATGACTGACAATAAGCGTATCCAGACTATCTACGCCGCGCCGGCGCAATAATGGCAGGATCACTGAACGCGCCATATTGCTGCCCGCGGGGTCCCCGCCCCCGGTGTCATACAGAAGCACCCGACCCCCAGCCTGCAGCAACACGGCGGTGCCCTGCCCCACATCGAGAACCGTCACCCTGGTGTGCTCCTGTGGTAAAGGTTCGCGAGGATCATGCGGTAATACCAGTGGCAGTGGGAATAGCGCTGCTATCAAACGCAAGCGCTTTGCTCCCGGTATCACCAGCAGCAGAACCGCACAGGCCGCCAGGAAAATCGCTACCGCCCCACCCTGCAGATGCCAATACATCCAACCCGGAGAAAGTTGGTCCAGCCACCGGGCCACAGGCAGGATGTGTTGCAATGGCCACGCAGCGACCTGCCACAATAGCAGTTCCATGGAACTGCCCAGAAGAAAACAAACGCTGGCCAACAGGGCCACGGGGACGACCCAGACGCCCAGCAGTGGAATCATCAACAAATTGGCCGGTGCCGCTGCCAGGCTCCCTCCGGCAAACCACCAGGCCCCCAGCGGCAGCATCAGCAACGCCATAAACACATGTGTCCCGGCGACTCGCCGCACACGACCGGCGCCGCGTTGCCACTGTCCCAGCCACAGCAGCGCGGCCACCGCCCCGAAGGAAAGCCAGAAACCACTGCCCAGGGCTGCCAGGGGGTTAAGACCCAGCACCAGCGCAGCCGCCAGCAACAAATTGCCCGAAGCCCTACCGCGCCGGCCCAACAGATCCGCAAAGATAAAGGCAGCGAGCATATACAGCGCCCTCTGCGTGGCCAGTGAAAAACCCGCCAGCGCCGCGTAGGCACCGGCCATCAGCAGCGCGCATAAACCAGGCAAACTGCGGTTGGCGCCCATACAGGCTCCCAGACGTTGCAGCGACCCACCGATCAGATAGGCTGCGGCCGCGACCAGACCTATGTGCAGGCCCGAAATCACCAGCAGGTGGTTCACTCCAAACTGCTGCAGCAGCGACCAGAGCCGACTGTCGATACCGCTTTTGTCCGCTACAGTAAGAGCCTGCAGTATTGCGCGCACATCGGCGTCCAAGGGCAGACCGGAGATGCGTTCGCTGATCCGTGCGCGAGCGCGGTGGTGGGCCTGATAGAAAGGATTGGCAGCACTGATCTGCCGGGCCTGGTCACGACGCACCGTGCCCCGCGCATCGATACCCGTCTGGGCAAACCAGGACTGCAGGTTGAAGGAGCCGGGATTGGCGAGGCCCCAGGGCTTTTTCAGCTGCACCACAAAACGCCAATGCTCTCCGGGTACCATTGCCTGCGGTCCGTAATAGGACAACAATACGCGCCTGGGGCCTGCGCAATGCAGGGGCTGCAAATTCCGCACAAGTAATTCAAACCGCTGCCGCGGGGTGCCGTCAGGCATCTGGCTGCGTCGGGGCAGCGATACCACCTCGCCCGATAGTGTCAGCGCGCTGCCGACACAACTCTCCGGCAGTCGGTGTTGTAACAGTGCATTGCCATGGGCCATGCCCAGCGCACAACCGAGCAATAGCCCTGAGAAGCATTTCGCGCCCCGCTGTCCCTGCCGCAGCGATAACACGCCTGCCAGACTCGCCAGGAGGGTGAAAAAATTCCCCGGCAACGCGGGCCACCACCCCACCGAGATGATGCCCACTACCAGGCCACTCATCCATGAGCGCATCACATGGCTCCCTAGTGAAGCCGGCCAATAATAGGCATAATACCGCCGGCGGCAGGTTCGCCCTTATGGCGGGAATCCTGTGGTATAACGAAAGCCAGTCAATCACATGACTCCAGGGAATGACACGTCATATCTGACCAGTAAAAAATGCCCAAGAAAACGCTTAAATCCATTGTCCCCAGTCCTGCCAGAATGCGGAAGATCAAATCCCTGCGCCTGCTCGGAGACTGGGTCTATGCGACCAACCTGTGGCATATCAACCGCTATTCCGCCTCCATGGCTTTCTTTGTCGGCCTGTTTGTGGCCTTCATGCCCATTCCCGGGCAAATGATAGTTGCGGCGACCATGGCGGTACTGTTGAGCTGCAACCTGCCGCTGTCAGTTGGACTGGTCTGGATCACCAATCCTGTCACCATGCCGGCCGTTTTCTATATGGCCTACCGGGTCGGCGCTATGCTCGTCGATGTACCGCTGAAGGATGTTGAATTCGAACTGAGTATTTACTGGCTGTCCCACAGTTTGCAGACGATCTGGAAGCCATTTTTACTGGGCTGCCTGATCTGCGGTCTGTTTTTTGGCAGTACCGGGTATTTCGTGATCAGCGTGCTGTGGCGCTGGCGGGTGGCGCACCATTGGCACCAGCGCAAACTGCGACGCGCCGCGAAAAAGCTCAACGATCCTGGTTGAGGATCATGGCCGGGGCCAGCGCGGCGGCACGACGTGCCGGGTAAATAGCCGCCAACAGGCACATAAGAAAGGCCACCGATGCGACGGCCAGGATATCATTCAGGCGCAAATCGACGGGCAGGAAGGAGACCGGGTACACGTCGGTGTTGAGAAAACGCATATCCAGTAATTGTTCCAGACCCGCTACCAGGCCAGGTACCGCCAAACTACCCAGGGCACCCAGTACCGCGCCGAGAACAACACCCACCAGGCCGATCATGCCGCCCTGCAGAATAAATATCCAGGCGATATCACCCGGCGAAGCACCCAGGGTGCGCAGGATGGCGATATTTCCGCGTTTGTCGAATACCACCAGCACCAGCGAGGACACCACGTTAAACGCAGCCACGGCAATGATGGAAAACAACAGGATGGACACCAGGTCCCGGGATAACTGGATCGCCGCATAGAGGTTGCCGTGGGTCATCATCCAGTTGGTGCTGTAGTAACCGGGTTCCAGCTGTTGTATCAGCTCCCAGGCGATGCGCTGTACCGCAAAAATATCATTGGTAGTCACCCGCAGCCCGCTCACCGCACCGTCCAGGCCCGCGATCCTGGATGCCAATTGCAGGTGAACCAGGGCCGCCGCCTGGTCAAGCTCGGTCCCGGTATCCAATACTGCGGTCAAGCGCACGGTCTCGAAATGTGCGGCGCTAAGCGTATCCTCACGACCATTACCAGGCACGATAAGTGTGAGCTGGTCACCGGGGACGACACCCAGTTTCCCGGCCAGTCCCACGCCCAGCACCAGGGCGTCCTCGCGCTCACGAAACTCGGCGATCGCCTCCTCGCCAATAGCCGACAGCATACGACCTGTAACCGCCGCATCTTCCACGTCCAGGCCTATACCCCTGGCGGTTTCAATATCGCCACCGCGCAGCAACAGGCTGTCGAAGTGGGTGAAAGGCGCAATCTCCAGCACCGCGGGATGGGCGCCAATAACAGCGGCGGGCTCGCGCCACTGCGCTATAGGCAAGTGCGAGTAAATGGTGATGTGGGGCACCAGGGACAGAATGCGCTCGCGCATCTCCTTGTCAAAGCCGTTCATCACCGATAACACCACGATGAGCAGGCCAATCGCCAGCACCAGCCCCAACATGGACAGGGATGACAGGAAGGTAGAGAGGTTGCCCCTGCCCATGGCGAAGGTGTAGCGCAGCGCCATGCGCAGGCGCTCTTTACGCCTCATACCAGAGGCCACAGGCCACCGTCACGCAGTTCCACGGTGCGATTCATATGTGCCGCGATCGCCGGGTCATGCGTGACCACCACGAAAGACGCCTGCTCCTCGCCCAGTTCGTCAATCAATGCCAATACCTGTGATGCCGCGTGGGGATCCAGGTTGCCGGTAGGCTCGTCCATCAGCACACAGGCGGGCTCACCCACCAGCGCCCTGGCAATAGCGACCCGCTGTCGCTCACCTCCCGATAGCTGTGCCGGCCTGTGCGTCATGCGTGGGCCCATACCCACACGTTCCAGCATGGATTGCGCCTTGAGCCAGGCTTTGGCCCGGGGCAAGCCACGGATGAGCAAGGGCATCGCGACATTTTCCCGGGCGTCGAACTCCGGCAGCAGGTGGTGAAACTGGTAGACAAAGCCCAGTTGCTCATTGCGCAGCCGACACAGGGCGGGTTCCGCGAGTGACGCCAGATCCTGTCCACTCATCAGCACGCGTCCGGTACTGGGATTATCCAGCCCGCCCAACAGGTTTAGCAGGGTCGATTTACCTGAACCGGAGGCCCCAATAATGGCGACCTTGTCACCGGCAGGGAGACTGAAGTTGACGTTCTCCAGCACTGCCACGCGATGCTCTCCGTCCTCGTAGACACGCCCCAGCGCTTCGCACACCAATACCGCGTTACTCATAACGCAACACCTCTGCAGGTGCAATGGACGCCGCCCGCCAGGCCGGGTAAAGGGTAGCCAGCAGGCTCAGGGCCAGGGAAGCCAGGACCACGGCGGTAACATCTCCCCACTGCAGGTCAGAGGGTAAGGCGCTGATAAAGTAAACGGAGGGATCAAACAATTTCACGCCCAACAGGTTTTCCATAAACAGGGTGATACCGGAGATATTGGTGGCCAGCATGACACCGAGCACACAACCGATACCAATGCCCACAGTTGCCAGCCCCAGGCCATGGGCAATAAAGATAGCCATAACGCCACCAGCGCGGGCGCCCATGGTGCGCAGCACGGCTATATCGCGACGTTTCTCTGCCACGGACATAACCAGGGTAGAGACTATGTTAAACGCTGCCACGGCAACGACGCTGAGCAACAGCAGGCTCACCATGACCTTTTCCAGGCGCACGGCGGCAAACAGTGAACCCTGTGTCTGGCTCCAGTCCTTGACCGTATAGCCCGCCGACAGCGAACGCGCCAGATCGGACATGATCGCGGGGGCAGCGAACAGATCATCAGTGCGCACCTGCAGACCCTCTACCACGTCCTTTTTGCCCAACAGTTTCTGTCCGCCGGCCAAAGAGACATAGGCCTGGTAGACATCCTGCTGCGCACCGATTTCAAACACGCCGGAGACCGTCAATTTCTTATTGCGGGGAAATATCCCCAGGGGCGTTACCGTCAGACGCGGCAGGGTCACTTCAATGCGATCGCCCACCTGCACCCCCAACATACGCGCCAGGGTGGCACCCAGCACCACGCTGAAGGTATCTGCGTCCAGGCTATCAAGGGATCCCGATAACATCGCTTGCGGGATACCCGATACGTTCTCTTCCATGGACGGGTCAATGGCTGTCAGTACCGCGCCACGCAAAACGCTACCGTTGCCGAAGATGACCTTGCTACTGATATAGGGTGAAACGGCGAGGACTTCAGGGTGCGCCTGCAGCTGTTGCGCCAGTTCGCGCCACTGGCGGATTCCCGCGGCGTCGCCCTGCACATAACCGTGGGCCACCAGGGAGAGAATGCGACCGCGCAATTCACCGGCAAAACCGTTCATTACCGACAGTACCGTGATCAGGCTGGCAACCCCCAATACCATACCCAGCATGGACACCAGGGCGATTACCGAGGTAAAGCGATTGCGCTTGCGACTGAAACTGTAACGCAGGCCGATAAACGGTGCGTAGTTGGCAATAGCCTGGCCCGGGTTACTCAAGCGTTGTACATCCCCTGCCTAGCGATCTGCGGGGTAATAGAGGCCCGGGTTGGACTTGCCAACCTCACCCTCACGGGTTTCCTCGTCACAGCGTTGCGGGTCGCCACCGCAGAGATCGCACGTGGTGTCGATACCCAGGGCGCCCATGCCACCACAGGAACCCTTGATAGGCGCGCGACCCATGATCACCCCCACGGCCATGATCGCCATTACCAGGCCAATAACCAGCATACTCACCAGGAATAATGTCATCTTCGTGTTCTCCGGGGCGCTGCCGCCCTGCTACTGTTCGACCGCAAGAAAAGGTACAAATTCCGTCGTGTGGCTGTGCTGCAAACCCATCTCGTTGCGCCGCATGAAATATACCGCCAATCCCTGCTCTCGCGCCACTGCCATCGCCTGATCCGCCCCCAGCACGATGAGCGCGGTGGCCCAGGCATCGGCCATCATGGCACTGTTGTGAATAACTGTCACCGAGACCAGGTCGTGAATTACCGGGCGACCCGTGCGTGGGTCAATGCTGTGGGAGTACCGCCGACCGTCCATTTCAAAATAGTTGCGGTAACTCCCCGAGGTCGCTACCGCGCGGTCGGTCACGCTCAGCGCTGCAGCCACATCGCGCGTAGCGCTGTCGGGTTGTTCTACGGCGACATGCCAGGGATCGCCACGGTGGCTCAGCCCTGACATACGCATCTCTCCGCCCACCTCCAGCAGGAAGCGATCGATCCCCTGCGAGAGCAGCCAGTTGGCAACCTGATCCACGGCAAAGCCCTTGGCTAACGAGGAAAAGTCCAGCGTCAGCGCAACCGGTTTCCGGATCCGCAGAGCCTCGCCATCCAGGCGCAGTTGCTGTTGCCCCACCAGTGGTAACAGCGCCTTGATTGCCTCGCCGCCCGGCAGTACTGCCTCGCCCATGGAGGGTCCGAAACCCCACAAATCAACCAGTGGTGCCACTGTTACGTCGTATGCCCCGGCACTGTCACGCCCCACTGCCAGGGCGGCAGACAACACACTGTAGAATTCGCCGCTCACCGTAAACCAGGTATCGACAGGTGCGCGGTTGAAGCGGCTGATTTCAGAGTCGTCCCGGTAGGTGGACATACTCTGCTCTACCTGCTCCAGCTGCGCCTCTACACCAGCCTGCACAAGAGATCGGTCTACGGCGACAGCCGGCGCCATATAGCTCAGGTGCCAGCTGGTGCCCATGGCGTTGCCCGCCAGTTGCAGCGGCCCTCGCTGACCGCCGCAGGCGGACAACACAAGCACCAGGACAATACAAAAAAGCCACTCTGTTGAGTGGCTTGGTCGATTATCCGCCGAAGTCATCTAGCAGTATATTCTCGGGTTCCACACCCAGCTCTGTCAGCATCTGGATAACCGCGGCGTTCATCATTGGCGGTCCGCACATATAGTACTCGCAATCCTCAGGGGCCGGGTGATCCTTCAGGTATTCCTCATACAGGACATTATGGATGAAGCCGGTGAGCCCCTCCCAGTTGTCCTCCGGTTGGGGGTCGGACAGGGCCACGTGCCACTCGAAATTCTCATTCTCTGCGGCCAGCTTGTCGTAATCTTCCACATAGAACATTTCACGCAGGGAACGGGCGCCGTACCAGAAAGAAATCTTACGCTTGGTGTGCAGTCGGTTCAGTTGGTCAAACAGATGGGAACGCATGGGTGCCATACCGGCACCACCACCAATAAAGACCATTTCGGCATCTGTTTCCTTGGCGAAAAACTCCCCAAACGGACCGTAAACCTTCACCTTGTCGCCGGGTTTCAGGTTGAACACCCAGGAGGACATGATCCCGGGGGGGATACCCTCACTACCGGGAGGTGGTGTGGCGATGCGGATATTGAATTTGACTACACCCTTCTCTTCGGGGTAATTCGCCATGGAGTAGGCGCGGATCGTATCTTCCTTGACCACCGATTCCAGCTTGAAGAAGCCGAAGTGCTCCCAGTCGCCCCGGTACTCCTCTTCGATATCAAAATCGCTGTATTTCACGTGGTGGGGCGGGCATTCCAGTTGCACATAGCCACCGGCGCGAAAATCCACACTTTCGCCTTCCGGGAGGCGCAGGGTCAGCTCCTTGATAAAGGTAGCGACATTGGGGTTGGACTCCACGGTGCATTCCCACTGCTTGACGCCGAAAACCTCCTCCGGCACTTCGATCTTCATGTCCTGCTTCACCGCGACCTGGCAACTCAGGCGCCAGCCTTCCGCGGCATCGCGCCGGGTAAAGTGCGACTCTTCGGTCGGCAGCATGGAACCGCCGCCCTCGCTGATAACGCACTTGCACTGGGCGCAGGTACCGCCGCCACCGCATGCAGAGGGCAGGAAGAGGTCGGCCTCTGACAGGGTCTGCAGCAATTTGCCGCCAGCAGGGACGGTTATGGTGCGCTCACCATTGATTTCGATGCTGACGTCGCCACTACTGACCAGCGCCGAGCGGGCGGCGAGAATAATCGCTACCAGCACCAACACGATAGCCGTGAACATGCTGACGCCGTAAACAATTGTCATATCCATATAAGTTCAGTCTCGCCTAGATGTCGATGCCGCCAAAGGACATAAAGCCCAGTGACATCAAGCCAACGATAATAAAGGTAATGCCCAGGCCCTCCAGGCCGTCCGGTACATCCGAATACTTCAGTCGCTCGCGGATGCCAGCCAGAGCCACGATGGCAAGGGCCCAGCCCACACCGGAGCCGGCGCCAAACACCATACTTTCGACGAAGTTGTAGTCTCGCTCGACCATAAACAGGGAGGCACCCAGAATGGCGCAGTTCACGGTAATCAGTGGCAGGAATACTCCCAGGGCGTTGTAAAGCGCTGGCACAAACTTGTCGAGGAACATTTCCATGATCTGGACAATTGCCGCGATCACCCCGATATAGGACAACAGGCCCAGGAAACTCAGGTCCATATCCGGCAGACCCGCCCAGGCCAGGGCGCCATCCGCCAGCAGGTAGTTGTAGATCAGGTTGTTCACCGGGACGGTAATGGTCAGCACCACGATGACCGCAATACCCAGGCCAATGGCCGCCTGGACCTTTTTCGAAATCGCCAGGAAGGTACACATACCCAGGAAGAAGGCCAGCGCCATATTGTCAATGAATATGGAGCGAATAAACAGGCTCAGATAGTATTCCATCTACGCGCCCTCCTGCACCGGCGTATGTTTCGCCAACTTGAAGTCAGGCGCCTCTTCCTGCTCTTTATGGAAGCTGCGCAGTGCCCAGATAAACAGGCCGATCAGGAAAAAGGCACTGGGCGGCAACAGCAGCAGGCCGTTGGGGTTGTACCAGCCGCCATCGGTCACCAGCGGCAGTATCTCAAAGCCCATTAGCTTGCCAGCACCAAACAGCTCGCGTATCACCGCGACTACGATCAACACCACGCTGTAACCCAGCCCGTTACCGACACCGTCGATAAAACTGGCCATCGGCGGGTTTTTCATGGCGAAGGCTTCCGCACGACCCATGACGATACAGTTGGTAATAATCAGCCCGACGAATACCGACAGCTGTTTGCTGATAGCGTAGGCATAGGCCTTGAGGAACTGGTCCACCACGATAACGAGGGACGCGATGATAACCATCTGCACGATAATTCGGATACTGCCCGGAATGTGGTTGCGGATGACTGACACGAACAAACCGGAGAATGCGGTCACCACGGTGAGGGCTACACACATCACCAGGGTCACCTGCAAGGAGGACGTTACCGCCAGGGCGGAACAGATTCCCAGAATCTGCAGCGCAATGGGATTATTTTTGAATATCGGACCCGTCAGGGTTTCTTTGACAGATTCCATTCTCAGACCTCCCCTGATTTCAAGTTATTAAGGAACGGCTCAAAGCCATTTTCACCCAGCCAGAACTGCACCAGGTTGGTAACGCCCCTGGCTGTAAGGGTAGCCCCGGCCAGGCCATCAATCTGCCAGGCCGCGCTGGCGTTCGAGGGGTCTACGGCTCCCTTTATCAAGCCGATAGCGACCTCATCATCGCGATACACTTCCTTGCCAGGCCACACCGCCTTCCAGCGGGGATTGTCCACCTCTCCACCCAGGCCGGGGGTTTCGCCGTGTTCGTAAAAGCCCAGTCCGGCCACGGTATTACCATCGGCCTCCAGGGCGATAAACCCGTAAAGCGTCGACCACAGCCCGTAACCGTGAATCGGCAGGATGATTTTATCGATATCGCCCTGTCCGTCTTCCACCAGGTACACCAGGGCATAGTTTTCACGACGGGATATTTTTGCCTGATCCTGCGCGGCACTCAGCGCCATCGATTCTGCCGGATCCTTGGCGGCCTTGCGCTGGTCGAATTTCTCGGGGTCGACAGTATCGCTGAAGGTGCCCGTGCGCAGGTCCACAACGCGGGTAGTGACCTGGGCGAATTGATCCTCCACGCTAACGCCTTCCTGCAGCATGCCCGCTGCTGCGAGAATATTGCGTTTGCGGTCAAGTGTCTTGTTGATCTCCTGGGTTGGCTTCAGCAGCACCGCAGCGGTGGAAACGATCACCGAACAGACAATGCATAGCGAGAACGCAACGATCAGGGTTTTCTTGATACTGTCATTACTAGACACGGGCGAGTCTCCGTTTGATATTGGCCTGCACCACAAAGTGATCCATCAGCGGAGCAAACAGGTTGGCAAACAGGATCGCCAGCATGATGCCCTCTGGAAACGCCGGATTGACAA
>JARFQU010000009.1 GCA_029287595.1 Halioglobus sp. | reverse complement strand
GACCTGCACCGCATGACCGCCGCGGTGGCCCGCAAGGAGCTGTTCGAGTTTATCGAGGAATGCCACCAGTTGGGCCTGCGCAGCGTGCAGATAGTCCACGGCAAGGGCCATAAAGGGGCGGAGCGCGAAAGCAGCTCGATTCTCAAGGGCTGCACCAATCACTGGTTGCGCGAACTGGAGAACGACCAGTCCTACCACAGCGCCCAACCCCGCCACGGCGGCACCGGCGCGGTCTACGTGCTGCTGAAAAAAAGCGAAGAAAAGAAACGCGAGAACCGCGAGAAGTTCACCAAGGGTCGGGTGCCTTACGATCCGCCTTAGTCGGTCTTTCCCGCCAGGCGGCCAGCCCGATCGCGCTATACCCCCGGCGTTCCGAACCCCAGTCACTTCGGTGGTACACCGCGATCGAGCTGGCCTTGTTTCAGCATCTCCCCAACTATCCACTACCTGGTTCTATCGTCACGCTCCGAAGCCGTCGGCGGTGTGCCTGAACCTGCCGTCTTGTACACGCGCCCCTGCGGGGTACCCTCGGTCGGTCGCGAACCGGAAAAGCGCCGTTTCGCTCCCTCTCTCAGCGCGCACTTGCAACGGCAAGTTCAGCCGCACCCCCGACTCTGATCTGGGGCGCTACAGATTCGCAGCGAGTCCGGTGGTGAGTTGGGGGAGCTGCTGAATTTCACGTCGCAAATCAGCGCCTCGTGAGGGCGCGAGACAGGGCTTTTTCTGGATCGCAACCTACCGAGGGCACCCCGCAGGGGCGCGTATATCAGACGTGAAATTCAGTCACTCTCCCAACGCCCTTGGAACCAAGCAAAATGGATAGGTAGTGGATGCTGCTAGAGTCATGACTCAAAGAGGTCGGCCACATTGGTGTGTACACCCGAAGTGCCTGGGGTTCGAAACGCAGGGGGTATACACCAATGTGGCAGACCGGCGCATCGGCTGACTTTAAAGACTCCGCAACCGGCAAATCCCCGCAATGCGCGAAGAGCCTTTTTCATTGCTGAGTATACTGGCTGGGGCCGCTGCCCGGCCTGCTGGGGCAGTGCTATCCGGCTTTGTTGTCCACGCGGGGGCGGGTAAGTATGGGCAGGTAGCGCCACAAAAATGCGCTGAAAGCGATCATCCACAGTAGCGCGGACAGTTGCCAGGCCCAGGGCGTCAGTGGTGGAGCCGCTAGTGGGAGCAGGGCGCGAATAACCGCCGCGAGCAACACCAGTGCAAAGGCCCAGGCCAGGTAGTTCGGGACTTCCAGGGGGCGTCCCGTGTGACCCAGGGACACCCGGGACATCATCGAAATAATCATGCCGCCTATGGTACCCACCGCCAGCAGGTGCATGATGTTCTTCCCGGCTATCGGGTCATTGCCCGTCAGCGCCAGTCCCAGCATCGCCAGCGGGATACACAGGTAGCTCAGGTGCATGGACCAGAGCAGGGGGATAGCAAAGGTTTTCCAGCCCTGCCAGCGATACAGCCGGTACAGGTGGATGAATGCCCCTGTCAGGCACAACGGACGCAGCCAGGTGGCACTGTCTGGCCAGGGTGTAAACGCGGTAACCAGGCCTATCAATGCGGTAATGCCAATAGCCAGGTAGTCAAAGCCCGGTGGCAGGGGGGTGATTTTGAAGCCCAGGCGGTTGCCGGTGAACAGCGGAATCACCCTGCCGCCAATGATCACCACCAGCACGGTAATCATCCATACGGTGCCGTAGAACAGGCGGGTAGTGAGCTGTGGGTCATCTGCGTTGCTGAAGCTGATGGTATCCAGCACCGCCAGTATGAGTAACACGGGCAGGAACAACAGGTTACGCCACTGTCGCGTGGCCCAGACGCGGCTGCCCAGCTCGTAACTGAGTAGTGCCAGGAACAACATTTCCGCCAACCAGGCCCATAACAGGTGCTGCGGGGCCAGCCAGAGCAGGCCCCTGGCCAGCAGCCACAGGCCAAACAGGGCTTGCAGTCGGCGCCCCCGGGTGCCGGGAATTCCCGTCCAGGTGGCGACGGCGCTGAGCAGGAATCCCGCGACTACGGGCATGGCAAAACCAAAAACCATCTCGTGGGCGTGCCACCAGTTGGGGGAAATGGAATAATTCCAGCTCTCAGGTACGGCCATCCAGTAAAGCCAGCGCAGCATGGCTGCCACTGCAAACACCCCCGCTGCCAGAAATCCTGCCCGGAAGGCCAGGTTCCACAGGGGGAGGCCCTGGCGCCGTGCAGACCCTTCACCGATATTCATGAGGCGTGCTGGCTCTTTGGGTGGGTGTTCGATCAGGTTATCCCAGTGGGCTGGCCGATGGAACCGCAGCCTGTCACCACAGCCCATATCATTGGCGCCCCAGCCCATGCGCCTGGGGGGGTGCTTATTTAGTATAGTTGGGCTTTAGTTTTACCTCGTCGGAGAGACCCTGATGTCACTTGATTTTGACAGTGCCCGTTTGCCCAATCCCAACCTGCGGGAAGAGCATCATCAGTGGCGTGATCAGCTGCGCAAATTCATCGATACCGAGATCATGCCCTACGCCGAGGACTGGGACGAAGCGGGCCACATTCCTATCGAGCTGTGGCCCAAGGCGGCGGCAGTGGGGCTGCTGGGCCTGGGTTACCCGGAACAGTACGGCGGTATCTCCCAGGGAATTGATTCCTGGCACACCTGGATAGCCAATGAGGAGCTGTCGCGCATCGGTGTGGGTGGCATCCCCGCCAGCCTGATGGTGCACGGCATCGGCTTGCCCCCGGTGCTCAACTGGGGCTCCGATGAATTAAAAGAGCGTATTGCACCACCCGTGCTGGCGGGAGAGAAGCACATCTCCCTGGGCATTACCGAGCCCGGCGGCGGCTCCGATGTCGCCCAACTGACCACCACGGCGGTACTGGATGGCGACCACTATGTCGTCAACGGTTCCAAGACCTACATTACCGGCGGTATGCGCGCCAACTGGGTTTCCACGGCGGTGCGCACTGGCGGCGAGGGTGCCCGGGGGGTGTCGATGCTGCTGATTCCCACCGATGCCGAGGGCTTCAGTCGCACCGAGCTGGATCGCAAGCAGGGCTGGTGGGCATCGGATACCGCGACCCTGTACTTCGATAATGTGCGCGTGCCGGTGGCAAACCTGATTGGCGAGGAAAACCAGGGCTTCCTGGTGATCATGACCAATTTCAACGGCGAGCGCATGTTCATGGCCGCGGCGATGGAGGCCCTGGGTCGGGTATGCCTGGAGGAAGCGGTAGAGTGGGCCAGGGAGCGCAAAACCTTTGGCAAGCGCCTGGCGGACCACCAGGTGATTCGACACAAGATCGCCCAGATGAAACAGAAGCTCAATGCCACTCAAGCCTATATTCGTGTTTGCTATGAGTCGATGGAAGCCGGCAATCCCAATCCCGGTGATATAGCCCTGCTGAAAGTGCAGGCCAGTGAGACCATGGAATTCTGCGCCCGGGAGGCGATGCAGATTCTCGGGGGCATCGGTTATATGCGCGGCAGCCGGGTGGAGCGTATTTATCGTGAAGTGCGGGTCAACGCTATTGGCGGTGGCTCGGAAGAAATCATGCGTGACCTGGCGGCTCGCCAGTATGGAGTGTAATCGTGAAATTATGGCATTGTAGTGGCGCCCGGTCCCTGCGTCCGCTGTGGGCACTGGAGGAAATGGGCCTGCCCTACGAGGTGGAAATCCTGCCCTTCCCTCCGAGGATGTTCAACCGCGAGTACCTGGGTGTTAACAGCCTGGGAACGGTGCCCTATTTTGTCGATGGCGACACCGAAATGACGGAGTCCGCGGGCATCTGCCAGTACCTGGTGGATCGCTACCAGCAATACGATTTCGGGCTGCGCCCTGAGCATGCCGAATACGGCGCCTACCTGAACTGGCTGCACCACTCGGATGCCACCCTGACCTTCCCCCAGACCATCGCCATGCGCTATTACTATCTGGAACCCACGCCGGAGAAGCAGGCGGTGGCGGATGACTACGTCAAGTGGTTTATCGCGCGCTTGCGCCGTCTGGACCAGCATCTGGAGAATAATGACTACCTGGTCGATAAGCGCTTTACTATCGCGGACATTGCTGTGGGCTATGCGCTGTACCTGGGTCGTGCGCTGAAATTTGAAGAGCGCTACCAGCCCCAGACCCTGGCGTACTTGCAGCGCCTGATGGAGCGCCCGGCTTTCAAGCGCGCGGATGAGCAGGGCGAACCATTACAGCTGCCGGGTATGGAGTGAACAGGACATGAGTGTGAGTGATCAGGAGTTAAAGGAATTTCGCACCGAGGTCTCAGCCTGGATGCAGGAAAATAATCCGGCGGATCCCGGCTTCCTGCTGCCCCAGACGTTTATGGAAGTGGGAGATGAACGCCAGCTGGAGTTCCTGCGCGAGTGGCAATACAAGGTCTGGGCTGCCGGTTACCTGGGTATGGCCTGGCCCAGGGAATATGGCGGTGGAGGCTTGGATACGGTATTCCAGAGTGTGGCCGACCAGGAAATGCGCCGTCACGGGGTACCCATCTGTTTCAATGTGATTGGACTGGGCTGGGCGGGTCCGCTGATCAATGACATCGGCACCGAGCAGGAAAAGGCAAAGTACCTCAAGGGCATCCTCACCGCCGAGGATATCTGGTGCCAGGGCTTCTCCGAACCGGATAACGGTTCTGACCTGGGTAATGCCCAGACCCGGGCGGTGCGCGATGGTGACGAGTATGTGCTCAACGGGCAGAAGATCTGGACCACCATGGGTAATTTCGCCCGGTACATGATTTTGCTGGCACGTACCAATACTGAAACAGCGCGCAAATACGACGGTCTGTCCTACTTCCTGTCGCCCATGGAGGTGCCGGGCATAGAAACCCGGCCGATTCGCAAGATCACCGGTGAGTTCGGCTTTACTGAAACCTTCTTCACCGATGCGCGCATCCCGGCGGACTGCCTGATGGGGGAAGAGGGGCAGGGCTGGCGTATCGCCATGCAAACCTTGCAGTATGAGCGCGGCGCCGAGGCCGGTGCGGCCGGTGGCCTGGCCATGGTGCGGGTGACGGTCGACGATATGATTGCTCAGCTCGACGGTGTGCAACGCGACGGCGAACCCCTGCTGCGCGATCCCGTGGTGCGCGACCAGTTGGTACAGGCCATTATGGAAGAAAAGGCCCTCGCCCTGGGGGACAAGCGCGCCCAGGTAGCGCCATTGACCACGGACTACCCGGGATCCCTGCCGCTATCACACAAGCTGCGCGCCACCGAGATGACCCGGCGTATGCGGCAGCTGGCTATCGGCCTGCAGGGTGCCGAGGGTGGCCTCTATGTGGGTGACGCCGAGGCGCGCCAGGGCGGGTTCTGGCAGCGCGCTTATTTCAACAGCTTTTCAGCCACCATCGGCGGCGGCACCAGCCAGGTACAGGCCAACATTGTGGCCGAGCATATCCTCGGCCTGCCGAAGTAGGGAATGAACGTATGTCAGTGATCGGAAATACAGCGCTGCAGTTCAGCGAAGAACAGGCCATGTTACTGGATGTGGCCAGGGAGTTTTGCCGCGACAAATCGCCCATGGGCGTCGTCAGGGCGCAACTGGAAACCGACACTGGTTTCGACGGTGACGTGTGGGACGAAATGGTCGGGCTGGGCTGGACAGGTATCGCCCTGCCGGAGTCCTGTGGTGGTTCGGGCATGGGCGTTGCGACGGTGGTGCCCGTGGTGGAAGCCATGGGCAGGGCCATGTTGGGCACACCACTGATCAGCACCACGTTGGCGGGACAGCTGCTGCTGCGCGCGGGAGGCGCGGGCGAGCTGGATACAGTGCTGGCGGAAATCGCTGCCGGTGCGCCGGCGAGTGTTGCACTGCTGGAGAATGAAGACTGGGGCAATGAGGCGATCGCCTGTCGTGTCGATGATGACGGACGCCTGCACGGCGCCAAGAAATACGTGGTTGACGCAACCGCGGCGTCCCTGTTTGTCGTCGTGGTGGAACACCGTGGTGCACCGGCCCTGGCCCTGGTGCGGGCCGCACAATTACCGGCCCAGGCCATCAGCCCCTGTACCCTGATTGACCAGACCCGGCGCGCGGCGAATGTTGATTTCTCGGGTGTGGAGCTGGCCGAGGGTGCGCTGGTAACCGGCCCCGCCGTGAGCGCGGCGCTGCGAGACCATCTGCTGCTGGGAGCCCTGTTGCTGGCTGCGGAGTC